>DASUFK010000307.1:0-14837 GCA_036274615.1 Gammaproteobacteria bacterium | reverse complement strand
TACAGCAGCGCTCCGCGCTCGTGCTCGCGATCGAGGCGCGCCTCAGCGCTGCGGCGCGGACGGTGGGCGCGCCGGCGGCGCTCGGGGTGGCCCCGGCCGATCCCGCCTACGCGGTCGCCGCGGGGCTCGCCGCGCGAACTGCGGAGCTCAGTGCGGCGCTCGCCACGGTGAACGAGCGGCTGGCCGGCGTGCGCGCGCAAAACGACGAGATCGCACGCGGCTCAAGCGCGCTCGACGAGCGCTTCGCAACCGCGCGGCGCATCGTCGGCTACGGCAGCAGCGACGCGCTCGGCGCGGTGCTGGTGCGCTATCGCGCCGAGCTCGAGAACGCCGCGGTGAGCGATCCCACCGAGCGGCTGTCGCGCGAGATGGGCGCGGCGATCATCCGCCGCATCAACTACGAAGAAGCGCTCGGCGGGCTCGTGAGCGCACCGAGCTTCGTCAACCAGCAGCTGCGCGGCGCTGGCCTCGAGCCGGAAGGCATTGCCGCGGGGACGCGCGCGGCGCTCCTCGATCTCACGCAGACGTATCGCGACCGCCTGCGTGCCGCGATGACCGCGGAGTCCGACTACATCGCCGCCTTGGGCGAGCTCGACGTGGGCTACGCGGCGTTCAGCGCGCGGCGCGAGGAGTACCGCCGCTTTCTCGAGGGCCGGATTCTCTGGATTCCGAACCGGCCGCCGCTCTGGGAGGCGCTCGAGCCTGGCACGCTCGCGGCGGCCGTGCGGCAGCTCGCGGCGACGTTGGCCGCGATCCGTTTCCGGCCGGCCTGGACTTCGCTCCTGGCGGTGCTCGCCGTGCTGGTGCTCGTGGGATCGCGGGGCCGGCTCGCCGCCGTCGAGCGAGCGAGCAGCGCCGCCGTGGGCAGGATGAACGAGGACTCGATCGGCCATACCCTGCGGGCGCTCGGCGTAGCGGCGCTGCGGGCGGCGGCGTTGCCGCTGCTTCTGGTAGGGCTCGCCGGCGGCGTCGACGCCGGCTCCACCGAAGGCCGGGTTCTCGTGGGCTCGCTCTACGACGCGGCGCTCGTGCTCTTCACCTTCGGCCTCATGCGCCTCGTCAGCGAGCCGGCGGGCATCGGCCGGGTGCACTTCGGCTGGCGGCCCGCGACGATGGACCGAGTGCACGCGCAGCTCACGTTCCTGAACCGCGCCTGGCTCCCGGTGGCGTTCGTCACGGCGCTCGTCTCCCGGCTCGCGCCGTTTGCCGAGCGCGCGACGCTCGCCCGGCCGCTCATGGCCGCCGCGATGCTGATGCTCACGGTCTATTTCGGTTGGGGCGTGCTGCGGGAGGTGCGCGCGGCCGGCCGGCTCTGGTTCAGGAGCACGTACAACCGCCGGCGCACGCTGCTCGTGCTCGTGTTCCTCGCGCTGACGGTGGCAGTGGTGTACGGCCAGACGCTCTCGGTGACGGTGACGGCCGCGTGTCTCGTGAGCTCGGCATACGTCGGCATCTTCCTGCTGCTCGCCCACGCGCTGCTCATGCGGGCGTTGCTAGTCGCGCGCTGGCGCGTGCGGCTGAAGGAGCTCGAAGCGGCGAGAGGGGCACAGGGCGCGCCCGTCGAGAGCTCCGCCGCGGCGGTGCAGGAGCAGGTCGCGGACGTGGGGCACGTGAGCGCGGCCACGGCGCAGCTCGTCAGCGTCGCCACGTTGTTCGTCGCGGCGGCGGCCGCGCTGTACATCTGGGAGCCGCTGCTGCCGGCGCTCGCGGCGCTCGACCGCGTGGAGCTTTGGACGTCGACGGCGATCCTCGACGGGGAAACGGTCGTCAACCGCATCACGCTCGCCACCGTGATCAAAGTGCTCGCCCTCGCCGGCCTTACGCTGTTCGCGGCGCGGCGGCTGCCCGCCGTCATCGAGATCGTGCTGCGCAGCCGCACCGACGTGTCGGCCGGCACTCGCTATGCCACGAGCACGCTGCTCAACTACGTCATCATCGGCGTCGGCATCATCGCGGCGCTGTCGGCGCTCGGTCTGCACTGGGCGCAGCTCCAATGGCTCGTGGCCGCCTTGGGCGTCGGCATCGGCTTCGGGTTGCAGGAGATCGTGGCCAACTTCATCAGCGGCATCATCATCCTGTTCGAGCGCCCGATCCGCGTCGGCGACATCGTCACGATGGGCGACAAGGAAGGCATCGTCACCAAGATCAGGATCCGCGCCACCACGATCCGCGACTGGGACGGCAAGGAGCTGCTCGTGCCGAACAAAGAGTTCATCACGGGCAGGCTGCTCAACTGGACGCTGTCCGACACCCAGACTCGGATCGTCATCAACGTGGGCGTCGCCTACGGTAGCGAGGTGGAGCAGGCGTTGACGATACTCACCGACGTCGTACGAGCGCACGAGCGCACGCTGAAAGAGCCGCCGCCGCTCGTCGTCTTCGAGAATTTCGGGCCCGACGCGCTCGAACTCTCGGCGCGCTGCTTCGTCGACTCGCCCGATCAGCGTACCAGTACGATGACCGAGCTGCGCACGGCCATCAACGCCGCGTTTGCGCAGGCCGGCATCGAGATCGCGTTTCCGCAGCGCGACGTGCATCTCGACACGGGCGGTCCGATTCGCGTCGCGATCGAGGCGCCGGGGGCGGAGGAGCGCGCTCGGCCCGAGCCGCGCGGAAGGAGCGCGCGCGAGGGGGCGGGCTAGCGTCGAATCACCGGAGGGGTGTCTTGTTGCCGCGCGGGTAGGCCGACGGGGCAATAGACGCCGTCCGCGATCCGCGCACGATGCTCTCCCACCCGAGGCCGAACAAGGAAATCCACTATGCATCGCAGAACACTCGTTGTCGCGCTGGCCGCGATCGCGGCCGCGTCCTTCGGCTACGGGTCCCCGGCCCTTGCGATCGACGCGTTCGACATCCTGGGCAAGACGCTCGGCCTGTCGAAGGATCAAATGGCCGGCGGGCTGGGCTCGATGCTCCAGCTCGCCCAGGAGAAGCTCACCAGGGGCGACTTCGACAAGGTGGCGGCCGCGATCCCGGGCGCGAGCAAGTACCTCGAGCAGGCCAAGAGCCTGGGTGCGGTCACGGGGCCGCTCAAGAATCTCGCCGGGCTGAAGGGCGCGCTCGGCAAGCTCGGCATCGACGAGAAGACGGCGTCGTCGTTCCTGTCCGCCGTGCCGCAGGCGGTGTCGAAGACGGCCGGCCCCGACGTGGGCAAGCTGCTCGGCAGCGTGCTCAAGTAGCCGGGCGAGACGGTCTCGAGCCTGAAGTACGCCGGTGCGGATCACCGCGTGCGCTGCCACCCTATCGCGCGCCTGACGATTGCAAGACGCCTCCTCCAACGCGCCGAAGGATGTTCTGGGCTCGGCCGGTGCCCAAACGGGAGGCTCGGGCGAAGAGGCGCGCGCACGCGCCGAGCTCGAAGCGGAAATGCGCAAGATGACGGCCCAGAATCGCGAGCTCTATCGGGCCGTGGTGAAGTACGCCGAAGTGCGGGACGAGTACAACAAGGTCCGCGACGGCGCCGACATCACCGCCGCGGACTAGCTTCGACACAGCCGCAACGCGAACGCGATCGCCAGGCCCGTTGCCCGGGCGGTTCCGCGAGTCGTTGGAGTGTCCTTGTGGTTCGGCGCCGGATGTGTTTTTCTGACGCGCGCGTCGGGAATGAGGGCGCTCCGGTCATGAAAACCTTCGCCGCGACGGCCACGGCCGCCTGGCTGCTGGCGGCCTCCGGTGCCGCGCTCGCACAAGGCGGCGCCGCGGCGGACCGCCCGTGGATGAACGCCAGACTGTCGCCCGATGAGCGCGCCGCGCTCCTCGAGCGCGCGATGACGCTCCCGGAGAAGATCGGTCTGCTGCACGGCAATGTGGGCTCCGCGTTCCGCGGCGAGCCCGCGCCCGACGGCGCCCTCGGCTCGGCCGGCTTCATCCCCGGCATCCCGCGGCTCGGCGTGCCCGCGCTCCAGGAGAGCGACGCGGGTCTCGGCGTCACCAATCCGCAGGGCGCGCGCCCCGGCGACGCGGCCACCGCGCTACCGGCCACGCTCGCGCTCGCCGCCACATTCGACCCGGAGCTCGCGTTTCGCAGCGGCGTGGTGATCGGCACCGAGGCGCGCGCGAAGGGCTTCAACGTGATGCTCGCCGGCGGCATGAACCTCGCGCGCGATCCGCGCAATGGCCGCAACTTCGAGTACTTCGGCGAGGATCCGCTGCTCGCCGGCACGCTGGCCGGCGAGGCCGTGCGCGGCATCCAGAGCCGGAACGTGATCTCCACGGTGAAGCACTTCGCGCTCAACGACCAAGAGACGGGCCGCTTCGTGCTCGACGCGCGCATCGAGGAGGGCGCGTTTCGCGAGTCGGACCTGCTCGCATTCGAGATCGCGATCGAGCGCGGCCAACCGGGCGCCGTGATGTGCGCCTACAACGTGGTGAACGGCGACTACGCCTGCGGCAACGACTGGCTGTTGAACCGCGTGCTCAAGGGCGACTGGCGCTATCCCGGCTGGGTGATGTCCGACTGGGGCGCCGTGCACGCGCTCGACTACGCGCTGAAGGGGCTCGACCAGCAGTCGGGCGAGCAGATCGATACTGCCGTGTTCTTCGACGAGCCGCTCGCGGCCGCCGTCGCGGCCGGCGAGATTCCCGAGGCGCGGGTCTCCGACATGGTGCGGCGCATCCTGCGCTCGATGTTCGTGGTGGGCCTGTTCGACAACCCAGCCCCGCCCGCCGGCGTGGACTACGCCGCGCACGCGGCCGACGTGCGCAAGGTAGCCGAGCAGTCGATCGTGGTGCTGCGCAACGAGCGCAACCTGCTGCCACTGTCGAGGGAGCTCGAGCGGATCGCCGTGATCGGCGGCTACGCCGACTTGGGTGTGATGTCCGGCGGCGGCTCGTCGCAGGTCACGGCGTTCGGCTCGCCGGGCCGGCTCGTGCCGATGGGCGGCGAAGGCGTGATGTCGGCATGGCGCAACCTGGTGCTGCACCCGTCGCCGCCGATCGCGGCGATTCGCGCGCTCGCGCCCGGCGCCGACGTACGGTTCGTCGATAGCCGCTATCCGAGCGCCGCGGCCGCCGCGGCCGCGGAAGCCGACGTGGCCATCGTGTTCGCGACGCAGTGGATGCTCGAGCACTACGACGCGCCCGACCTGAGCCTGCCGAGCGGCCAGGATGACGTGATCCGCGCCGTGACGGCGGCCAACCGCAACACCGTGGTGGTGCTCGAGACCGGCGGTCCCGTGCTCATGCCGTGGCTCGCCGCGACGCCGGCCGTGGTGGCGGCGTGGTATCCGGGTCAGGAAGGTGGCGCGGCGATCGGCAACGTGCTGTTCGGCGCGGCGGAGCCCGCGGGCCGCCTGCCGATCACGTTCCCGGCGCGCGAGGCGGACCTGCCGCGGCCCAAGCTGCCCGGCAGCGACTTGCCGGACGGGCAGCCGTTCACCGTCGACTACACGGAGGGTGCCGACGTGGGCTATCGCTGGTTCGCGCGCCGCGGCATCGCGCCAGCGTTCCCGTTCGGCTACGGCTTGAGCTACACCACGTTCCGCTACGGCGGCCTCGCGGTATCGGAAGGGCGCGACGTGCGCGTCGAGCTCGAGGTCACCAACACCGGAGCGCGCGCCGGTTGGGCGGTGCCGCAGGTGTACCTCACGGCCGCGCGCGGCACGCCGGAACGGCGGCTGCTCGGCTGGGGTAAGGCGCTGCTGGCTCCGGGCGAGACTAAGCGGTTCACGGTGCCCGTGGATGCGCGGCTGCTCGGCGAGTTCGACGCGGGCGCCCAGCGGTGGTCGATCGCGGCCGGCGACTACGAGATCGCGATCGGCGACTCCGCGGAAAGCTTTGCCGTGCGCCGCACGCAGCGCTTCCGCGCGCGCACGCTGCCGCCCTAGCGCCGCGGTCTCGCGACCGCGGCACCGGGGCGGTGAGTGATCAGAAGCGGAACACGAACCCGAGCGACAGATAGGGCAGCAGCTCGAGGTCCTTGAAGTCGTCCTCGATCTGGGCCTGTTCCGAGGCGAGGTCCTGCTGGAAGCCCGGGGCGTTGGCGATGATTCCGTTGGCGCTCAGGGTAACGTCCGGCACGCCCTGGTCGAGCAGGCCGAGATCGAGCGCGAAGCCGGCGCGCTTGCCGCGCGACCAGTCCCAGCCGACGGCCACGAACGGCGCGGTTCCTTCGTAGGAGATCTTGCCGGTGAGCTGGCCGACGAGGGCGGGGGGATACACGGTGTCGCCGATTTCTACGGGCCCCGTGGTCACGCCCACCGCGTCGAGCCCGTTGCCGTTGTCGAGCACGCCCGCCGTGAGGTGCAGCGCACGTTTGCCCGGAAAGAAATCGACGGCCACCGAAGTGGAGTCCCAGTTGATGTCGAAGTCGTACTCGACGTCCGACGCTTCTTCCTGGAAGCCGTAGCTGGCGCCGTTCAGGCCCACTCGCACCGCGATCCTGTCCTTGAAGGTGTAGGCGTAGTCCACGCCGAAACCGAGGCCGCCCGCTCGAAGGCCGATCGAGCTCCCATCCGCGAGCGCGGCACCGCTTGCGAGCACCAATGCGGCCGTCGCCATGACCCTACCGAGCATGAACTTCTCCGTGTGACGTTGGAAAATTGGCCGCAATCTAGCGAGGCGCGTACGGAGTCGGCAACGACGAATGTCACTGTTCGTCGTCGCGGGATCGCACTGCAGCGTAGCAGCCTCGCACCGGAATCGCGCCGCGAGAACTCGGTCACATCGGCGCAGCGATGGACGGAACGCCGTCGACAAGGCTCGCCGCGGACTGTCATGCCGCGCCGTCCGGCGGTTGTGCTTAGCCGAATAGCTAAGTATCATCGATTAGCACGATAGCTAACAATATTGGGGGAGACGATGCTCACGTCGCTTTGCATCTACCGCGTGAAGCGCGGGTCGGAGAGGGCGTTTCGCGGCCTGCTCGCCAAGCACTGGCCCGCGCTCAGGCGCGCGGGTCTGGGCGCCGACCACCCGTCCACGATCTACCAGGGCTTCGAAGGGGAGCGTGGCGAACAGCCGATCTTCGTCGAGATCCTGCACTGGAAGGATAAGGAGGGGCCGAACCGGGCCCACGAGCTGCCGGCGGTGATGGCGGTTTGGGAGCCGATGGGTAAGCTGTGCGAGCCGCGCGAAGGGCGGCCGCCGATGGAGTTTCCGGTCATTGAGCCAGTCGATATCCAGTTCGAACGGTAAGTCGCTCGCGGACTACGAGGCGGTGTTCGCGGCGCTCGACAGCGCCGCGCGCCGGCAGATTCTCCTGATCCTGCACATGCGCGGCGACGAGATGAGCTCGGGCGAGATCGCCGAGCGCTTCTCGTGCTCGTGGCCCACCACGTCGCGCCACCTGCGTAAGCTCGAGAGCGCGGGCCTCGTCACCGTCGAACGATCGGGCCGCGGCTGGATCTACCGCCTCGACCACGAGCGGCTCGGCGTGGTGGGAGAGTGGCTCGGCTGGTTCGAGCATGGCCAGGCGGGCGACGCCGCGGCCAAGTCGTCCACGCGCGCCAAGGGCCCCCGTGCGCGCGCGCGCCGCGCGACCGCATGACCCACGCCGCCAAGAAGGATCTCGAGCGGCGCCAGCGGCGCTGGGCCGAAAGCGCCGGCGTCGCGTTCGACGCACGCGGTTACGTGCGCGAGGAGAGCGCGAATTTCCGCGTGCCGCTGTCGGATGGAGCGCGACTGGGCCTCGACCGCGGCTCGGAGCGCAAGCCGTACGCGACGCGGCCGGCGCGCACCTGGGCGCTGCATTCCTCGGCCGCGCTGGTCGCGAACGTGTTCGATCACTGGACCGGCCGCGACCTGCGGCCGCTGCTGCGCGCGCTGGGCCGCGCCGAGGAGCGCGCGGAGCTCGCGTTCGAGGAGCCGCTCGTCACCGGTCTGGAAGGCGACGCGCCAGCGGCGGACGTTGCGCTGCGCCTCGAGGGAGGCGGGCTGCTCGCGATCGAGAGCAAGTTCAGCGAATGGCTCGTGCGCCGGCCTCGCAACAAGGCAGAGTTCAAGGCCAAGTATTTCCCGGGGCGTGACCGTTTGTGGGAGGCGCGCGCGTTGCCTCGTTGTCAGGCGCTCGCCGCGGACATCCAGAGCGGCGCGCGCCGCTTCAAGTGGCTGCACGCGGCCCAACTCTTGAAGCACGCGCTCGGGCTCGCCACGTCGGCGCCCGGCGCAGGCGCGTTGTGCTACCTCTACTACGACTGGCCCACGCGCGAGGGTCGAGCGCACCGCGCGGAGGTCGACGCGTTCGCGGCGGCGCTCGACACGTCGCTGCCGTTCGCGGCGCTGTCGTATCAGTCGCTGTTCGGGGCGCTGAGCGCGGAACCGAGCGTCGACCGCGCTTACCTCGACTATCTGCGGGCGCGCTATTTCTCAAGCGCGGCTGCGGCGCCGCCGCCGTGAGCGGGGCGCTCTACGTGACCGTGCCGGCGGGCGCGGCCGAGCTCGCGGCCGAGGAGCTCGCGGCGCTCGGCGCGGCGGAAATCCAGGTGTCGCGAGGCGGCGTTGCCTGCTCGGGCTCGCTCGAGGTCGCGTACCGCGCGTGCCTCTGGTCGCGCGTGGCGAACCGGGTGCTGTTGCCCGTGGCCGAGTTCGCGGCGCCCTCGCCGGAGGCGTTGTACGACGGGGTCCGCGCAGTCGACTGGCGCGAGCACTTGTCCGTCGACGGCACACTGGCGGTCGACGCCGTGAGCCAGCGCTCCGCGATCACGCACACGCAGTTCGCGGCGCTCAAGGTGAAGGACGCGGTGGTCGACCAGTTTCGCGAGCGCGAGGGGCGGCGGCCGTCGGTGGACGTCGCGGCGCCGGACGTGCGCTTGAATCTCTACGTCGACCGCGACCGGGCCACGGTGAGCATCGACTTGTCGGGCGACAGCCTGCACAAGCGCGGCTATCGAGGGCCGCAGGGCGCCGCACCGCTCAAGGAAAACCTCGCGGCCGCGGTGCTGCTGCGCGCCGGCTGGCAGAAGCTCGCCGCCGAGGCTACGGACGAGCAACGCGTCGGGTTCGTGGACCCGATGTGCGGCTCCGGCACGCTCGCGATCGAGGCGGCCCTGATCGCCGGCGACATCGCGCCCGGATCGCTGCGCGAATACTTCGGGTTCATGCGCTGGCGGGGACACGACTCCGCGCTCTGGCAACGGCTGCGCGACGAGGCGGCCGAGCGCCGCGCCGCCGCGCGGCTCGAGCGCTTCGACTTGCGGGGCTACGACCGCTCGGCCGCGGCGGTCAGCGCCGCGCGCGCGAACGCGGCCGCGGCGGGCGTCGGGGCCCACGTGCGGGTCGAGCGCGCCGAGCTCGACGGCTTGCCGGAGGCGCCCGTGGAGCGCGGCCTTCTCGCGGTGAACCCTCCGTACGGTGAGCGGCTCGGCGACCTCGACGAGCTTGCGCCGCTCTACGCGTCGCTCGGCAAGGCGCTGCGCGAGCGTTACGCCGGTTGGCAGGCCGCGGTGCTCACCGGCAATCCGCCGCTCGGCCGCGAGCTCGGCTTGCACGCGAAGCGCACCCACACGCTCTACAACGGGCCGATCGAGTGCCGCCTGCTGCGTTTCGACGTGGAGGCCAAGCATTTCGCCGCGAAGCGCGAGCCGGGCGCCCTGCCGTCGTTCGACGAGGCGGCCGCGCGGTCGCGCCCCGGCTCCGCGATGTTCGCGAACCGGCTACGCAAGAACATCGCCGGCGGCGCCGCGTGGGCTCGGGGCGCAGGCGTCGTGTGCTATCGCGTGTACGACGCCGACATGCCCGAGTACGCGTTCTCGATCGATCTCTATCAGTCACGCCCGGCGACGGCGGACGAGCCCGCTCCGGAGCGCTGGGTCTACGTGCAGGAGTACGCGCCGCCGAAGACCGTCGACGCCGCGAAGGCGCGTGCCCGCCGCGAGGAGGCCTTCGCGGTGATCCCCGAGCTATTCGGGGTGCCGCGCGAACGCGTGCACCTGCGCGTGCGGCGCCAGCAGAAGGGCGGCCGGCAATACGAGAAGCTCGCCGCGCGCGGCGAATTCCAAACCGTCGAGGAGGGCGGTTTGAAGCTGGTCGTGAACTTCACCGACTACCTCGACACGGGTCTCTTCCTCGACCACCGGCCCACGCGCGCGCGAATCCGGGAGCTCGCGAGCGGCAAGCGGTTCCTGAACCTGTTCGCGTACACCGGGGCGGCGTCGCTGTTCGCGGCGGCCGGCGGCGCGCACACGACCACCACCGTGGACCTGTCGAACACCTATCTCGACTGGGCGCGGCGCAACCTCGAGCTCAACGGCTTCCGCGACCCGGAGCGCCATCGGTTTCTCCAGGAGGACGTGATCGCGTGGCTCGAGCGGCCGGCGACCGAGCGGTTCGACCTCGTGTTCCTCGACCCGCCGACCGTGTCGCGGTCGAAGCGCATGGCGCGCGAGCTCGACCTGCAGCGCGATCACGTGGACCTGATCCGCAAGGCGCTCACGCGGCTCGCGCCGGGCGGGCTACTGATCTTCTCGACCAACTTCCGGAAGTTTCGGCTCGATCGAGAGGCGCTCGCCGACTTGACCGTCGAGGACGTGAGCGCGGCCACGATCCCGAAGGACTTCGCCCGCGACGCGAAGATCCACCGCTGCTACGAGATTCGAGCGCAGCGGCTCGGCCTCGGCGGAAAATAGGGACATGTTACTTTTTCGACGGCCCTTCAACGGTCGCACACCGGATCGGCGAAAAAATAACAGGTCCCCATTTTCCGCGTGGGTTTCGCGGGCGCGGCTCGAGCACATAGAATCGCGACCGTGCCTCGATTCCTAGCACTCCCGCGTCGGCTCTGGGCAGTAGCGTCAGCTTCGCGTCTGCGCGCGGCGGCCGTTGCCGCGGCGGCGCTGCTCGCACTCGCACGGGTGGACGCGCAACCGGCCGCGGCCCTGCGATGGGCCGGCGACTCGGAAGGTGGAGCGCCGTACATCGAGGCCGATTCCCAGAATCCCGAGCGCGTCGTGGGGCTCGACGTCGACATCGCGGAGCTCGTGGCGAGCGAGCTCGGCCGGCCGGCGCAGTTCGTGCAGATCTCGTTCGCCTCGCTCGATCAATCCGCGGCGCGCGGCGACTTCGACATCGCGTTCGACGGCATCGAGGACACGCCGGCGCGCCGCGCCTCTCTGGCGGTCACCGTGCCGTACTACGAGTTCCGCGAGGTGTTGACGGTGCGCGCCGCGGACGTTGCGCGCTTTCGCTCGCTCGCCGATCTCCGCGGCCGCCCCGTTGCGACGCTCGGCGGCACCACGGCCTACGAGCTCCTGCTCGGGGCCGAGCGCGAGCACGGCATCGAGGCGATCTCCTACGACGACGACGTGCACCCGTACGAGGATCTGCTGAACGGCCGCGTCGATGCCGTGCTGCTCGACAACGTGATCGCCGAGCGGTCGATGCGCCGCATGCCGGGCCTCGCGACGCAGCCCGATGCGGTGGCGGTGGGTTACTACGTCGGCATCCTCGGCCGCGACCGCGCCGAGCTGCGCGATCGGGTCGACGGCGTGCTGCGCGCCGCCATGACGGACGGGCGCCTCGAGGCGATCCTGCGCCGCTGGCTCGTGTGGAACGACGACCAACCGAAGCTGCACGGGCGCGTCCTGCAGGACAGCTTCAATGGGCCGTCGGGAGATTCGGCCGCAACCGGCGCACCGAAGCGGTCGGGCTGGACGATGGCCCGGCAGTACTTGCCGCAGCTGCTGTCGGCGGCGGCCATGACGCTCGTGCTGTCGTGCCTGTCTATGGGCCTTGCGGTGTGTCTAGGATCCGTGATCGCGATCGGGCGCGTCTACGGCGGGCGTGTCTCGCGCACGCTGCTCACGGCCTACGTGGAGGTGATCCGCGGCACGCCGATCCTGCTGCAGCTGTTCGTCATCTACTACGGGCTCGCGTCGGTCGTGCGGCTGCCGGCGTTCATCGCCGCGCTCTTGGGCCTCGGCCTGAACTACGCCGCCTACGAGAGCGAGATCTACCGCGGTGCGCTCCAGGCCGTGCCGCGCGGCCAGCTCGACGCCGCCCGGGTGCTCGGCCTCGGCAAGTGGCAGACGCTGCGCCTCGTGCGCGCGCCGCAGGCGTTTCGCTTCGCGCTCGCGCCCACCACCAACGACTTCGTGGCGATGCTCAAGGACTCGTCGCTCGTCTCGGTGCTCACGGTGATGGAGCTCACGAAGCAGACCCAGATCTTCGCGACCAATCTCGGCAGCTGGGTGATCCCCGGTGCGCTCTGCGCGGCGTTGTACCTCGCAATGTCGCTGCCGCTCGCACACGCCGCGCGCCGGCTCGAGGCGCGCTGGAAAGTGCCGGAGGCCGCGTGACCGCCGCGCTCGAGATTCGAGATTTGCGCATGCGCCGCGGCGAGCGCGACATCCTGCGCGGCGTATCGCTGGCGGTCGAGCGGCGGCAGCTCGTGGCGTTGATGGGGCTGTCCGGCTCCGGCAAGTCGACGCTGCTGCGGGCCGTGGCGGCGCTCGAGCCGTTCGACGGCGGCACCATTCGCGTCGGTGCCGTGCAGCTGGCGGCCGGCGTGTGGCGGCCGCCGAGCCCCGATCCCCTGCGGCGGGAAGTCGGCATGGTCTTTCAGTTCCACCATCTGTTCGAGCACTTGTCCGCGCTCGACAACGTCTGCCTCGCGCCGTGTCACGTGCGGGGCGACGAACCCGCCGCCGCGCGCGAGCGCGCAGCGGCGCTGCTGGAGCAGCTCGGCGTGGGACATCGCGGGACCGCGCGCCCGCGCGAGCTCTCGGGCGGCGAAGCGCAGCGCGTGGCGATCGCCCGCGCGCTCGCGATGGATCCGCCGCTGCTGTTGCTCGACGAGCCTACGGCGTCGCTCGACCCGGCGCGGCGGCGCGCGCTCGGCGAGTCGCTCGCGGAGCTCGCGGACTCCGGGCGCGCGCTGCTGGTGACGTCGCACGACGACGACTTCGTGCGCGACTTCGCCGACGGGGTGGTGATCCTCGCCCACGGCGAGGCGGTGGAGGCGGGTGACCCGCGGCAAGTTCTCGACGCACCGCGCCACGAGGCCACGAGGGCGCTGCTCGCGGCCAAGAGCGCGGGAGAGTGAGAAACGGCCCCGCGGCTATTCGTAACGCAGCGAGCGCACGGGGTGCGCCCGCGCGGCCTTGATCGACTGTAGCGCCACCGTGAGATAAGCGATCGCGAGCCCGGCAACGGCGGCCGCCACGAAGATCAGCGGATTGATGCCCGTGCGGAACGCGAAGTTCTCGAGCCACGCCTTCATCACCGCATAAGCGATCAAGCTCGCCGCCGCCGCCGCGCCGAGGACGAGGAGCACGATGCGGTGCGCCAGCAGCGAGATGATCTGGCTCGTGCGCGCGCCGAACACCTTTCGCACGCCGATCTCGCGCGTGCGCTGCGCGGCCATGAACGAGGCGAGGCCGAACAGCCCGAGGCAGGCGATGAAGATGCAGAGCCCGGCGAAGATGGCGATCAGGCGCGTGAGCCGGGTGTCCGCGGTGTAGAGCCGGTCGAGAGAGTCGTCCACGAACTCGAACTCGAACGGGTGCAGCCCATCGAACTTGCGCAGGGTGTCGGCCACGAACCCGAGCGTGGCCGGCACGTTTCTGCCCGCGATGTTCAGCACCATGTTGCGCTCCTCGTGCATGCGGAGCACGGGCGCCACGCGCGAGAAGTCTTCGACGCGGCGGACGATCACGAACGGACCCACGCTCTCGTGCACGGAGCGGAAGTTGAAATCCTTCACCACCCCGACCACCGTGCCCTTGCCGGAGGGCCCGATATCGAAGCGCTTGCCGATCGGCTCTTCCCAGTGCTGGGCGCGGACCAGCGCCTCGTTCACCACGATCTGGGTGATCTGCTGCACGGGAGCGCCGCCCGGGCCGGCGGCGGCCGCGCTCGCCACGTCGTCGGAGACCTCACGTCCAGCGACGAGCTCCAGGCCCATCGTCTTTATGAAGTCCGGGCCCACTCCCATGTTCGAGACCGTGGTGGTCTCGATCCTGCCGTCGTTGGTCTCGAGCCCGATGCCGGCGGTGCCGAACTGCCCGGTGCCCATGGGCACGGTCATCCATGACACGCCGAGCACGTCGGGATTCGTGAGGAGCTGCGTTCTGATGGCATCGGCGCTCAAGATGGTGTCCGCGCCGCGCAGCGTGACGTTCACGCGGTTCTCCCGCGCGAAGCCGAGCGACATGCTCGAGATGTAGCGCATCTGCGACCACATTACGAGCGTGCACGCGATCACGGCCACGGAAATCAGGAACTGCACGAACACGAGGCTCTCCCGCAGCGTCGAGCGGCGCCCGCCGCCCTTGGCGCCGCCCACGAGCGCCGTGACCGGTACGGCCGCCGAGAGGTAGAACGCGGGGTAGAGGCCCGCGCCAAGGCCGACGAGGAGCGTGAGCCCAAGGAGCCACAGATAGAGCTGCGGCGTGCTCGTGAAGCTCAGGGTGATGTCCTTGCCGAAGAGCGAGTCGATCGGCGTGAACGTTACGGCGAGCTTCACGAGGAACAGGCCGAGCAAGACCGCTACGACCGCGAGCAGCAGCGACTCCGCAAGGAACTGCGCGATCAGTGCGCTGCGGTTGGAGCCCAGAATCTTGCGCATGCCCACTTCTTTCGCGCGTTTCGCGGCGCGAGCGGTGGCGAGATTCATGTAGTTGATGCAAGCCACGAGTAGCGTGAACAGGGCCACCGCGACGAAGCCGTACAGGTAATAGCGATTGCCGGTGGGCACGTCGTTCGGCAGGTCGGAGTAGTAGTGGACCTTGTCGAGCGGCTGGAGCCAGCTGCGCCACTTCGCATTGATGCGGTCGCCGGTCTCCTTCATGTTGCGCTCGAAGAACGCGTTCGATATCTCGGGCCACTTCGCCGGGTCGAATCCGGGGCGCATCAAGAGATACGTGAAGACGCCGGCGCCCCACAGCTGCTGCCGTCGAAGGTTG
>DASUFK010000306.1:0-8074 GCA_036274615.1 Gammaproteobacteria bacterium | reverse complement strand
GAGATCATGATGCCGCGGTCACCCATGCCGGCCATGACGTCCTCACCCTTGACGTTGTCGGTGAGGGTGATGGTCGCCTTGCGGGTGTGGGGCGTGGCTTCGGTGCCAATGACCAACTCGCCGTGGAGCATGATCCACTCGGTGGTCAGCTCCAGGTCGGTGTTGTCGGCGAAGGTGAGCTTGCCGTCGATGGACAGGCCGCCGAGTGCGGGAGGGCTGACGTCCAGCACCACGTCCTTGTCCCGGCCAATGGTGACCTTGTCACCAGCGGCCGGCACTTTCTTGTTCGGCCAGGTGGCCGGATCGGACCAGTTCGTCGGCTTGGCCGATCCAGCATCCTGGGCCTGCACGGCGCATACGCCGGCGAGAAGGAATGCCGGAAACAGCGAATAAACCACGACTGACCGATTCGCCTTGCTCATGACCCACTCCCGAACTTATGAAAATGCCCCGAAATCAGCCTGGAGAGGATAGCGCGAATCTCGGGCGCCCTTCCACGCGCCGCAAATCTTGCGGGCCGAGAAGTTCGGGATGCGACGATTCTTGAGAGTGCCGGCAACTCGCCTATAGGCTTCTCTGAACGGAATCCCTTCCTTCAACGCCGGTTCATACGCCTGATCCGCCGCGTGAATCCCCGGATTCACCTTCGCCTTGATCGCTGCCTCGTCAAACACTACCTCCGCCAACGGGGCAGCCATGATGTCCAGCGTCTGCGCGTCCACAGCTCGTCGCGACCGAGATCGATCTCCTGCGTTGCGCGACGGTCGAGCCCGACCGTCGTATCCACGAGAGCCCGCGGTTAGCGAGCTGCGCGAGAGCGTCGCCGCCGCCCGCACTTCGCGGCGTCGTTGTCCCGGCAGCGCCGACAGACCTTCCGCAGAAACTCGGCAGCGATCGCCGAATGGATCTTGCGTCTTGCAACGACGGCCGTGCACGAAAAATCTGCCGATCGGTGAGATTCGCCGAGCGCCTGCGATGCCCAATGGCCTCATGCTCCTTTGCAAGCCGTTTGGTCTCACGTATCCCATAGGATACACTTGCGATGCGCGTCTGGATGACGCCAGCTTATGTCCGCTGGATAGATTCCCTGGCGGACGCATCGGCGAGAGCGCGCATTCAGCTCCGCGTGGATCGACTCGTCCATGGGCATCCCGGAACACACCGCCGGTTGGATGAGGGGGTCTCTGAGCTGAAGATCGACGTTGGACCCGGGTATCGCGTGTACTACACGATGCGGAGCGGTGAACTGGTAATCCTCTTGGCAGGCGGCGACAAGTCAACGCAGCGTAGAGATATCCGTAGAGCCGTCGAGCTCGCTCGAAGTCTGTGATGAAAACGAAGCGTAAGCAGCGAAAGCGACGGACGAAACTCATCCCCTACGACGTAGCGGCGCAGCTGCGTACGCCGAAGGAGATGGCGGCGTACCTCGACGCATGGCTCAGCGAGGCGCCGGATGACGCGGCCGGAATCGCGCGGGCCTTTGGCGACCTGGCCCGCGCCAAGGGAATGTCGAGAGTGGCCGAAGCGGCCGGCGTGAGCCGCGAGAGCCTGTACAAGTCTCTGAGCGAGAGCGGCAACCCCAGCCTGCATACCGTGCTGAAGATCGCGAAAGCGCTGGGACTGCGTCTCCACGTACAGGCCGCGGCTTAGCCCCTAGCGAACGCGGAGCACCGACGTGCGCATCACCGCGCTGAGCCGCTGGCCAGGCTCCGACGCCACTCCTGCGCGTCCCCGCGATTAACGGTGTTTGCCGACACTACGCTAGGTTTAACGAAAGGCAGGATCGCGAGTTGTCGCCGGAACGCCGTGTTCCGCGGGTCGCACCGGGCTCGATCGGCCGATCCCTAGTTAGAGGCTGTACCCCTCAGCGCTGAACGGCAGCATGCGCGGCCGCTGACCGGTGGCCGCGAAGATCGCGTTCGCGACCGCGGGCGCCACCGGCGGGAACGCGGGCTCGCCGCAACCCGTGGGCGCGTAGTCCGAGCTCACGAAGTGCACCTCCACCTCCGGAGCCTTGTCGATACGAATGAGCGGATATTGGTCGAAGTTGGTCTGCTCCACGCGGCCGTTCTCGAATGTGATCTTGAGGCCCATCGCGGTGGACACCGCGTCGACCACCGAGCCTTGGCACTGATTCTCGGCGCTGCTCAAGTTCACGACCGGCCCGATGTCGGCCACGACCCAAACCTTGTGCACCTTCACCTTCTTGCTCGCATCGACGCTCACCTCGGCGACCTCCGCGAAGTGCCCCTGATGGCTGAAGTGGAACGCGAGCCCGAGCCCGCGGCCCTCCGGCAGCTTGCGCCCCCAGCCCGACTTCTCCGCCGCGGCCTTGATCACGCCGACCGCGCGGCCCGTGTGGAAAACGCCGCCGAACGGATCGGGCGGCAGCGCGCGCGGCGCGCCCATGAGCTCCACCAAGAAATCCACGTAGTCGCGCTTCGCGGCCACCGCGCACTCGTTCAAGAAGCTCTGCACGCAGAACGCGATCACGTTGCTGCCCGGCGCACGCCACGGCCCCGTCGGAATCTTCGACGCAATGAACGACTGCGCCATGCGCTGATTCGCGAGCACGTTCGCCGGAAACTCGGCCTTGTCGATGTTGCCCGACGACACCGGCTGCTTGCCGTCCATCGAGAACGTGATGAAGTGGTTCTGCCAGCCCGAGAGCTTGCCGGCGTTATCGACCGACGCCTTGAGCGAATGAAAGCCGCCGGCGCGGTAGTAGTCGAACGCCATGTCGTCTTCGCGCATCCACTGCACTTTCACCGGGATATTGCCGGCTTGCTTCGACACGAGCACCGCCTCGCACACGCTATCGTTCGCGAGCCGCCGGCCGAAGCCGCCGCCGCCGCGCAGCTGGTGCAGCAGCACCTTGTCCTTCGGCACGCCCGCGAGCTTGGCCACCGCGTCCACGGCCGCCTGCGGCGTCTGCGTGGGCGCCCAGATCTCGACGCCGTCGCCCTTGTGCCAGGCCGTGCAGTTCTGCGGCTCGAGATCCGCGTGCGACACGTAGTGATAGCCGTACAGCGCTTCCACCGTTTTGCCGGCCGCGAACGCGGCGTCCACGTTGCCGGCCTGGCCGAGCACTTCGTTCGGCGCTTGCGTCGAGAGCCGCTTCGCTTCGGCGACGGCCGCGGTCCAGCTGTCGCGCGACGCGTTGCTCTCGTCCCATTGCACCTGCAACGCCTTCTTGGCCTGCATCGCGTTCCAGGTGGTGCCGGCCACGATCGCCACGCCCGACAACACCGCCGGCGCGCCGGACAGATCGAACAGCACCGGGTTGCCGACCTCGGCCACCACGAACGCGTGCTTCACGCCGCGCAGCGCGCGCACCTGGTCGAGATTGGCTGACGCGACGCGGCCGCCGATCGCCGGCGCCTTGGTGAACGTGGCGTACAGCATGCCGGGCACGCGCTGGTCGATGCCGAACATCGGCTGGCCGGTCACGACCTTGCCGTTGTCGACGCCCGTGACGCGCGTGCCGAGCAGGCGATACGCGCTCTTCGGTTTGAGCTTCACGCTGTCGGCGGCGGGCACCGGCATCGTCGCGGCCACGGCCGCGAGCTCGCCGTAGGTCGCGCTGCGGCCGCTCGGGTGCTTCGCCACGCTCTTCTCGGTGACGATCTCCGACTCCGGCACGTTCCAGGTCTTCGCCGCGGCGGCCACGAGCATCGCGCGCGCGGTGGCGCCCGCGCGGCGCAGCGTGTCGAAGTTCATCGGGATCGACAGCGAGCCGCCCGCAAGCTGCAAGCCGTAGAGCTCGGCGCTGATGATCGACTGGTGCACCTCGACCTTGTCCCAGTCCGCGTCGAGCTCCTCCGCCACGATCAGCGGCAGCGAGGTCTTCACGCCCTGCCCCACGTCGGGGTTCTTCGCGTAGAGCACCACGGTGCCGTCGGCGCGAATGTGCACGTACGGATTGAGCTCCGCGTCGGCGCGCGCGGCCTGCGCGAGCGCCTTGTCCGAGGACCCGAGCGACAGCGCGAGCACGAAGCCGCCGCCCGCGGCACCCGTGAGCTTGATGAAGCTGCGGCGGCTCAAGGCGCGCGCTTGCTCGCGCCGCGCCGCGTAAACCTTCTGCATCGACTCGGGTAGATAAACGCTCATGACGCGCTCCCTTTCTTCGCGACCTTGGCCGCGGCGTTGTGAATGGCTTTGCGGATTCGCACGTAGGTGCCGCAGCGGCAGATGTTGGCCGCCATCTCCGTGTCGATCTGCGCATCGGTGGGTTGCGGATAGCGCGCGAGCAGCGCCGAGGCGCGCATGATTTGACCCGCTTGGCAGTAGCCGCATTGCGGCACGTCCTCGTCGATCCACGCTTGCTGCACCGCCGTCAACTTGCCGTCGGCCGCGAGCCCTTCGATCGTGGTGATCTTCTGCCCCACCGCGCTCTCGGCGGGCACCTGGCACGACTGGATCGGCACGCCGTTCAGGTGCACGGTGCAGGCGCTGCACTGCCCCACGCCGCAACCGTACTTGGTGCCGACGAGATTCAAGGTGTCGCGCAACACCCAGAGCAGCGGCGTCTTCGGATCGACGTCGTCGCCGACCTCGTGATCGCGGCCGTTGACGGTGAGCTTGAGCATGGCGGGCCTCCTGGCGGCCGTCCGCGGAGCAACAAGTCTCGGCGATCCTCCTCCCGGAAGTAAACGGGCGCGGCGCCGTGTGCTTCCCGGCGCCATCGCGGCGCGCGCGGCCCGCCGAGCGGAGCGGCTTGCTGTTTGCTCGGAGCCGCCCAGCACTTACCATCGCAGCATCGCCGCGAGGGGGTCTCACGTGCACAAACAAAGCGGTCCGGCCGGGGTAATCCTGTCCGTCGTCCTCGGATTCGTCTGCGCGCAGGCCGGTGCCGCGGACGATCTCGACAGCCTCGCTCGGGACGTCGACCGCCTCACGTCGCTGCGCCAGGTGAAGGACCTCCAGCGCACCTACGCGCAGCTCGCCCAGCTCGGCCAATGGGACGAGATGGCCGCGCTGTTCACGAGCGACGCCACCTTCATCCGCGGCGCCGAGACCGTGAACGGCCGCAAGGCGATCGCGGACTGGCTCACGCGCCGAGGCGGCGGCAAGAGCGGCATTCCCGCCGGCGCGCTGCACACGGAATTCATCGACGAGCCGCTCGCGAACCTGTCGGCGGACGGGCGCTCGGCGAAAGTGCGCTGGATGAGCATGTCCTTGCTCGGCGACGGCAAGGGCCACGCCCGCATCGAAGGCGGCATCTACGAGAACGAGTACGTGCGCGAGCCGCGTGGCTGGAGGATCGCCGTCTCGCACTACTACGCGCAGTACTCCGGCAGCTACGCCGACGGCTGGACGAACGAGGGCGGCGCGGATCTCCCCCTCGTGCCCTATCACTTCACCGTCGACGAAAGCGGCGTGCCGCTACCGCCCGCGGCAGGCCCGGCGCCCAAAGCCAAGGAATCGCTCGCGTCGCTGCTCGCCAGGATCAGCCGCCTCAACGACGAGGACGCCGTGCGCAACGTTCAGCACGCCTACGGCTACTACGTCGACCGCAAGATGTGGGACGACGTCGTCGATCTGTTCGCACGGGACTCCGTGGTCGCGGTAGACGGCGTGCCGATGTTTCGCGGCGCCAAGGGCGTTCGCGAGGCGATGGAGAAGATGGGCTCCGCCGGCCTGAAGCAGGGCGAGCTCAACGATCACCCGCTGTTCGACACGATCGTGCAGGTGCTGCCCGGCGGCCGCGAGGCGCTCTCGCGCGGCATCGACCTCGGCATGATCGGCGACGCCGGCAAGGGCACGGCGCGCTGGGAGCTCGCGGTTTTCTCCAATCGGTTCGTTAAGGAGGACGGCGTGTGGAAGCTCGCCAAGCTCGACGTGCATCCGCTCATGAACGTGGATTACCACAAGGGCTGGGGTGGCGAGGGCGTGGTCGCGAGCCCCGTGCTGCCGTCGCTGCTCGCCCCGTCCGCGAGGGCCGGCGCGGCAGAGGGAAACGCGGACCTCGCGGAAGCCCGCCGCCGCCTCGCGCGCTCGATGGCCTACGACGGCACCGAGAACGTCTCGGCCGCCTACGGCTACTACATCGACGACTTCCAGTGGCCCGCGATGGGCGCGATCTTCGCCGAGCACGGCAGCAAGCAGTCGCCGTTCGCCGGCTACTACTTCGGCCGCGAGCGGATCTCCAAGGCGGCCGTGACGATGTACGGCACCACGGCGCCGGCCACGCGCTCCGGCATCGCGTTCCACTGGCGCACGCAGCCGGTGATCAACGTGTCGGCCGACGGCCGCTCAGCGAATCTGCGCACGCGGCTGTTCCACCCCGATACGGGCAAGCAATCCGCCGCGCTCGGCGGACGCGGCGGGGCCAACATCATGTCCGGCATGTACCCGAACGATCAGACGGTGCTCGAGAACGGCATCTGGCGGCTCTGGAGCCTCGAGATCGACGAGCCTTACTTCACGATGGCCGGCTGGAAGGGCGGCTGGTCCGGCGTCAAGCCGAAGCCGCCGGGCTCGCCGCGCCCGCCGCTGAGCCCGCTCGTGGCGCGGATGGCGCCCGACATTCTGATGACCGAGCTCGGCAAGCGCGCCGAGGGATTCCGCGGCGGCACCGGCGAGACCATCGAATGGCCCGGCATCCTGCCGATGTGGTTCAACTACCGTAATCCGGTGAGCGGGCGCGTGCCCGAGCTCTACTGGCCGGACTGCGTGCCGTGCGAGCTCAAGCCGGAAGCGCGGATGACGAGCCACGGATATCAGATGCCGCCGACGGGACCGGGGCCGGAGGCGCCGGCGTCGGGCACGTTGCGGAGCGCCAACTAACCGGGGACGACCGCGCGCGGGGCTATCCGCGCGTGCGCAGCACATCGGCCATGCTCACGTGCGTCACCCTATGTCGGCCACGCAAGAAGGCGGATCATGTGGGTGCGCGTGCGCGACGCTGCGCCGATCCTTGACGCAGCGTTCACGACTACGTCAAGGAGGACGTCGCCATGACCGATGCAGCCGCCGAACCCACCGGAACGCGCCTCACGGGGCACTCCGGGCTCTCCGCAGAGATCAACGCGAACGGCTCGCTGCGGCGCTTCGACTGCGGCGACACTTCGCTGCTGCTCTTCGTCGGTAACGAGCTCGAGGGCGGGCCTGCCAATCTCTATTTGCGGACGCTCGGCGACTCGGGCGACTGCACCCCGTTGCTGGGCCCGCGAAGCCCCACTCGCTTCGAGCTCGACGGAAAGAGCGGCCGCTTCAGGGGCGCCGGCTCTTGGCAAGGCGTCGACTACGCGCTCGAGCTCGTGCTGTCGCAGACCGCGGCGAGCTGGTTCTGGCACGTGCAGCTCGCGAACCGTAGCGCGCGCACTCAGGTGCTCGACCTCACCTATGCGCAGGACTTGGCGCTCGCTCCGTACGGCGCCGTGCGCATGAACGAGTTCTACGTGAGCCAGTACGTCGACCACACGCCCCTGTCGCATCCGGCGCGCGGGGTCGTGATCGCATCGCGACAGAATCAGGCGGCCGATGGCCGTCATCCGTGGTGCATCGTCGGCTCGTTGCGCAAAGGCGCGTCGTTCGCCACCGACGCGTTGCAGCTGCACGCGCTCGCCCTTCGCGCAGGATCGGCCGAGCGGCAACTCGCCGCGGAGTTGCCCAACCGCCGGCTGCAGCACGAGCACTCGATGGTCGTCGTTCGCGACACGCCGATCCGTTTGGAGCCGAACGCGAGCGCGTCGGGCGGCTTCTTCGGCGGATTCGTCGCCGATCATCCGGAGCCCACGTCGGACGCCGATCTCGAACGCGTCGCGACCATCATCGAGTTGCGCGAAGCGAAGCGCGACACTTCGAGCTCACCCGGGGCGAGCCGCAGAGTCGAAGCCGTGTCGCTATTCGGCGCCGCGCCGCTGCTCGGCGCGCGCGATCTCTCCGACGATGAGCTGCGCACGCTGTTCCCCGCGCCGTGGCGGCACGAGGAGCGCGACGAGCGCGGCGCACTCTTGTCTTTCTTCCACGGCGCGGACCGCCACGTGGTGCTACGAGCGAAAGAGCTGCGCGTGCTGCGGCCGCACGGTCACCTGCTCCGCACGGGCCGCCATCTCACCCCCGATGAAAC
>DASUFK010000305.1:0-5854 GCA_036274615.1 Gammaproteobacteria bacterium | reverse complement strand
AGCCGAGCGCGAGGAAATCCGGCGCGAGATTCGCGAACAGCACGCCCGCCGCCATCACCACCACGGCGAACTTGGCTAGCGATTTGGCGAGCTCCGAGAGTCCGGTCCAACCGAAGATCCGGCGCAAGCCGGCAAGGGGATCCAGCTTGCCGAAATTCGGCGCGAGCGCCTCGAAGCTGAACGACCAGCCGCCGAGCGCCACCGCGCCGAGCACGGCCGCCGCGACCACCGCAATCATCAGCGGCGCCAGCATCTCGATGCCGGCCGCGATACCCGAGCCGAGCGCGGCGGGCAAGCGAGAGGAGTCGAGCAGCGCGGCGCGCGGCAGCTCGAGGCCGCGCGCGAGCAGTCCCTCGAAACCCGCGGCGAGGTTCGCGCGGCCCGCGAGCAGCACCGCGGCGCCGGCGAGCGTTACCGCCGCCATCGACAGCTCGCGCGAGCGCGGCACTTGGCCGCGGCGGCGCGCGTCCTCCAAGCGTTTGGCGCTTGGTTGTTCGGTGCGGTCGTGTTGTTGGGTTTCGTTGTCGGCCATGACGGTGCTATGCGCGCAGCATCCCGGCGATGCCGTTGAGCGTGTTCTGCAGGAGCTCGGCGATCAGCGCGCTCAAGTGACCGATGTTGAGGAGCAGCAAGACGAAGCCGATCAGCAAGCCGGCGGGCAATCCGACGGCGAACAAGTTCAACGTCGGCGCGGCGCGGCTCATCACACCGAAGGCGATGTTCGCGACGAGCAGCGCCGTGGCCGCCGGCAACGCGATTCGCACTGCGCCCGCGAACATCTGGCTGCCCCAGGTCACCACCTGCCACAGACCGTCGCGCGAGAACCCGGCGCCGATCGGCAAGAGCTCGAAGCTGTCGGCGAGCAAGCGCACGGTGGCGAGATGGCCGCCGAGCGAGAGGAAGATCAAGAACCCGAGGATCACGAAGAACTGGCTCACCACGGGCACCGAGATGCCGCGCTGCGGGTCGATCATCGTGGCCATGCCGAGGCCCATTCCCATCGCGATGGTCTGGCCCGCGACGATCAGCGCGTCGAAGATCATCTGCAGGCAGAAGCCCATCGCGATTCCCACCACGACTTCACGCGCAACGATGGCGGCCGTGGGGAACGACAGCTCGAACGGTTGGGCGGCCGGCAGCAGCGGCGCCATCACGACGGTCGCGGCCACGGTCAACGCGAGCCGCACGCGCACCGGCACGAGCCGCGCGCCGAACACCGGCGCCACCATGAACGCGCCCGCGATGCGGAAGAACGGCCACACGCCGAACGCGAGCTGGCGCGCGAACAAATCCTGAAGCAAGTCGAGCGGGATCTGCATATCAGCCTATGAGCGCGGGAATGCCCTTGATCAGCTGCTCCGTGTAGCCCACGAGCACCTTGAGCATCCAGCCGCCGCCGAAGTAGAGCGCCCCCGCGAGCACCAGCAGCTTCGGGATGAACGACAGCGTCATCTCGTTGATCTGCGTCGCGGCCTGGAACATGCCGATCAGGAGGCCCGCGGCGAGAGCCGCGAGCAGCATCGGCGCCGCGAGCATCGCGGTGACGACGAGCGCCTGTTGACCGATCGAGATCACGGATTCCGGAGTCATGCGCGCCTCGTCAGGAGAAGAAGCTCGACGCGAGCGTGCCCACGAGCAGCGACCAGCCGTCCACGAGCACGAACAACATGATCTTGAACGGCAGCGAGATCAGCATCGGCGACAGCATCATCATGCCCATCGACATCAGCACGCTCGCCACCACGAGGTCGATCACGAGGAACGGAATGAAGATCAAGAAGCCGATCTGAAACGCCGTCTTGAGCTCGCTCGTGATGAACGTGGGGATGAGCACCGACAGGGGGATCTCTTCCGTGGTCGCGTAGGGCTCGTGACCCGACAGCTCGGTGAACAGCGCGAGATCGCTCTCCCGCACCTGATCGAGCATGAAGCCGCGCAGCGGCACGAGCGCGTGCTCGGCGGCGGTCACCGCGTCCTGCTCGCCGGCCATGTAGGGCACCACGGCCTCGTCATAGGCGCGCGACATCACCGGCGTCATCACGAACAGCGTGAGGAAGAGCGCGAGACCGAGCAGCACCTGGTTCGGCGGGGTCTGCGGCGTGCCGAGCGCCTGACGCAAGATCGCGAGCACGATGATGATGCGGGTGAACGCCGTCATCGACAGCAGGATCGCGGGCAGCACCGTGAGCGCCGTCATCAGCGCCAGCACTTGGATCGAGAGCGAGTACGTCTGCTCGCCGTTCTGCTGCGCCACCGTGATCGCGGGCAGCGTTTGCGCCGAAGCCGGCGCGCAGAGCAGCAGCGCGATCAACGCCGCGGCCAGCACGGCGCCCGGCCCCGCCAACGTGCGGCACCAACGCCCCAGCGTGTCTGACACCAGCGGTGTCTGACACCGGCGTGCGATGGAGAAGGCTGGCGCGCTCACTGCGCGTCTCCGAGCTGAAACACCGGCGCCGCGGGTACGGCGTGCGCGCCGGCGCCGAGGTTGAACACCCCGGCTGGGCTCACGGCGATCAGCAGCTGCTCGCCGCGCGCCTCCACGAGCAGCAGGCGCTCCTTCGGTCCGAGCGACAGCGCCGCCACGACCTTGAGCGGGCCGTTGCCCCGTGCGTTCAGGCCGAACGGCATGCGCTTCGCCACGAACGCCGCGGCGAAGATGAAACCGACGACGAGCGCCAAGCTCAACACGACGGTGGAGAGATCGCCGACCTGCACGCCGGGCGCGGCAAGAGCCGCGTCCGTTGCACTGAATCCGATGAGACCGGCGGTGACGATGGCGGCGCGGCGCATCATTCCTTGAGCGACCCCATACGCTGCTCCGGGCTCGCCACGTCGAGCAGCCGGATCCCGAACTTGTCGTTGACCACGACCACCTCGCCGTGCGCGACGAGCGTGCCGTTCACCAGCACGTCGAGCGGCTCGCCCGCGAGCTTGTCGAGCTCCACCACCGAGCCCTGCGTCAACGCGAGCAGGTTGCGCACGCTGATCCGCGTGCGCCCCACCTCGAGCGTGAGCGCGAGCCGCACGTCCATGATCAGGTCGAGATTGAGCTGACCGTTGCCGCCGGCGGCGCCGTGCGGCAGGTCGGCGAATTCGGCCGGCGCGGCCTTGCCCGCGGCGGCTTGCTGTCCTGGTTGTGGGCTCATCGTGAGGACTCCTCGGGAGTGTTGGACTTGACGGCCTCGAGCACGCTGATTGCGTTGTAGCCGCGCGAGCGGCCGAACTTGCCGCGCAGCAGCGCCTTGGCTCCGGACCTGAGCGTCGCCGTCTTCGGCATCTCGATCGGCAGCACGTCGCCGGGCTGCATCTTGAGCAGCTCGCGCATGCTGATTTCCATCTCGAGGAACACGCTGCAGAGCTCGAGCTGCGTGCTCTCGAGCTGCGTGCGCAGGCTCTGCCGCCAGCGCTGGCGAGTCTCGGCGGAGACGGTCTTCAAACCTTCGGAAAGCTTGTCGCGCACGGGCTCGAACGACGCCAGCGGCACCACGAGGGTGACCGCCCCGCCCGCCTCGTTCACCGTGACCTCCACGCGCGTGACCACCACGGTCTCGCTCGGCGTGGCCATCGTGACGTAGCTCGCGTCGATCTCCGTCTGCGCGTGCTGGAAGTCGAGCGCGGCCACGGGGGCGAACGCGCGCCGAAAGTGCTCGACGAGCGCGTCGGCGATCGTTCGATTGAGGCGCTCCTCGGTGGGCGTGAGCGCCTCGCGCGCCGCGTTGGCAGCGGGCTTGCCGGCGCCTCCGTAGTAGCTGTCGACGAGCACGAACAGTAGCTTGCCGTCGACGGCGATCAGCGCGTTGCGCTGCCACTGCTTCACCGCGTACGCGTTGAAGCTCGTGGGCACAGCGAGCGTCGCGAGCCAGTCCGCGTACGGCGCGAGCTGCACCTCTTGCAGCGCGACTTCGACGGGCTGGCGAATCAGGTCCGCGAGCTTGCGCTCGAATTCCGCCACCCAACGCTCGTTGAGCCGATCGAGCACCGGCATGCGGCCGCGCACGATCTTGTCGCGCGCGACGAGATCGTAGGGCTGCGGGGTGCCCGGAGGCGTGGCCGGCGAGCCGTTCTTGTCGAGCAGCGCCTCGACCTCGGCGCTCGAGATGTCGGGGCGCGCCGGCGCCGCGGCGGCGGCCTTCGGCTCCGCCGCTTTGGGCGCGGCGCTCTTCGCGCTCTTGGTGGGGTCTTCGGCCATCGTGACTACTGGATCACGAGGCTCGTGAAGTAGAGCTCCTCGATGCCGGCGGAGCCCGTGTTCTTCTCCATGATCTGGTTGGCGGCAACCAGCATCTCGGCGCGGAGCTTCTCCTTGCCCTTGAGCGTGGTCAGCTCCTCGACCTTGTAGCCGGAGATGAGGAACAGAAACGAATTGCGGATCGCGGGCGCGTGCTGCTTGATCGCGTCGATCGTCTTCTCGCTGCGCGCCATCGCCTGCAGCGTGAGCTGCACGAAGCGGGTCTCGCCGCCTTCGTTCTCGAAGCTCACGACGAACGGCGGGTCGAGCGGCACGTAGCGCGCGGGCTCGAGCTTCTCGGCGGCCGCGAGCTCGATCGGCTTCTCCTCGTCGGCCGGCTCGTCCGCCGCTTGCTCCTCGTCGGTTTCGTCTCCCGACGCTTTGTGCGCGGCGGGCTTGCCCGAGATCATGTTGGTGACCAGCGGCGCGGCCACCTGTGCGCCCAGCACTGCGACGAACACCGCGACGGCGCCCACGATCACGAGCTTCATCGGGCCCGCGGGCTGCTTCGCGCCTTTCTTCTTGTCGTCGCCTTCGTCGTCGTCGTCGCGAACCGGTTCTTTGGCCATGCTCGAGCTCCCCGCGGGGTATGGATTCGGGTGCCCAATTCCAAGATCTATGCCAGCGGGCGACGGCTAGAGAAGTGCTTGCAGGAACAGTAGGTTACGGCCGAGCGCAGGCGGCGGCGGCGCGTCGGAAATTTGGCGTTCGCGAGCGCCAGCGACGTTCCGCCGCCGTCGGCGGAACTGCGTCACACGCCGCGAAACGGCGCGCTCGTCAGGCGAAGACGTCGATTCGCGAGCTCGCGGAAGGCCGCGCGAGCGCGCGCACGGCCGGCTCCGGATCGGCGGCGGCGAAGTCGAGCGAGCGCGCCGCGGGCTCCGCACCGGAGTAACGGCCCGCGCCGTCGTCGCGCCCGCCGCTCACGGTGGCGCCGCCGAGCTCGAGGCCGTTCGCGGACAGGAGCTCGCGCAGCCGCGGCAGGCTCTGCGACAGCTCGTCGCGCGCCGCCGCGTTGTGCGCGGTGACCTGAACGAAGGTCTTGTCGTCGTGCAGCGAGATCTTCACGTCGAGCGCGCCGAGCTCGGGCGGATTGAGCTTGATCCGCGCTTCACCGACGTCGTGGTCCACGAGCCATTGCAGGCGGCTCGCGAGCGCGTCGTGCCAGCGCGCGGCTGTAGTGTCGACGGACCCGCCCTGCTGCGCGGACGGCGGCATGGCCGTTTGGCTCGATCCGTCGAGCCCTGCGGCGGCGTGCGGAAGGCTCACGCCGGGCGTATGCGGCGGCGTCAGCGGCTGCACGCCGGAAGAACCGGCGGACGCGGCGCCCGGCGTCGCGGGCAGGGGCAACGATTCCGCCGTATCCGTTCGCTGGGGCGCCGCCGGCCGATCGGCGCCGCTCACGAGCGACACGGGATCGAAGCCCTGCGCCAGACCCGCCGGGCTCGCACGGTTCGGGTCCGCCGGCGCGCTCGTGGAGACGCTCGACGCGCGTCGCTCCGTGCTCGGCCGAAGCTCGACGGGGCGCGGGGCCGGCGGTGCGACCGCGGCTTCCGCCGCTCTTGCATCGGGGACCGGCGACGGTTGCGCAACAGCGGCAGCCGCCGCGGCGCGCTCCGGCGCGGA
>DASUFK010000304.1:0-4765 GCA_036274615.1 Gammaproteobacteria bacterium | reverse complement strand
ATTTCTCCTCGACAACATGGTCCACGACGGCGTCGCGGGTTTCTACGTGCTCACGCCGTTCCGCGCCGACGCCGGCGGCTGGGTGCTCGTGAACCGCGGCTGGCTGCCCGCGGGCCCGAGCCGCGCCGACCTGCCGAACGTCGCGCTCGACGTTGCACCCCCGACCCTTCGCGGCAGGATCGAGCGGCTGCCGCGGCCCGGCATCGATCTCGGCGGCGGCGGCGGCGAGCCCGGCACGGCGCCCGTCGAGATCGTCGAGTTTCCGACGGCCGCGGAGCTCGGTACCCGTCTCGGCCACGGCGTGCGTGACTATCAGTTGCTGCTCGACCCGGACGAGCCCGCGGGCTACGTCCGCGAGTGGATTGCCCCGGGCCTGTCGCCGGCGCGTCACGTGGTCTACGCGGGGCAATGGCTGTTGCTCGCGGCCGGCGCCGCTGGGGCGGCCGTGGTGATCGCGGTCCGTGCGCGGGTGGGCTCGAAGCATGCAACGTAAATCGGTCGTACCGTGGCTCGTCGGCGCCGTCTGCATCGGGCCGTTCGTGCTCGCGCTGCTGCTCTTCTACGGCCCATGGCAGCCGTCGCCGCTGCCGGGCTCGCGCGAGCTGCTCGTGCCGCCCGTCGCCACGCCGGCGGGCTGGCTCGCCGACACCGCGGACGGCGTGCAGCCGTGGTCACTGGTTTACGCGCGAACAACGGCGTGCGACGAGCGCTGCGTTCAAGATCTCGAGCGCCTGCGGCAAGTGCACGCCGCGCTGGGCCGCGACGCCGATCGCGTGCAGCGGGTTTACCTCGATGGCGGGGATGCGCCCAGGTCCGCGGATCCCGCGCTCGTGCAGCGCCGTCTCGACGACGGGCCGGGTGCCGCCGTCGCTCGCGTGCTCGATGCCGCGCAATTGCGGCTCGGCCGGGTGTACATCGCCGACCCGCGCGGCAATCTGGTCGCGAGCTACCCGTCCGACGTCGACCAGAAGGAGCTGCTTCGCGACCTCAAGCGTCTGCTGGCGGGAGCCGGAGCGGGGTGAACCGTCCCGGCGGCCTTCTCGCCGGCGGTGCGGCTCTCTATGATCTCGCGAGCCCGTTGCGGCTCATGGTTGGATGGGAGACACCCCGATGCGCAACAAGACCGCTGTCGTCGGCCTGATCGCGATCGGGATCGCCTTGGCCCTCTTCTTGCGGCTTCGCGGCGGGGAATCGCCCGCACCCCTCGACGGCTTAGCTCAACCTCCGGAAGCTCCGGAGGCCAGGGCGCGCGGCGCGGCGGCCGATTCGGCGGCGCCGGCGGAGCTCCCGGTGGCGCCTGCCGCGCGCGCGATCACGGCCCCCGAGCCGAGCCCGCCGCGGGCGCCGCTGCCCGGTGAAACGCCGGCGACACCGATGGCGCAGGCCATTGCCGATCAGCGCAACAACATGATCATCCGGAATGCACGCGTTCCGCGCGACGAAGAGGGCTCGCCGGTGCCGCAGGGCCTCGCCGAGGGCGAGCGACAGTTCGCGGCCGAGCCGATCGACTCGGAGTGGGCGCCGGGCGCCGAGTCGGATCTCCTGGCGAAGTTCGCGCAGATGCCCGGCCTCAAGTTGATCGACCTCCAAGTCGAGTGCCGGTCCACGATGTGCCGCTTGCAGCTCACCCAGCCGCGTGCCGCGCCCGGAGGCAAGGCGAGCCCTGCGCAGTTCAACATCCTGCGGGACAGTGTCGGCCTGGAGCCCCGCTGGGTGATCGGCACTATCGACAGCGCAGGCTCGATGAAATCGATTGCCTACCTCTGGCGCCCCGGTTTCCCGGAGCCCGGCCGGTAGCACGAAGCCGGCAGCGCGCGCCGCGCGTTCTCGCGCCGGGTCGTCGCACGTACCCGGCCATCGCCCATCTATGCAAAAATGATCGCTCGGCGAGCCGGAGTCGTTCGCGATCTCGATCCCCGAGATAACAATAATTCTCACGGCTCCGGGACCCGTAACGAATCGATGAGCCCGATGTTCCTACGTCTCGCACGGTTCGGCACCGTGCTCGCATTGCTCGTGGTGATGCTCGGCGCGTGGGTGCGCCTGTCCGACGCCGGTTTGGGCTGCCCCGACTGGCCGGGCTGCTACGGCCGCATGATCGTGCCCGACCACGCGGCGGCGGCGCCGGATCTCATCGCGCAGCGCCCGCTCGAGGCCAGCAAAGCCTGGCGCGAGATGATCCACCGCTACCTCGCCGGCACGCTCGGCATCGTCTGCGTGGCGCTCGCCGTGATCGCGTGGCGTAACCGCAAGAATCCGCAGCAGCCATGGCGGCGGCCGCTCGGGCTCGTCGGGCTCATCGTGTTCCAGGCGCTGCTCGGCATGTGGACGGTGACGCTGCTCTTGAAGCCGCTGATCGTCGTCGGCCATCTGTTCGGCGGCCTCGCGACGCTCGCGTTGCTGTCGTCACTCGCCCGTTGGCGCGACACGCACTTTCCCGCGCCGACGCCGGCCTTGCGCGCGCTCGGCATCGGCGCGCTCGCGGCGCTCGTGCTGCAGATCTTCCTCGGCGGCTGGACGAGCTCGAACTACGCCGCCGTGGCGTGCCCCGACTTCCCCACCTGCCAGACCCGCTGGTGGCCGCCGGTCACGGACTTCAAGGACGCGTTCGTGCTATGGCGCGGCCTCGGGCAAAACTACGAGGGCGGTGTGCTCGACCACCCGGCCCGCGTCGCCATCCACTTCACGCATCGGCTGGGCGCGCTGCTCGCGGCCCTGCTGATCGGGTTGCTCGGCGCGCGGCTCTGGCTCGAGCCTGCCACCAAGCGCGACGGGCTCGCAGTGCTCCTGGCTTTGCTCTGCCAGCTGACGCTCGGTGTTAGTATCGTGGAGTTCGGTGTTCCGCTGTACGTTGCGGTGGCCCACAACGGCGTCGCGGCGTTACTGCTACTGACCGTGATCAATGGCAACCAGAGACTTGGCAAGCGCTAACCTGCCGACGAGCTCCGTGTGGCGCGACTACTACGCGCTCACGAAGCCGCGAGTCGTGCAGCTGCTCGTCTTCACCGCGATCGTGGGGATGTTCCTCGCGACGCCGGGCATGGTGCCGCTCGACGCGCTGATCTTCGGCAGCTTGGGTATCGGCCTCGCCGCGGCTGCGGGCGCCGCCGTCAACCACATCCTCGACCAGCGGATCGATGCGCAGATGGCGCGCACCCGCAACCGCCCGTTGCCCACCGGCCGCGTGCAGGACAAGGACGCGCTCGCGTTCGCGCTGGCGCTCGCGCTCGCGGGTCTCGGAGTTCTCGCGCTGCTCGTGAATGCGCTGACGGCGGCGTTGACCTTCGTCTCGCTGATCGGCTACGCCGTGATCTACACGGTGTACCTCAAGCGGGCCACGCCGCAGAACATCGTGATCGGCGGCGCTGCCGGCGCCGCGCCGCCGGTGCTCGGCTGGACGGCGGTGACGGGCGACGTGCACGGTCACGCGCTGCTCCTGTTCCTGATCATCTTCACGTGGACGCCGCCACACTTCTGGGCGCTCGCCGTCGCGCGCAAGGCCGACTACGAGCGCGCCGAGATCCCGATGCTGCCGGTGACGCACGGCGAGGCCGTCACGAAGTCGTTCGTCGTCTACTACACGATCCTGCTCGTGCTCGTGACGCTGCTGCCGTATCTCACCGGCATGAGCGGGCCGCTGTATCTCCTGGGCGCGGTGCTGCTCGGCGGCGGATTCCTCTATTACGCGCTCAAGCTCAAGCTCACGCCCGGCATCCCGTGGGCGATGCCCACGTTCAGATACTCCATTTGGTATCTGATGGCGCTCTTCTCGTTCTTGCTCCTCGACCACTACGTTCCGGCCGTTTGGCCGGAATGAGCCGCCCCGCGCGCCAGCTCACTCGGTGATCAGCCCCGTCGTCGAGTAGCGCACCGGGCAGCCGAGCGGGAAGCTGCCGCGCGACTCGTTGTCGGCGCAGAAGCGCTGCGCCGCCTCCATCTGCTTGGCCGCGCTTGTGAGCTTCTCCTCGATCGATTGCGGTGTGCCGTGCACCGGGATGTCGAGCTTCGGTTCGATGCCGTAGAGATCGCGGTTCGCTTTGATCGCGCCGGCCCACCAGTTGAAGGTCCAGGTGTCGTCGGTGAAGTCGCCTTCCATGAGGATCTTCTCCTTCGGCAGATAGGCGATCAACGCGTCGGACATGTGGAAGTCGCCTACGGAGTGATACACGTCGAGGCGGTGCTTCGAGTCCTCGAGCACGAGGTGCTCGTCCACGGGCTCGAACACGAGCGGGCGCGGATTCTTCGCGAGCGCGTCCGGGAACAGCACGGCTGGCCGCGACACCCACTCCTCGAACAGCGCGCGCGTGCGCCGCTGCGCGATGATCGTGAGGCCGCGCGCGACGGCGGCGCGCAGGCCGCCCGCGTGATCGTCGTGGTGATGGCTCACCACGACGGCCGTCACCTGCTTGCCGCGCACGAGCTTGTTGGCCGCGTCGAGACGGGCGAACACCTCGGCTTCGTTGCCGTACGGCTCGAACATCACGAGGTGGTCGGCGAATTCGACGACGGCGCCGCCGCTGCCGCCGTTCGCGATGCGAACGTCCCAGACGCCGTCGGCGATCTTGGTGACCGCGGCCTCGGGCGCCTCGCGTCTCGCCGCCGCGGCATTCGCCGCGGGAAACGGCGGCAGCGCCGGCACGCCGAGCCGGTACGAATCCACCTGGAACATCAGCGTGGCCTGATTGCGCCAGTCGATCTTCGTCATGATGCCGGCGGGCAGTTGCACGCCGTCGACGAGCATGTAGCCCGTGAAATAGCTCGTGTT
>DASUFK010000303.1:0-12717 GCA_036274615.1 Gammaproteobacteria bacterium | reverse complement strand
GTCGACGACCGCTACTTCTACGCCGTCGACAACCGCGCCATCGCCAAGTACGACAAAGCCGCCGGCAAGCTCGTGAAGCGGTGGCAGGCCGCCGCCGGCGCGCCGATCACGCACCTCGACAGCGCGATGCTGATGGGCGGCAAGCTCTACGCGGCCCATTCGAACTACCCCGGCTGGCCGATGACGAGCTCCGTCGAGGTTTTCGACGCCAGCACGCTGGAGCACGTCGACAGCCACAGCTTCGGCGTGCGCTGGGGCTCGTTGACCTGGATCGACTGGCACGACGGGCATTGGTGGCTCGGCTTCGCCAACTACGATCAACGGATCGGCCCGGGCGGAACGCCCTACGGCGGCAAGGCGAACACCGTCGTGATCGAGATGACCGAAGGCTTCGAGCCCGTGCATTCGTGGACGCTGCCCCAGCAGGTGCTCGATCGGTTCGACGACATGAGCAACTCGGGCGGCTCGTGGGGGCCGGACGGCTTCCTGTATCTCACCGGCCACGACACGGCCGAGGTTTACCGGATGACGGCGCCCGCGGAAGGCTCCGCGCTGGAGCTCGTCGAGATCGTTCCGCTCGGCATCCGCGGGCAGGGGATCGCGTGGGACCGCTCGCAGCCGAACGTGCTCTACGGGATCGCACGCGCCACCGCGGTCGAGCGGGCCGCGGGAATCGGCAATCGCGTGACCGTGTCCCGAATCCTCGAAACGCAGTAAGGCGCGCGCCGCGGCGACGTCCGCGTCCCGTACGCCAGGCGGCACCCGAATCTGCGCGGCAGTGCTTCCCCGCGCCGGCGCCGCCGATTTATTTGCCTCGACAAATATTGCCGAGGTAAATTAGCGCTCCAATCACGACCCCCGGGCTCCCTCATGAGCGCATCCACCGCCGCACTGAAACGCTCCGCTCCCGCGGCCGAGCAGCCGTTCCGCGCGGTGGGTCGCCTCATCAAGCAGGTGTTCTCGTCGCTCGTCCGCGGCGTGGACGAGCGCATGCAGCCGCTCGAGCTCACGGCGATGCAGTGGGAGCCGCTGCTGCTCCTCTATCTCGAGCGCGCCGACACCGTGGCCGCGCTGGCACGCGAATCGCAGGTCAACTGCGGCGCCATGACCCGGATGCTCGACCGGCTCGAGCACAAGAACCTCGTGCGGCGGCGCCGCAGCGAAGCCGATCGGCGCGTGGTGCACCTCGAGCTCACCGGCAAGGGCGAGGACGCGGGCAAGGCCATCCAGCCGCTGATCAACGCGGAGTTGAAGCGCCATCTGCGCGGCTTCAGCGAGCACGAGATCGCGACGCTCAAGGGCTTCTTGAGCCGCATGGTAGAGAACGGCAAGTAATTCAAGAAAAGGGACGTCGAGTGCTTCGCAAACGGATTTGGCCCGCGCTTGCGGTTGCCGTCACTCTCGCGGGCTGCGGTGGCGGCGCACCGCCGGCCGCGCCTTCAGGTCCTCCCGAGGTGGGCGTGCTCACGCTCGCACCGCGCACCGTGGGCCTGGTCGATGAGCTTCCTGGCCGCACGGTGGCCTACCGCGTGGCGGAGGTGCGGCCGCAAGTCTCCGGAATCGTGCAGAAGCGCCTGTTCGAGGAAGGCCGCGACGTGCGCGAAGGCGAACAGCTCTTCCAGATCGATGCGGCCACTTACGGAGTGGCGTTGCGCTCGGCGCAGGCGGCGCTGCAGCGCGCCGAGGCCCGCCGCGAGTCGGCCAAGCTGTTGCAGGAGCGTTACGCGCCGTTGCGCCAAGCGAACGCGGTGAGCCAGCAGGAGTACGACGACGCGGTGTCGGGCTTCACGGCGGCGGAGGCCGACGTGGCGGCCGCCAAGGCGCAGGTGGAGGCCGCGCGCATCAACCTCGTCTACTGCCAAGTGCTGGCGCCGATCTCGGGCCGCATCGGCCGCACGCTGGTGACCGAAGGGGCGCTGGTCACGTCGCAGCAGGCCACGCCGCTCGCGCTCGTGCAGCAGCTCGATCCGATCTACGTGGACATCACGCAGTCGAGCGTGGACATGCTCAAGCTGCAGCGCGCGCTCGCGAGCGGCGCGCTGTCGCGCGACGAGCAGAACCAGGCCGAGGTGAGCCTTACGCTCGAGGACGGCAGCGAGTACCCCGAACGGGGCAAGCTCCAGTTCGCCGAGGTGTCGGTGGATCCTTCCACCGGCGCGGTGCTGCTGCGGGCCCTGTTCCCGAACTCGCGGCGCGAGCTGCTGCCCGGCATGTTCGTGCGCGCGCAGCTCACCCAGGCGGTGAAGCGCGACGCGTTGCTGGTCCCGCAGCGCGGGGTCACGCGCAATCAGCGCGGCGAGGCCGTGGTGCTCGTGGTGGACGGCACCGTGGCGGCGGAAAGAGTGGTGAACGCCGAGCGCGTGATCGGCAACGACTGGCTGATCAGCGAGGGCCTGAAGCCGGGCGACCGAGTGATCCTCGACGGGCTGCAGAAGGTGCGAGCCGGTGCCGAGGTGCGGGCCGTGGAGATCGCCGAGCAGTCGAGCGCCGGCAGCGGCGTCGGCGCCGGCGTGGCGCAACGCTGAAGGCTCGGCCGTGATCTCGCAGTTCTTCATCGACCGCCCGGTCTTCGCGTGGGTGCTCGCGATCGTGCTGATGATCGCGGGCGCGATCTCCGTGGTGCGCCTGCCGGTGATGCAGTACCCGGCCATCGCGCCGCCGCAGGTGGCGATCAACGTCAACTATCCCGGCGCGTCCGCGCAGACCGTGCAGGACACGGTGGTGCAGGTCATCGAGCAGCAGCTGAACGGCATCGACAATCTCGACTACATCACGTCGGACAGCAACGCCGACGGCACCGCCACGATCTCGCTCACGTTCTCCCAGGGCACCGATCCCGACATCGCTCAGGTGCAGGTGCAGAACAAGCTGCAGCTCGCGCTGCCGCTGATCCCGCAAGAGGTGCAGCAGCAGGGCCTGCGCGTGAACAAGCCCACGCGCAACTTCCTCATCGTGATCGGCTTCATCTCCGCGAACGACAGCATGAGCGGCGAGGACATCGGCGACTACGTCGCGAGCAACATCTTGGACCAGCTCAACCGCACGCCCGGCGTAGGCGACGTGAACATGTTCGGCTCGCAGTACGCGATGCGCATCTGGCTCGACCCGGGCAAGCTCAACAACTTCGGGCTCACGAGCGGCGACATCGTGGCCGCGATCCGCGCGCAGAACGTGCAGGTGTCGGCGGGGCAGGTGGGCGGCCTGCCGGCGGTTGAGGGCCAGGAGATCACGGCGGCGATCATCGGGCCCACGCGCCTGTCCTCGCCCGAGGAGTTCCGCCGGATCCTCGTGCGCGTGAACCCCGACGGCTCGCAGCTCACGCTCGGCGACGTGGCGCGCGTGTCGCTGAACTCCGAGAGCTACACGCGCGACATCAAGTACAACGGCAAGCCGGGCTCCGGCGTCGCGATCCGGCTCGCGGCCGGCGAGAACGCGCTCGACACGGTGAAGGGCATCCACGAGACGCTCGACCGGCTCGCGCCGTTCTATCCGCCGGGCTTCGAGGCGGTGTTCCCGCTCGACACCACGCCGTTCGTGCGCAAGTCGATCGAAGAGGTCGTGATCACGCTGCTCGAAGCCATCGTGCTCGTGTTCGTGGTGATCTATCTGTTCCTGCAGAATCTGCGCACCACGCTGATCCCCACGATCGCGGTGCCGATCGTGCTGCTCGGCACGTTCGGAGTGCTGGCGGCGTTCGGTTTCTCGATCAACACCCTCACGATGTTCGGGCTCGCGCTGTCGATCGGCCTGCTCGTGGACGACGCGATCGTGGTGGTAGAGAACGTGGAGCGCCTGATGGCGCAGGAAGGCCTGTCGCCGAAGGAAGCCGCGCGCAAGTCGATGCGGCAGATCACGGGCGCGCTGATCGGCATCGCGCTCGTGCTCGCTGCCGTGTTCGTGCCGATGGCGTTCTTCGGCGGCTCGGTGGGCGTGATCTACCGGCAATTCTCGATCACGATGGTCTCGGCGATGACGCTCTCGGTGCTCACGGCGCTGATCCTCACGCCGGCGCTGTGCGCCACGATGATGAAGCCGCTGCCGCCGGGCGGTCACCACGAGCGGCGCGGGTTGTTCCGCTGGTTCAATCGCGCGTTCGCCGCGAGCGGCCGCGGCTACGAGCGCGCGCTCGGGGGCACGCTCGCGCGGCCCGCGCGCATGATCGCGATCTACGTTGCCATCACGGCCGTGGTAGCCGTGCTCTTTACCCGGCTGCCCACGTCGTTTCTGCCCGCGGAGGACGCGGGCATCCTCTACGGCCAGGTGCAGACGCCGCCCGGCGCGTCGAAGGAGCGCACCTGGGCCGCGCTCGACGCGGCGCAGGACTACTTCCTCGGCAAGGAAAGCGACGTGGTGGACGGCGTGCTCACGGTGGTGGGCTTCAACTTCGCCGGCACCGGCCAGAACTCGGGGCTCGTGTTCGTGAAGCTCAAGGACTGGAGCGAGCGCAAGAAGGCGTCGCAGAGCGTGCAGGCGCTCGCGGCGCGCGCCACCGCCTACTTCGCGAGCGTGCGGGACGCGCAGATCATCGCGATCGCGCCGCCGGCCGTGATGGAGCTCGGCAACGCCACCGGCTTCGAGATGCAGCTGCAGAACCGCGGCGGCCTCTCCCACGAAGCGTTTCTCGCGGCGCGCAACCAGCTGCTCGCCGAGGCCGGCAAGGAGCGCGCGCTCGTGGCCGTGCGGCCGAACGGCGTGGAGGACGCGCCGCAGCTCAAGCTCGACATCGACCGCGAGAAGGCGAGCGCGCTCGGCGTGCCGATCGCCGACATCAACCAGACGCTCGCCACGGCGTGGGCCTCGAGCTACGTGAACGACTTCATCCACAACGGCCGCGTGAAGCGCGTGTACGTGCAGGGCGAGCCGTACGCGCGCATGCAGCCGGCGGACCTCGACCTCTGGTACGTGCGCAACTCGCACGGCGGCATGGTGCCGTTCTCGGCGTTCGCCACCGCCAAGTGGACCTACGGCCCGCAGAAGTCGTCGCGCTTCAACGGCGTGCCGGCCTACAACATCCAAGGTCAGGCGGCCCCGGGCCGGAGCTCAGGCGAGGCGATGACGATCATGGAAGGCCTCGTCGACAAGCTGCCGCCCGGCGTGGGCTTCGAGTGGACGGGCCTCTCGTTCGAGGAAAAGCTCTCGGGCTCGCAGGCGCCGCTGCTCTACGCGTTGTCGCTGACCGTGGTGTTCCTGTGTCTCGCGGCGCTCTACGAGAGCTGGTCGATCCCGGTCACCGTGCTGCTCGTGGTGCCGATCGGCGTGCTCGGCGCGCTCGCCGCCACTTGGGCTCGCGGGTTTTCGAACGACGCGTATTTCCAGGTAGGTCTGCTCACCACGATCGGGCTCGCCGCGAAGAACGCGGTGCTGATCGTCGAGTTCGCGAAGGAGAGCTTCGATCGAGGCGCGAGCTTGAGGGACGCGGTGGTCAGCGCCGCGCGCACGCGCTTCAGGCCGATCGTGATGACGTCGCTCGCGTTCTCGTTCGGCGTGCTGCCGCTCGCGATCGCCACCGGGGCGGGCTCGGGCGCGCAGAACGCGGTGGGCACCGGCGTCGTGGGCGGCATGATCGCGTCGACGCTGCTCGGCATCGTGTACGTGCCGTTGTTCTTCGTCACCGTGCTGCGGCTGTTCGGCGTGCGGCCGGCCAAGCTCGCGGCGCCGAATCCGCCGAGCGCCGGCTGAGGTGCCGCCCATGAAGCGCGCCTTGCTCGTCGTCGTCGCGGCCACGCTCGCGGCCTGCACCCTCGAGCCGCGCTACGAGCGTCCCGCGGCGCCGGTGGCGGCCGAGTTCCGCGAGGCGCAGGCGCTCGGCGCGCCGGCCCAGGGAACGGGGCTCGTGGCGGCGGACATCGGTTGGCACGAGTTCTTCCCGCAGCCCGAGCTCCAGCGGCTGATCGAGCGCGCGCTCGAGAACAACCGCGACTTGCGCGTGGCCGCGCTCAACGTCGACGAGGCGCAGGCGCGCTACCGGATCCGCCGTGCCGATCAGTTCCCGCCGCTCGATGCCGTGGCCTCCGGGTCCGCGCAGCGCATCCCGGCCGTGCTCTCGCAGACGGGCGAGAGCTACGTGGCGCGGCAGTACCAGATCGGCGTGGGCACCGCGTTCGAGCTGGATCTCTTCGGCCGCGTGCGCAGCCTGAAGAACGCGGCGCTCGAGGCCTACCTGGCGCAAGACGAGACCCGCGCGGCCGTGCAGATCGCGCTCGTGGCGGAGGTGGCGAGCGCCTGGCTCGCGCTCGTGGCGGACGAGGACCTGCTGCGCCTCACGCGCGAGACGCTCGACAGCCAGCAGAGCTCGCTCGACCTCGTGCAGATGCGCGTGAGCGCCGGCGTGGCGCGCGAGATCGACCTGCACCAGGCCGAGATCGCCGTGCGCACGGCCGAGGTGAACATCGCGCGCTACGCGCGCCAGATCGAGCAGGACCGCAACGCCCTCGAGCTGCTCGTGGGCGAGCCGTTGCCGCAGGACCTGGGCTCGGCCGGCCGCGACCTCGACGCCGAGGTGTTCGCGGGCGAGCTGCCCGCGGGGCTACCGGCCGACATGCTCGAGCGGCGTCCCGACATCCGCGCGGCCGAGCACCAGCTCCGCGCCGCGAACGCCGACATCGGCGCGGCGCGCGCGGCGTTCTTCCCGAGCATCACGCTCACGGGCGTGGCCGGTCGTGCGCACTCGGACCTCGGCGATTTGTTCGACGACGGCCAGCGCGCCTGGAGCTTCATGCCGCAGATCCGCGTGCCGATCTTCGCGGGCGGCGCGAACCGGGCGAGCCTCGACGTGGCCGAAGTGCGCAAGCGCATCGAGGTGGCGCAGTACGAGCACGCGATCCAAACCGCGTTCCGCGAGGTGTCGGACGGGCTCGTGGCGCAGAGCACCTTCGACGATCAGCTGCGGGCGCAGGCGGCGCTCGCGGACTCCGCCGAGCGCGCGTACCGGCTCGCGGACCTGCGGTATCGCGGCGGCGTGGACAACTATCTCACCACGCTGATCGCGCAGCGCGACACCTACACCGCGCAGCTCGCGCTCGTCTCCGCGCGGCTCGCCCGCGCGGACAATCTGGTGCAGCTCTACAAGGCGCTCGGGGGCGGCTGGAAAGCCGACTGAGCCCGCCCCGCCGCGGCCGCTAGCGCCGCACCCCGACGGCCGAGCCCTGGGCGTTGCTCGACGTGGCCATCACGAGCGACATCGCGAGCACGGAGAGCGTGGCGACGACGGCGGGCACGGCGGCCGCGTGGAACAGATCCTCGCGCGACCACTGCTGCGCCATCAGCACCGCGCCCACCGTGGGACCCACGATCGAGCCGAGGCGGCCCACGCCGAGCGCCGCGCCGATGCCCGTGGAGCGCAGGTCGGTGGGATAGTAGGTGGCCGACAGCGCGTTCAACGTGGGCTGACCGGCGAAGATTCCCCAGCCGGCGGTGAACGCCACGAGGAACAGCAGCGGCAACGACAACGACGGCTCGCCGATCAGCGCGAGGCTTACCGCTTCGAGCGCGAAGCAGGCGGTGAGCACGGGGATGAAGCCGATGCGCCGGAACAGCAGCGCGATCACGATCGTGCCGATGGTCCCGCCCGTCTGCACCGACGCCCCGACGAGCGTGCCGGTGCTGATGGAGTAGCCCGCGTCGCGCACCACCGTGGGCAGCCAGCTCGCCACGAAGTACGCGTTCAAGATGTTCAGGAAGTTCGCGATCCAGATGAGCGCGGTGCCCGCCGCGCGGCCGTCGCCGAACAGGCGCAGCACCGGGACGCCCACGGAGCGCTCCTCGCGCACCACGAAGCGCGTGCTCGCATCGATCACGGCCGCCGGGTTGATCCGCGTGAGCCACTTCGCGATCTCGCGGTGGTCGTTGCGGCGAAGCGCCAGGAATTGCAGCGACTCGGGCAGCCACAAGTACATCGGCAGGAGCAGCGCGAGCGGCACGATGCCGCCCACGATGAACACCGCCTGCCAACCCGAGCGGGGAATCAGCCACGACGCGAGAAAGCCGCCGAGCATGGCGCCCACGGTGAAGCCGTTGGTGACGATCATCATCGAGGCCACGCGGATGCGCTTCGGGCTGAACTCGCCCACGAGCGCGGTGGCGTTCGGCAGGATCGCCCCGAGGCCTAAGCCCGCGAGGAAGCGGATGCCCGCGAGCTGCCACACCGAGGTGGCCAGCGAGCAGAGCAACGTGCAGACGCCGAACGCCGCCGTGGCGATGAGCAGCACCCGCCGCCGGCCGATGCGGTCGCCGACCATGCCGAAGATCATCGAGCCCACGAACAGCCCCACGAGCCCCGCGTTGATCGCGGGCAGGAGCTGCGGGTTGGTGATCTTCCACTCGGTGATCACGGCCGGCGCCACGTAGCCCATGGCCTGCACGTCGAAGCCGTCCATGATGAGGAACAGCCCGAACAGGAAGAAGACGGCGATCAGAAAGGCGTTGAGCTTGCCGGAGTCGACGACGTCGGAGATGTTGATCTCGTTCTGAGCGGTCATGCTGCGCTCGGCCCCCCTCGCGCGTCTTTCGCGCATCATAGCGCGCGTCGCCGGGTTCGGCGCTATCGTCTTTTTCCGGCGCGACCGGGGCCGTTCGGCGTGGAGCCGCCGCGACGGCCGTCATGCAGCGGGGCACGGCGCCAGGTGACGCGAGCAGGTGCGCCGGCCAGTCCCACGCGGTATCGTCCTCGCGGCTTCGGTCGACACCTCGCGTCCATGCTGATTCGCTTCACCCGGCTCACGAACGACCGCCACCGCTTCGAGATCGTGCGCGACGACGGCACGCGCGAAGCGCGCGAGCTCGAGACTCGTTCGGCGCTCGAGCACGACCTCGCGCACTACGCCGTCGAGCTCGAAGCCGGCTTGAGCGAATCCTTTTACGGACGGCTCGCGCAAGGCATCACCTACGACGAGCTCACCACGGTGCCGATGATCAGCGGCGAGGCGCTGCAAACGGAGGGCGTCGTCGTGCGGTTTCAGGACTCGCCGGAGTTCGGCTCCGATCCCGAGCGTTGTGTGCGAGAGATCGTGAGCGGGTTCGCGGCGATGGGCCGCGAGCCGCCGACGTGGGTCACGGCGGATTTCGTGGCGCGCGCACGCGAGCGTCTGCGGCGCGTGCGGGGCCTGTGGCGCGCGACGCCGTTTCATCGGACGATGGAGCTCGAGTTTCCGAAGCGAGCCGGAGCGTCGATCGCGCCGTGATGCACGGCATCGACAGCGCGGCGGCGGCCGGGGTAGAGTCTCGGCACTTTCGGGAGACCTCGCACGAACGGCCGTCGCTGGCGCGGCCGCCGCTCCGCCCAAAGCCCGCCACCGGCCGAGGAGATCGAATGAGGTTGCGAATCTGTTTGGCGCTCGCGCTGCTCCTCTGTGGGCCGCTCGCGCACGCACAGACCGCGAGCGACGCCGCCGTGAAGTACTTCGCCACGCTCAAGCGCAAGGACTACGACGCCGTCGCCGCGATGTATCTCCCGGCCGCGCTCGCCGAGTTCCGCAAGACGATGAGCTTCGTCGCCGAGTTCCCCGAGGACGAGCAGGACGGGATCTACGCCAGCTTCTTCGGCGCGGACGCCGGCAAGGAATCGATCGCCAAGTTGTCCGACGTGCAGTTCTTCGCCGCCTTCCTCGCGGCACAGGCCAACGGGCTCGAGGCCGGAACTCAGGAGGGGCTCGCGCTCGGCGACGTCAAAGTTCTCGGCGAAATCGCGGAAGGACCGAACGTCGCGCACGTGGTCGCGCGCGGCAAGGGCAAGGTGGGCGACTCGGACATCGAGACGCTGCAAGTGCTGTCGTTCACGAAGAGCAACGGCACCTGGCGCGCTCTATTGTCCGGCGAGCTCAAGGCGATCCCGCAGCAGTTGCGGTCGGCCTTGGGCCGGTAACGCGCGGCCGGTTTCGGAATGGCGGTGAGATTCGGCAGCGGACGCAATCTCGGCGCAGTGCTCGCCGCCGCGCTCTCGCTCGCTGCGTGCGGCGGCGGCGATTCGAGCGGCAACGCGAGCGATCGCTCGGCCGCGTCGTCATCGCCGGCAGCGGAGGCGGCGCCGCCGGCGCCGGTCGATTGCTCGGCCTACGGCGCGCTCGACTACGTCTGCGGACCGGCGAACGCCGAGGACATCGTGCGGCTCGGCTCGTCCGACTGGCTCATCGCATCGGGGATGACGCCGCTGCAAGGGCCCGTCACCACGCCCGGCAAGCTCTATCTCGTCGACCGCGTCACCAAGCAGTACGAGGAGCTCTTCCCCGGCGTGGCCGTGCGCTTCCAGATCGACGCCGCCACGTTCGGCGAGTGCCCCGGTCCGATCGACACGCGCCGCTTCTCGGCGCACGGGCTCGCGTTGCGCGAGCGGACTCCCGGCGTCTACCGGCTCTACATGACGAGCCACGGCGGCCGCGAGGCGATCGAGGCGTTCGAGATCGACGCCAGGGGCGCTAGACCTGAGATCGCGTGGGTGGGCTGCGTGCCGCTGCCGGAGCGCACCTTCGCGAACAGCGTCGCGATGCTCGCCGACGGCGGCTTCGTGACCACCAAGTTCACCGATCCCACCGATCCGGAAGGCTTCGCCAAGGTGGGCAGGGGCCAGATCAACGGACACGTCTACGAGTGGCATCCCGGCGGCAAGGTCACGGCGGTGGCCGGCACGGAGCTCTCGGGCGCCAACGGTATCGAGCTGTCGGCCGACGAGCGGTATCTTTGGGTGGCCGCGTCGGGCACGCGCGAGGTGGTGCGCTTCGACCGCCGGGCGTCGCCGCTCGCCAAAGCGACGGTGGCGGTGGACGTGGGGCCGGACAACCTGCGCTGGGGCGCGGACGGTAAGCTGTACACGATCGGCGGCAACTACGTGCCGCCGGCCGACTGCGCCACGCCGCCGTGCTCGACGGGTTGGTCGGTGGTAGCGATCGACACGAATGCGCTGCAGGCGTCGCGCGTCGCGGGCGCCGACCAGAACGCCGCGCTCCAAGGCGCGAGCACGGCGTTGCCGGTGGAGAGCGAGATTTGGATCGGCACGTACTCCGGCGATCGGATCGGATACTTGCCGAGGGGTCAATAGAAGAGGAGAGAAACATGGCCGCACAGCTCGAGCCCAGGGAACTAGAGATCGACCAGCGCGTGTATGCGCTCTACGACGAGTACTGCCACGGCAGGATCGACCGCCGCGAGTTCCTCGCGCGCGCGAGCGCCGCGGTGATCGGCGGCCTCGCGATGGCGCAGGCGCTGTTCCCGCGCTACGTCGAGGCGCAGACGATCTCGTTCACCGACGACCGCATCAAGGCGAAGTACGTGGAGTATCCGTCGCCGGGCGGCAACTCCGGAACCATGCGCGGCTACCTCGTGCAGCCCAAGGCGGACGGGAAATATCCCGCCGTGCTCGTGATCCACGAGAACCGCGGTCTCAATCCGTACGTCGAGGACGTCGCGCGCCGCGCGGCCGTGGCCGGCTTCGTGGCGCTCGCTCCGGACGGGCTGTTCCCCGCGGGCGGCTATCCTGGCAACGACGACGAGGGCCGCACGCTGCAGGCCGGTCTCGACCAGGCGAAGCTGCGCCAGGACATGGTGAACAGCGCACTTTATCTAAAGAAGCACGCGCTCTCCACCGGCAAGCTCGGCGCCACCGGCTTCTGCTGGGGCGGCGGCATGGTGAACAACCTCGCGGTGGCGATCGGCGCCGACTTGAACGCGGGCGTGCCGTTCTACGGCGCGGCGCCGGCGGTGACCGACGTGCCGAAGATCAAGGCGGCGCTGCTCATCAACTACGCCGGCATGGACGAGCGCATCAACGGCATGTGGCCGGAATACGAGGCCGCGCTCCAGGCGAACAAGGTGTCGTACCAGATGTTCACCTACGAAGGCACGAACCACGGCTTCCACAACAACTCGACACCGCGGTACGACGAGAAGGCGGCGAACCTCGCGTGGGACCGCACCATTGCCTTCTTCAAACAGCACCTCGCCTAGGAAAACAGGGACAGGTTACTTTTTCGAAGAAAATAGGGACATGCTGCTTTTTCGCTGGAAGGCCGCGACGGCTGCACGGCTGGCCGCCGGACAGTCACGTTCGGATCGCGGGACCGCTGCAGTGCCTGCCTCGGCGGACGGTTGTACGGGCGGATCGCCGCACGGCTTGCCGCGGTCTCCGCGAAGAGTAGCACCTCCCACCTTGGCTTCTGATTCTCGTCGTCGACTTCGTTCTGCCGAAAAGTAACCTGTCCCTAATTTCCCTTCATGTTCAAGAATTGGCGGCGCCGGCGCGTGCTCGCGCGGCAATCGATTCCGGACGAGCTGTGGCGCGAAGCGCTCGCCGCGAGCGCGTCGCTCGCGCGCTTGTCCCCGCCGGAGATGGAGCGGCTCCGCGAGCTCGCGCTGCTGTTCCTGCACGAGAAGCGCTTCGAGCCGGCGGTCGGCTACGCGATCGACGAGCCGATGCGCGTGCGCATCGCCGCGCTCGCGGCGCTGCCGATCCTCGAGCTCGGCCTGGACTACTACGACGGCTTCGCGGCGGTGGTCGTGCACCCCGACGAGTTCATGGTGCGCGACCGCGAGATCGTGGACGAGGACGGCGTGGTGCACACCGGCGACGACGTGCTGAGCGGCGAGTCCTGGGAGCAGGGCCCGGTGGTGCTCGCCTGGGCGGAGGTCGAGGCGAGCGGCCGCGGCGAGGGCTACAACGTGGTCGCGCACGAGCTCGCGCACAAGATCGACATGCTGAACGGCGAGGCCGACGGCGCGCCGCCGCTGCAC
>DASUFK010000302.1:0-20459 GCA_036274615.1 Gammaproteobacteria bacterium | reverse complement strand
CGAGCAGCGCTGACTCACGCGGAAAATTCGCCGCCGCGGGCATGCGGCGGCCCGCATCCTCAGGCACAATAAGCGCCTCAACCGTACACCTGCCGGTGTAGCTCAGTTGGTAGAGCATCCGCTTCGTAAGCGGGGGGTCGGGAGTTCAAGTCTCTCCACCGGCACCATTTCCTCGCGCACCCCAGGCCGTAGATCGGGCGAGACCTCGCCGCGTGCTCCGCGCGGGTTCACTCCATCAGCCGACGCCGGCAGTGAATGAGGTGCAGGCGAGCCATGAAGAGATCGTGGCGAGCACGACCCTCGTCGGCGACCATCGATCCGTGAGCTTGCGGCCGTCGGCAATCGCCTTGCGGAGCTCCTCGTGATTCGCTCGAATTGGCGTGCGACGCTTCGCAAAGCGCGACGGCCTCCGCGATCAACCGGTTGAGCTTTTCGAAATCGGTCCTGCTTGGCACCGCGTCCCCCTGCGGTGAGCACTGCTCGGCGATCGCGTCGAGTATCGACCGCCTAGGAGCTTCGCTCAAGGACCCTCATTTATTGGCCAACGGCAGCACGGCGCCGGTCGTCGGTCTGCGCAGCCGCTCGCGGCGCTCGAGTGCGGCGTCCGTGGCTGCGCGTTCCTCGTCGTCCATCAGATAGTCGGGCTTCGCCGTCGCGAACAGGTCGTCGCGCGAGGGACGCGTGCACGTCGTCACCGGCGTCCCGGCGAGAGCTTGAAGTGAGGGGAGGATGAACGGGTTGTTCGTGCCGCTGGTCTGGTAGCAATCGTCCGAGATCCACCGGGTGGTTTGACCCCAAGGGCTCGTATCGCTGAGTCCCGCGCGGCCTTTCGATGGCGAGTCGAACGCCGTGAGCGGAGCCTGCAATCCGCGCTCCACGCGGCGGAACCGCTCGGCCTCGTCGAACGCCTCGTGCTCCGCGAGGGTGCCCGGGAACGTGAGCGATCGATAGGCGCCCTCCCGGGCCCGCTCCTGGAGGACTTCGCTCGCCGCGCGCCGACGCGCCTCCTCGAGCTCGAGTGCACGTCCTGGCGCGGTCAGCGGAGACGAGGACGCATCAGGCGGTGTCGAAGGGGCCGCTGGCTGCGCGCTGTGCGGCGCGGGGACCTCCGCGCGCTGGGCGCGCTCGGGTGGTTGCGGCACCGGCGGTGGCGACGCCTTCGGCTCCGGAGGCACGAGCACGGCCGGCGGCGGAGGGAGTGTGCGTTCCGGCATCGTGACCCAAAACGCGGACGGCGGCGGTTTCGGCACCACCACTCGCGGAATCCGCGAGCTGGCTACGGTCACGCCCGCCGCCGCGAGAGCATGCGCGATGACGGAAAATCCGATTGCGGTGCCGGGCCGCATCGTCGAAGTCCGGTGGGGCAACGACCACTAGACCGTGCGCGGACCGCCGGGGTTCCTTGGGGCCGAGCTGCTCGTGCTCGCGAGCGTCAGCCTTTCGACGACCCGCGCCACTTGTGCGCGATCGTCCGGTCTTCGCTCGAATCGGCCTCGGTGGTCTGGACGTACTCTTGATAGAGAGCGTCGGCTTCGTCCTTGTCGCCCGGCCGTTGTCCGCTACCGCGCTCGAGGACCTGAGTCTTCGCGTAGTCGTCTTCGTTGCGTCGCTTTTTCATCGGCACTCCGGCCAATACGAGACGCGATCACCGTACGCAATCGGCGTTCGCCGGCACACGACGAGCGTCACGATGGGACATAAGCCCGGCGGTTCCGGCAGGCTCGCTATTTGCGCGGCTTCGACGGCTTGACCGCTCCGGACGATTGCGGCTTGCCTGCCGGTCCGTCGACGTCGTAGGGGTTGTAGCCCGTTTTGCGCGAGGGCTTTTCGGCCTCGGCCGATGCCGGCGCGTCCTCGAGCGCCAGCGAATCGTTCGAGAGCGACTTCAAGTGGTCGAAGGTTTTCTCGGTCGCGAGCGCGCCCGCCGTCTCCGTGACCCACTTCCAGCGGGCCTCGCCGCGGTCGTCATGCTCGATGGCTCCTACACTGTCGCCGCTCGTGGCGACGATCGACACGTCGGAGGCGCGTAACAGGCTATCGGTCCGAGTCGGATCGAACTCGGGCGCCTCTTCCTCGATCGTCGGGTCGTCGTCGGTGATGACACGAGGTTTGGAGCTCATCTTAACGATGGTACGGTCTAATCCTGGTGCGTTATGTGACGACCGTCATGCAATATCCTTCCGGACCCGAAACAGACTCCACCGTTCTCGGGTCCCCCGGGTCGTGCGGTGGAGTGCGAAGCCAAGTTCGCCGCAGGATCGACCGCTCAACAGGCCGGCCGCGGTGTCCGTTGCGAGTGTAGAATCTCGGCCGTCGCTTTGGACCGTCTCCCCGAGGGTTCCTGCTTGGCGCAAACGCCGCCCGTGACTCTTCTCTATTTCGATGCGCGCGGACGCGCGCAATTCGTGCGCTACTACTTTCGCGCTCGCGGCGTGCAGTACGAAGACGAGCGCGTGCCCATCACACCCGGATATCCCGAATGGATCGCAATGCGCGGCGACCGTGCGCGTGTCGGCCCGTTCCACAAGCTCCCGGTGCTCCACTGGGGCGATACCCAAGTCGCCGAGACGTTCGTCATCTACTCGTTTCTCCAAAAGACGCTCGGCGACGAGGCGCTGCTCTCCGCCGAGGAGAACATGTGGCACTCGATGCTCGTGTCCACTCTATACGTCGATGTGATGGTGAATATCGCGCTCTTGTTGTGGGCGGAGGTCTCGCATCCGGGAGGGGATTTCGGCGCCTTCGCGAAGCGCACCTGGGATCGCATGCGCAGCCATTGCGGCTACCTCGACGTCACGCTCGGTGAATGGGATTGGCTCGCCCGTGCGCGTTCCCGCCCCGTGATGGTCGCCGACGCGATGCTCTGGGAAGAGCTCGACGTCGCGCAGCACGTGTTCGGGGAGCACCTGCGGCTCGACGACTATCCGGTGCTCGCAAAGTTCTATCGCGACTGCCCGGGTCGGGCCGCGTTCGACTCGGTGCTACGGGCGCGACCCCTGGCGATCACCGGCCGCGGTCTGGCCGGCGAGGCTGACGCCATTGGCAAGATTGGAGGGTTGCTGAGGGCTTGACCGGACGAGCGAGCCCAGCCGTCGACGCGGCGGACGCGCTCGCGGCTGCGAGCGCGTCGCCAATAGTGTTCTCGAACGGGGGCTGCTAAGCTCGGGCGAGAACAACGAGTGGGTGGGCCCGCGGCCCGCAAGGGCGCCGGACGAACATCACGCTCATCAAAAGAGGAGGGGGCAGCACCGATGCGTTTCGGTATCGGCATCGTGGCTGCGGTTTGCGTGTATTTGGGCGGTTGCTCGTCGGGGTCGGGCCCGGAGCACCCTCCACAGGCGCAGTCGCAGACGGGTGCGTGGAAGACGCTGTTCGACGGCACGAGCCTCGACGGCTGGAAGCTGATCGGCGATGCCAACTGGGAGCTTGCCGACCGCACCGTGCGCGCCGATGCCGGCGCGGGCTTCCTCCTCACCGAATCGAGCTATGGTGACTTCGATCTCGACCTCGAGTTCTGGGTCACCGCGGATGCCAACAGCGGTGTGTTCCTGCGATGCCAGAATCCCGCGGAGCTCGGAGCGGCTACCTGTTACGAAGTGAACATTTTCGATCAACGTCCAGACCCGTCCTATCGCACCGGAGCGATCGTCGGCGTGGCGAAACCGAGCGCGCAGATCCAGACGGGCGAGCGCTGGAACCGCTACGAAATTTCGGCGCGCGGCCGGCATCTAACGGTCAAGCTCAATGGCCAATCCACTGTGGACGTCGACAGCAACCGTTTCGCGAGCGGGCCCATCGCTCTACAGTACGGCGCCGGCCGCGTCATGTTCCGCAACGTCAGGATTCGAACGGATTGAACGAATGATTACCTCCAATGTCGCTGCTGTTCGCCACGCGTGCACCGCTAGGAGGTTGCGCTGATGCCAGAGCCGAACTTGCACGCACGCCAGCGCCACAGGCCCGATGACCTCGGGCACTTCCTGAAGAATTGGATACAGAATCCCACGGCTATCGGCGCCGTCGCGCCTAGTGGCCGCCTGCTGGCCAAGCTCATGGCCACGGGACTTCGCCAGGGCGCCCGCGTCATCGAGCTGGGCGCGGGCACCGGCACGCTCACTCAGGCGATTCTCGACGCGGGCGTGCGCGCCGAAGACCTGTTCGTAGTGGAGCAGAATGCGCAGTTCCTGAAGATCCTCGCGCGCCGTTTCCCGGATTGTCCGCTCGTGGCCGCCGACGCGCTGTCACTCGCCGAGCATGTACCGGGGCCCGGCACGTTCGACTATGTGATCAGCGGGCTGCCGCTGTTGTTCTTTTCGCCGCAGCAGAAGCAGCGTCTGCTCGAGCAGGTCTTCGAGCTGCTCGGCCCAAATGGGGCGCTACATCAATTCACGTATTCCGTTCGGTGTCCGGTCGAGCGCAGCCTACGCAGCCGGCTCGAGCTGCGGAGCTCTCTCATCGGTATCGCGCCGTTCAATTTGCCGCCGGCGTTCGTGTATCGCTTGTCACGGTTGTAGTATCGGCTTGATGCCGATCGCACGAGTCTTCAGCGCGTTCTTCCTCACCGCCGCCGTTTCACTGGCGGGCTGCGGCCGCGGGCCCGCGTCCGACGGCGCCGCTGCCGCGGGCGGCGCTGGTTCCGCAGACGGGCTTGGAGCGCTCGTGCCGCTCGAGGTCGCCGCGGCGCCAGGCAGCGCCGAGCCGCATCTCGCCGCGGGCGGGGGCGAGACCGTGCTGAGCTGGATCGAGACCGACGGCGACGGTCATGCGCTCAAGTATTCGCGGCTGCTCGGCGACGCCTGGGGCGCGCCCGCTGTCGCCGCTCGCGGCGACGATTGGGTCGTGAGTGCCGCCGACGCGCCCGCGGTGGTGCCCGTCAGTGCCAAACTCTGGGTCGCGCATTGGCGCGTCGAGGCATCCGAGCCTTACGCCTACGACATCGCGACGGCGGTATCGACGGACGCCGGCGCCACGTGGTCGGCGCCCCGGCTGCTCAACGACGACGGCACGCCCACGGAGCATGGGTTCGTCACGGTATTCCCGTGGGGCGCCGATGCGGGTGCCGCCTGGCTCGACGGCCGCGACCTCGCCTCCGAGAACGACAACGAGGACGTCGACCTCGAGCGCCTGGCGAACCTCGCCACGAGCTTGCGCGTGGCGCGCTTGAGCGCCGACGGTGCGCTGCTCGAGCAGTTCGTCATCGACGAGCGGGTCTGCGACTGCTGCACGACGGGAGCGGCAGCCGGTACCGCGGGCCTGCTGCTCGTCTACCGCGACCGCAGCCCGGAGGACATTCGCGACATCGCGGTGCGGCGGCGCACGGACGGCGGCGGCTGGAGCGAGCCCGTGATGCTCGGCCCCGACGGCTGGCAGATCGAAGGCTGCCCGGTCAACGGCCCGGCGATTGACGCCGATGCCGGCGGCGCGGCCGCCGCTTGGTTCACGGCGGCAGACGACAAGCCGAAGGTGCGCGCCGCGTTCTCCGCGGACGGCGGCGCGACGTTCGGCCGGGCGATCGACGTGGACGCGACGGCCGCGATCGGCCACGTGCAGGTGGCGATGCTGCGCGCCGACGCCGCCGCGGTGGCCTGGTGGCGGCGCGCCGCAAGCGGTGCCGAGCTCGGGCTGAGCGTCGTGACGAGCGCCGGTGACGTCGGGCCGGTGCGCGTGCTCGCGGCGAGCGGCGAGTCGCGGCCCGAGAGCGTGCCGCAAGTGCTGCGCAGCGGCCGCCGCCTGCTGCTTGCCTGGACAGAGCCCGGCGAAGCCGGACGCGTGCGGGCGGCGTACGTGGCGCTCGACGGAGCGCGCTGAGATGCGGCGGTGGCTTGCCCCGGTCGCCGTCGCGACGCTCGCGGCCGGCTGCGTCACGCACGTGCCCGTGGGTGCCGATTATCGGGGGCCTGTCTCGCTACCGGCGGCGCTCGTTGCCCCTCTCGAGGCCGAGGCGGGGGCCGAGGTTGCAGTCGTCACCGAAACCGTGCGGAAGCGGCCGGACTTCATCGTGCGGCAAGTGGAGCTCGTGCCGGGGCCGGCCGCGGAGACGCCGATCGAGTTCGAGTACTACGAGGTCCGCGCCGACGCGCCGACGCCGGTGATCGTGCTGCTGCCGATCTTCAACGGCCAGCTGAGTATCACGCGGTATTTCGCCAGGTACTTCGCGAACCAAGGCTGGCGGGCGGTCGTAGTGACGCGCAAGCGCGACCCGCTCGAGCAGATCGACGACGTGGAAGACATTATCCGCGCGAATCTCGACGACTATCGCCGCGTGCTCGACTGGGTCGAAGAACAGCACGACATCGATCCCACGCGCGTCGGCGTCTTCGGTATCAGTTTGGGCGCCATGGATGCGGTGATGCTCACGGCGCTCGACCGGCGCATCGACGCGCTGGTGGCCGCAATGGCGGGCGGCGACCTCGCGCAGCTGATGATGGACACGCGCTATCGGCGCGTCGCTCGCACGGTCGATCGGATGCTCGACGAGGGAGGCACCACGCGCGAAGGATTGCTCGAGTCGATGGAGCAGCGCATCGCCATCGACCCCCTGACGCTCGCCCCGTACGTCGACGCGCAGCGCGTGTTGCTGGTGATGACGCGCACGGACGCGATCGTGCCGTTCGAGCTGCAGGACGAGCTGCGCGAGAGCATGGGCGAGCCCGAGACGCTGTATCTCCCCACGGGGCACCGGTCATCGGTCGTCTACTTCCCGCTGCTTCGCAACAGCGCGTTCGAGTTTTTCGAGCGCCAGTTCCGCGGAGAATTCATCGCGGCGCGCTGAGCGCGTTCACGCGTCGAGCACCGCGCGCACGTGCGCGGCGATGGCGAGCGAGGCCGTGAGCCCCGGCGACTCGATTCCGAACAAGTGCACGGCCCGAGGCCCGTCGCGCTCGCCCGACGCCTGGATCGAGAAATCCGCCGCGGGGTCGCCCGGCCCCGAGATCTTCGGCCGCACGCCGGCATAGGCGGGACTCAAGGCGCCGTCCTCGAGACCGGGCCAGTATGCGCGGATCGCGGCATAGAAAGCCGCGGCGCGACCCGGGTCCACGTCGTAGTCGAGGTCTTTGGGCTCGGTGCCTGCGGGCAGCCACTCGACGTCCGGCCCGAAGCGCGCGCGCCCCGCGAGATCGAGCGTGGCGTGCACGCCGAGCCCGCCGTCCTCCGGCAACGGATAGACGAGATGGGTGAACGGGCTCTTGCCGGCGTATACGAAATAGCTTCCCTTCGCGTAGCGTGGCGCCGGAATCGTGTTCGCGGGAAGATCGCCCAGCGCTCGCGCGAGCTGCGTGGCATGGAGCCCCGCGGCGTTGATCACCGTGCGTGCCGAGAGCGTAAGGCTCGCGCCGTCGGCCGTGCACTGGAGCTCGAATGCGTCGTCGTGCCGTTCCGCGCCGAGGCAGCGTGATGCCACGGCCAGCGAGCCGCCCGCGGCCTCGAGGTCCCCCTGGAGCGCCAGCATGAACGCATGGCTGTCGACGATGCCCGTCGACGGCGACCAGAGGGCCGCGGCGGCGAGCACGTGCGGCTCGAGTGCGCGGGCTTCGTGGGCGTCGAGCCAGTCGAGGTCGGTCACGCCGTTACCGGCTGCGGAAGCGCGCAGCGCCACGAGCTTCGGCCGCTGTGCCTCGTGCACCGCAACGATGAGCTTGCCGCAGCGCCGATGACCGATGCTCTTGGCGGCGCAATAGGCGTACAAGCGCTCGCGGCCCTCGACACAGAGCCGCGCTTTCAAGCTGCCTCTTGGGTAGTAGAGGCCCGCGTGAATCACCTCGGAGTTGCGCGAGGAGGTTTCCTCGCCGATCCGCCGATTCTTCTCGAGAACGATGACCTCGCGGCCGGCCTGGGCCAGCTCGCGCGCGATCGCGAGGCCGACGACGCCGGCGCCTATGACGAGAGTGTCCACGGTTTGAGTCATCGCGGCGGAGATTAGCGGAATACCGGGCGGGCCGCTGCGAAGCACGCCTCGCGGCGCCGGCCGCGGCCCGGCCCCGTGCTATGTTGGCGACGATCGACGCCCTCGGAGAGCTCATGACCGACGCCCCACAATTCTCGACGAACGATGTGGTGACCGCGCTGCTGCGCGGCCGCCGGTCGATCGATTTGTTTCGGCCCGAACCCGTGAGTACAGGGGTGCTCATCGAGGCGATCGAGGCCGCGCGTTGGGCGCCGAATCACCGGCTCACGGAGCCGTGGCGCTTTTACCTAATCGGTCCGGCTACGGCGGGTGCGATCATCGAGCTCGCGGCCGAGATCGACGCGGCCAAGAAAGGCGAGGCTGCGGGCGCTGCGCGCCGCGCTCGTCTGCAAGGGATTCCCGGTTTCTTCGTGCTCACGAGCCAGCGCAGCGAAGACTCGCTGCGCGACCGAGAAGACTATGCCGCATGTTGCTGTGCCGCTCAGAACCTGATGCTGTATCTTTGGCAGCGCGGGATCGGGGTAAAGTGGACCACCGGCGGCGTCACCCGACACGCGCGTTTTTACGAGATCCTCGAAATCGACGCAGGCAAGGAGGCCGTGGTGGGATTTTTCTGGTACGGTTTGCCCAAAGTCGTGCCCACGCAGCAGCGGAAGCCGGTCCCCGAGATCGTGACGGAACGACCATAATTAGAAGAAGGAGTTTCGCATGACGGACATCGTCGAATCACAAGCCCAAAGCACGGAGCCGCAGTCGGCGAGAGGCCGCGCGCGATTGCAGCGGATGCTCGCCGCCGCCGCCGAGCTGTTCTTGCGCGACGGCTACGACAAGACTTCGATCGACGCAATCCTCGTGCTGTCGGGCGGCTCGAAGGCCACGCTGTACGCCTACTTCCCGACGAAGGAGGACCTGTTCCGCGCGGTGCTCGACAGCGTCATGGTCAATAACGGCCAACCCACGCTCGACATCCGGCGCGACGTGCGCGAGATGCTCACCGAGTTCGCCGTGGACCGGCTGCACGTGATTTTCTCCACGCACCATCGCGCCGTGCTGCGGCTGATCATCGCGGAGCGCGAGCGCTTCCCGGATCTCGCGCGGCTCTATCACGAGCGCGGTCCGCAGCGCAGTCACAAGCTGCTCGTCGAATACCTCACGGCGTTGAAGAACGCCGAGTTGCTCGACGTGGACGACCCGGACGAGGCTGCCGAGTTCTTCACCGGCATGCTGGTCCACAAGTGGTACAAGGAGCTGTTGATGCTCGGCGCGCCCACGCCGAGCAACAGCGATCTACAGGAGCGCGCGGAGCACGTCGCCCGCCGCTTCATCGAGGCGTTTCATCGCCGCACGCATTGATGGGGGGCGAAGGGTCGGACCCTTCGGGGTCTGACCCGTCTTTCTTGCCACACGGGGGCACCGTTCGTGCCGGGCAGCAATACGGGACGCTATAGGGGTTCGCCGGGCTTCGCGGCGCCGTCGAGCCAGGCAGCGCCTTCGGCGTAGAGCTTTTCCACCTCAGGGCCGCGCAGGCCCGGCAACCCGAGCCTCACGTTGAAGCCGGCCTTGGTCTGCAAATATCCGAGGTGACGGTAGCCTTCCGGGAAACGTGCGAGCAACGCCGCATCGAGCCGCAAGTCGGCGCTCGGGTCGACGGCGTCGAGGCGATCCTTCTCGTAGATCGGCTGCCGTCGCACGATGCCCCAGCGGCCGGCGCGTTTCTCGAAGAAGTCGTAGAAGCGCCCCGTGCAGACGACGTCGGCAACTACGCCGTCGACCGCGGCGCGCTGATTGATCGTCATCTTGGTCTGGGCGATCGCGCGGTTTTCGGCCACCTCGCAGGTAGTGCCGCCGAGAAAGTGGATGATGCTCACGCCGCGCTCGAAGCCCGCGCGCCGCGCCTTCGCGAACTCGGTAGCCGCTCCCTGAAACCACGTGGCCGTCATCCACGCGCCGGGGTGCCAGACGGTGGCGAAGCGCTGCCAGTCGCCGGAGTCGCTCCAGAGCACCCAGTTGTCGACTACCTCGCGAATCGCGAGCTTGTCGGCGAGCACGTCGTCCACGGTCGGGATCGCCTCAGCGCAGCACGCGGCCGCCGCCCGGACCCGCGGGGCCCGGAGGGGCGCCGCCCGGCACGATGATCGATGACGCCTGCTCGCGCCGCAGCTCCTCGAGCCGGCGCATCGTGCGCGCGAGCGCTTGCTTCGCGAGGTCGCCGAACTTCGTGACGGCCTCGTCGAGGGAGGCCGCCGGCACGTCGAACGTGAGCGGCAGGGCGCCCGCGGGCGTAAGGACTTGCGTCTGGCCCACAAAGAGCACGGGGCGCGCCGTGTCGGTGGCGCCTGCCGCGGTGATCGGGGTGAGCCGTTGCAAGGTTCCGACGCGCCGATCCGTGAAGGTCTCCTCGCGGTAGAGGCCCGCCCGGTCCATCGCAATGTCGGCGTCGTTGAGCTCGTCTGCTGCCATGCTCGAATCCTCGGGCCGCGTAAGAGAGTAGGGGCGCGGCGCCGGCATAGGCTAGCACTTCTGCCTGCAGTTGCGCTCGATCGGCGCCGGGTCGCGATCGGGCGGCCCATCGGCAGCCGAGACCGGGACATGCTGCTTTTTTCGCTGCGTTGCGCCCGCCGGGCGCTACTGCGCTCGCTGAAAAAGCAGCATGTCCCTATTTTTCAGCTCAGGCGCTGCGCTCGAGGACGTGAGTGACCACGGTCGCGCCCGTGCCGCCGATGTTCTGAGCGAGCGCGTGCTCGGCGCCACGGACTTGATTCGGGCCGGCGTTCCCGCTGAGCTGGAGATACGCTTCCACGAGCTGATAGCAGCCGGTGGCGCCGACCGGATGCCCACGCGCCTTGAGCCCGCCGAACGTCGCGAGCGGCAACGCGCCGTCGAGGCCGATGCCGGCTTCGCCGGCGAGCCGCGTGCCGCCTCCCGGCGCGGCGAAGCCCGCCGACTCGAGAGCGAGCGCACTCACGATCGTATAGGCGTCGTGCAGCTCGAAGACATCGACGTCGCGGTGCTCGACGCGGGCTTGCGCGAGTGCCCGCCGAGTCGAGATTTCCACCGCCGAGAGCTGCAACGGATCGGCGCGCCGCGCGAGCGCGACCGGCGCGGTGGCGGCCGCGGACCCCGCGATACGAACGCGCGCTGTGCGGCGCAGCGGCGCAGCCGCGTCGGCCGACGCGAGCACGAGCGCGGCTGCGCCGTTGCAGATCGGCGAAGCGTCGAACAGCCGCACCGGGTCCGCCACCATGCGCGACGCGAGGTAGTCCTCGCGGGTGATCGGCTTGTGCAGGAGCGCGTTCGGATTGCTGAGCGCGTTGCGGTGCGCATTGATCGAGAACGGCGCGAAGTCTTCGGCGCGCACGCCGTAGCGCTGCATGTAGGCGCGCATCAGCTGCGCGTTCAGCGATAGAAACGACTCGCCGCCGGCACCCTCGAGCTCCCAATCAGCGGCCGTTGCGAGCGCGCGGGTGACCGTGTGACGGTCGACGTGGGTCATTCGCTCCACGCCGCACACGGCCACGAGGTCGTGCGCGCCGCTTGCTATCGCGAGGTAGCCCATCCGCGTCGCGGCTGCGCCCGAGGCGCAGGCGGCCTCGAGGGTGACGGCCTCCACGCCGGCGAGCCCGCCGTAGTCGGCGAGCAGCGCGCCGAGCTGTTGTTGGCGCGCGAGCGTGCCCGACATCATGTTGCCGACATAGAGCGCGGCGACGCTCTCGGGTGCGGCCCCGGCATCGTCGATCGCCGCCTGCAGCGCCGCGGCACCGAGATAGCGGTCGCGCACCTCGGCGTCCTTGTTGACCGGCGTCTGGCTCACGCCGACGATGAAGACGTCCCTCAACTCACCTCCGATGTCCTTGGCGCTGCGGCCGCGCGCATGATCGCAAAGCGGGGTCGCGCCTGGCAACGCGCGGCATCGGCTATGATGCCGGGCGCGGCGGCGAGGAGGGCGCGTGCGCGGCGAGGAACGGGTGCTCTTGATCGGCTTCGGCAGCATGGGCCAAGCGCTGGTGCGCGGCTGGCTCGCGAGCGGCCGTGCGCCCGCAACCATTCGCGTGGTCGATACTGTGCCCGCCGCGCTCCATGCGGCCGCTTCACTGGGTCTGATCGCGAGCCCCGGGCTCGCGCAGGTGAACGTTGCGTTTCACCCCGCCGTGACCGTGCTCGCCGTCAAGCCCAATCAGCTCGCCGCCGTGCTCGAGGACTGCCGCGCGCGCGGCACTCGTGGCGTCGTACACCTGTCGATCGCGGCCGGCAAGACGCTCGAGCGGCTCGCGGCCGGCCTCGGCGACGATGCCGCTCTGGTGCGGGCGATGCCGAACACGCCCGCCGCGATCGGCAAGGGCATCACGGCGCTGATCGGGAACGCCGCGGTCACGCCCGAGCAGCGAGCGCTCTGCGGCGAGCTGCTCGCCGCCGTGGGCTCCGTGGTGTGGCTGGATGACGAACGCCACATGGACGCCGTCACGGCGATTTCCGGGAGCGGGCCGGCATACCTCTTCCTGCTCGTGGAGTGCCTCGAGCGTGCCGCGCTCGATCTCGGCCTTGCGCCGGCGCTCGCCAAGCAGCTCGCGCTCGCCACCGTGGCCGGCGCGTCGGCCTACGCCGAGCGCGCGGACGTGCCGCCGGCCGAGCTTCGCAAGCGCGTCACGAGCCCGAACGGCACGACGCAAGCGGCGCTCGACGTGCTGATGGCGGAGCGCGGCGGTCTCGCCGAGCTCTTGAAACAGGCGACAGAGGCCGCCGCCCGGCGGAGCCGCGAGCTATCGAAGGCCTGAACGCATGGGTTACTACCTCGAGCAGTTCGAGATCGGCCGCGTGTTCAAGCATGCGATCCGGCGCACCGTCACCGAGACGGACAACGTGCTGTTCAGCACGATGACGCACAACCCGGCACCGCTGCACATCGATCACGAGTACATGCGCACCCAGTCGGAGTTCGGCCGGCCGCTCGTGAACAGCTTCTTCACGCTCGGCCTCATCGTCGGCATCTCGATCCACGAGACCACGCTGGGTACGACGGTCGCGAACCTCGGCCTCGCCGACGTGCGCTTTCCCAATCCGCTGTTCGTCGGCGACACCGTGCATGTGGAGACGGAGGTGATCGCCGCCCGTCCGAGTAATTCGCGGCCTACCAACGGCATCCTCACCCTCGAGCACCGCGGCTACAACCAGCACGACGTGCTGATCGCGACCTGCCGCCGCTCGGTCTTGATGCTCCGCACGCCCTCCGCAAAATAGGGACATGTTACTTTTTCCGCGCCCGCCGCAACCGCAAGTCGCGCCGGGGTGCCCGCGGAAAAAGTAACATGTCCCTATTTTGCGGGTGCCAACTGGGGCTACCAGCGATAGCGCACCTTGTAGCGGACGGTGGCCTCGCCGTCCTTCGCGACCTTCACCGGGAACTCGACGGTGCGCGCATCGATGCGGTCGTACCGCTGTGACGCTTCGACGACGTCGTTCTGCGCCCAGCGGAACAGCGACTCGTGGACGACAACGTCCACCGGCTCGTTCTTGTGGTTGCGGACTTTCACCTCGATCGTCTCCTCCATACGGCGCGCGTTGGAGTCGATCTGGAAGTCGACCTGGCGGCGCTCGCCCACCACGTCGAAAGCGGAGCCCAGCTTGACGCGCACGGGCTCGTCCTTCGGCGTGTGATCGATGACGTCCTCGCCGATGAATTCGAGCGCGTCGTCCTTCTTGTCGAGTTGCGACACGCGGATTCGACCAGCCGGGAGCGGGATGCCGAGGCCTGCGTTCTCGCGGTTGGCGAACTTGAGATACACGTCGACCTTCGTGTTCGCCGGCAGCCCGTAGTTGCGGTCGATCGCCGGCTCGGACGGAAAGCCGAACCCCGGCTGGAACCCGTAGTAGACGAGCTGCTTCTCGGCGGGCACCTCGAGCACCTTCGGGAACAGCTCGATCTGCATCGTCGAGTTGTCCGCAATCGTGGTGTTGCGGCCGAGGGTATAGAGGTGAAACTCGAAGAAGCTCTGCTCCGCGAAGCCGGCGTTCGCCTCCGCGGCGGCAAACACTTGCTTGCGCATGGCGTCGAACGGAACGGGCGCGGGTTGCGCGCGATTCACGTCGCCGGCGATGAGCTTGAGCTTCGCGTCGTCGTAGGTCGTGCCGGAGCGATTGAGGATGCTGACCCACGCGCCTACGTCGAGCGTGCCATGGTTCGCGTCGGCGCCGTCCGTCCACACGAGGTTGTAGTCCGCCCACCACGTGACGCCTGCCGTCTGATAGGTGAGCCGCGTGCTCTCGCGGCCGCCGCGCTGTGCGTCCACGTCCCAGACGAGTGTGGGCCGAGTCTTCAGGCCGCCGGGCAGCGTGGGGAAGTGCACGTTTTGGTAGCTCGTGATCGCATGGATCTCGCCGTTGTCCGACGCGAGCACGAGGCCGCCCAACGTGCTCAAGAGCTTGCCCTTGATCGGCACGATACGGTCTCCGGCGAGCTGGTCGACCGTGATCGTTTGGTCGAGGTACTTCTCCATGAGCTTCTCGGTGCTCACGAGATCGAACTCGAAGCTTTGCTCGATCACTCGCGTTGCGCCGGGTGCGGTCAGCGATTCGAACGTCACGGTGGTGGGATCGATATAGGCCGCGACGTCTCGGAAGTTCAGACGGTTCACGCCTTGCTTCAAATCGACCGTGCGCTCCTGGCGGATCATCGCGTACCCCGGCACCTGCTGGCCGCCGTAGAAGCCGCCCTGGCCGGGCACGGGGCGATAGAGCTCGGGCGGCACCGCGCCGGGGCGCGCCGTGGAATAGATCGTGAGCGCCGTGGCGCCGACGTCGTCTTGCGCAAACGCGCAGAACGGTGCGGCCGCTGCGATCGCTGCTGCGAGCGCCGCCGCACGAGCCGGCCCGGCCGAGCGCTTCGACGAGTTTCCAACGTGCATGCCAACGTCCTTCGCCGCGTCGCGGCTGCCATCCTTGTCGAGCACAGGCTACCGCAGAAGCTCGCGCGAGAAGGAAAAGAATGTGTAAAAAGAAGAGCCCCCTCGGGAGAGGAGGCTCTCTGAGAACGGTGCCGCGATCCGTCAGTTGGAGACGAGGTGAACCGCGATGTGATTCGCGGCGAACGTCGAGCTCCCCTGATCGTAGCTACCGTAGGCCGTCAATGCCTGCGCCTTTTCGCCAGCTGCGAGCCGTTGTTCGAGCTCCGCGACGAAGTCGCCGAACGATGTAAAGAGCTCCACATGACCGGCCTCCCAGAGGCCGTACACCGTGCGGCCGTCTGCGCCCACGATGGTCGGCGGCGCTTGCAGCGCGAGCAGGTCGATCATCCGCATGCCGACGGTGAGCGTGTGCCGCTCGCCGATGGACGTGTTGTGCAGATCGAGCACGAGACCCGCGTTGCCGCTCGACAGGAACGGCGCGGCGGTGCCGTTCGCGCCCCAGCCGATGCCGAGCACGGCCGGCAGGTCGGCGCGGTCGACGACCGTGCGGCCTTCGAAGTCCGCGGGCGCGCTGCCGAACGGCCGGACGAAGCCGAGCACCTTCGCAGCTTCGCCGGCGCCCAAGGTGGCAAGCGGCAGCGTGCCCGTCGCAATCTCGTAGTTGCTCGGGTCGGCGTCCGTCGTCGCGGTCGTGCCGGTGCCGGCGAAGTCGAACATCTCGACGCCGAGCCGGCCGATCTTGCCCAGCTTCAGGTTCAGCTGGCCCGCGGTGGCGCTCACGACCGTGCCGCGCACCTCGGTGACTTCGAGGCGCACGCGTCCGGCCGTGGCGTCGAAGGCCGCGGGCGTCGTCGCGGTCGTCTCCGCCATCGGCGCCGGCTGCGGATCGCCGAACTTGCCGAATGCGACGATGGACTGGCCCACCGAGATCGCGGTCGCGTCCAGAACTTGCGTCGAGCCGACCTTCAGCACTTTGGTGTCGGGCCCGACCGTGATGATCACGGTGCGAACGAAGTGTGCGTGCGCCGGGTCGTCGCCCAGCGCGTCGTCGTTGCCCGCGTCGTCGCGATGCACGGCGAACGCGCCCTTGATCGTCAGCTGATTGCCGGTGCGCGAGACGACGCTCCCGTGCACCGCGTCCATGCGCGGGCCGCCTACGCTGTCCCCGGCCTGCACGACGTTCGCGGTGAAGTCGCGGCTCTGCGCGGCAAGAGTGCCGAATGCCAGCGTGGGCGTGCCGGCGGGCTGCTGCGCGAGCGCCGCGAGGCCGGGCGCGCCGGTGTAGGCCGTGCCGCCGATCTCGAAGCTCGTGTCCGGCGTCGTGTGCACGGTTACCCGGCCGAAGGCCCCTTCGCGGCGGAACCAAGGCCGGACGTCGACGGTATAGCTGCTCGCCTTCGTGTCGACGGCGACGAGCGGGCCGCGCACGCGCAGGTCCTTCTCGTCCACGGGCTGCACCTCGGCCACCACGAATGGCCGCGCGGTCACGACGACGGGCGATTGGGCGAGGTCCACCTCGTTGGACGCAGCGAGATCGAAGTCAAGCGAGAGGAACGCCGCCCGGCCGCGCGTGATCACGAGGTGATCGCGGTTCGACAGATCGACGTCGAGCTCCACGACGCCGAGCGGTTGGCCGTTCTGGCCAACTACCTTCGCCGGCACCGTCTGGCCGGATTTCTCCACGACGACCTCCGCGTTGGTGTAGTCGAGGCTGATCTTGCCGCCGACGAAGTCGCCGGGTGCCAGGGTCGAGACGCTCAGCAGGTCCGCGAGGTCGGTGAGCTGCGCGAAGTCGATCCGAGTCCTCGCGGGCAGAGTCTCGACGGTGGCGCCGTTCGCGCGCTTCAGGGTCACGGACAGCACGTCGACGGCGTAACTCACGAAGTCGCCGTCGGCGTCGGTCAGGCCGACCAGCAGAGTGCCGCAGTCCGAGCAACTACCGCTCGGGGCGGGGGGATTGGCGCTGGACGCGTCGCCGGTCGAGCCGCCGCCGCTGCAAGCGGCCAAGACCGTGGCTGCCAGCGCAACGATCGACCAAGCCCAATGTGTCTTCGCTCGCCGTACTCGGTTCTTCACGAGGGTCTCCTTCCCGAATGAGGGTCTCGGAGTGCTGCAACGCGGGTACTCTGGACCCGGTTGACGTTCCCGTCCTCATGTCGGGGTTTGGAGACTCGAAAGGTCGGATTCGCGACGCCCGTCGCTTGTATTCCTGAGCGTTACTGTCAGAATGGTCAAGGTCTTAGCGGGGGATGGTTAAGACCTCGTCATAAGGTTGCGCTAATAACATGAGTGCCCGGACGATCAGCGACGGAACGGGCAGGATTGGCGTGGATGACGTTGGGCTCGAGGGGGATCGGGCCGAGCGCCGGCCTGCCAAGTCTGTCCGTGAGCCAGGGCTCGATTTGACCTGCACCAAGGTCGCGGTCGATTTTCAAAGCATCACGGTCACCACCGCGGACGAGCGTCTTCGGGCCGGCCTTCAGTCTCTCACCGATGCCTGCGGGGCGGACGCCGTGTTCGTCGCGCTGATCGACGTCGAAAGCGGCAAGATAGATAAGGTCTATTCGGGCCGCTCCACGTTCTCCGCGTGCAATCCCGACGTGCTCGTCGGCGTCGACCTGGCCGAGTTTCCCTGGATCAAGGGCCGGCTGGAGCACCTGCGCCTGCTCGAGGTGCGCGACACTTCGAAGCCTCCGTTGGCCCAGAGCCATGACGCCGAGCGTCTCGCGAGCTTGAACGTGGGCGCTCTGCTGGTCGTCGGTTTCAACATCTGCGGACGGCTCGGCGGCATTCTCGGCGTCTGCAGCGCCGCTACCCAGCCGGAGTGGACTGCCGACCTGCATCTGGCGCTCAAGCTCGTGGGCGTGAGCTGTGCGAGCGGCCTCGAGCGCATCCAGCTCCAGGAGGACCTGTTCACGGTCCAGGAGCGGGACCGGCTCGTGACCAATACCGCGAACGACGGTCTCTGGGACTACGACGTCCGCGACAACACCATGTATTTCTCCCCGCGCTGGCGCGCGATGCTCGGCTACACCGACGTGGAGGACATCCCGGAGTGGCGGCGGCTCGTCCATCCGGACGATCTCGCCCACGTGCAGGACCAGCTCCGCGAGCACCTCGAGGGTCGAATCGACCTCTTCGAGAGCGTGCACCGGATGCAGCACGCGAACGGAGAATGGCGCTGGATCCAGAGCCGCGTGAAGGGCCGCATGGACGAGGCGGGCCGCTTGAAGCGGCTCGTCGGTGTCGAGACCGACATCACCGAGCGCAAGCTCTACGAAGAGGCGCTGTTCCGCGAGAAGGAGAGCGCTCAGATCACGCTGCAGTCGATCGGCGACGGCGTGGTCACCACCGACGCCGACAGCCGCGTGCAGTACCTGAACCCGGTGGCTTCCGACCTCACGGGATGGAAGCTCGACGACGCGGTAGGCCGCGCGATCGACGAAATCTTCCGCGGCTTCCACGAGGAGACCTGCGAGCCCATCGAGAACCCCGTTGCGGTCGCGATGCGGCGCAACCGCTCGATCAAGTCCGTGCGCCCCGCGCTCCTGATCCGCCGCGACGGCAACGAGCTCTACATCGAGAGCACGGCCGCGCCGATCCGCGATCCGCAGGGCGGCGTCACCGGCGGCGTGCTCGTGTTCCACGACGTCAGCGAGTCGCGCGAGCTCAATCGCCGGTTGAGCTATGCGGCGAGCCACGACATTCTCACGGAGCTCGTGAACCGCCGGGAGTTCGAGCATCGGCTCGAGCGCGCGTTGAAGAGCGCGAAGGCGCGCGAAACGTCATACGCGGTGCTCTACCTCGATCTCGATCAGTTCAAGATCGTCAACGACGCGTGCGGCCACAACGCGGGCGACGCGCTACTCAAGCAGATCGGCGCGCTGTTGAAGTCGAAGATCCGCTGGCGCGACACGCTCGCGCGGCTCGGCGGGGACGAGTTCGGCGTGCTGCTCGAGAGCTGCACGATGGATGAAGCACTGCGCACCGCCGAGAACCTTCGCGAGATCATCAGCGACTTCCGCTTCGTCTGGGACGAGCGCACGTTCCGGCTAGGCGTGAGCGTCGGCGTCGTGCCGATCACGCCCGCCACCGACGACGTCGCTTCGCTCTTGTCCGCGGCCGACAGCGCGTGCGCGGCTGCGAAGGACGCGGGCCGCAACCGCGTCTACAACTACCAAGAGAACGACATCGATCTGATGAAGCGGCGCAAGGAGATGCAGTGGGCCGCTCGCATCAGCAACGCGCTCGACGAGAATCGCTTCGAGCTGTTCCGCCAGACGATCCAGCCGCTCCAGCCCAACGCCGAGGTTGGCGCGCACTACGAGCTCCTGATCCGCATGCGCGACGAGCAGGGCGCGCTGATCGCGCCCGGCTTGTTCATCGCGGCGGCCGAGCGCTACGGCTTGATGACGGCGATCGACCGCTGGGTGATCGCGCAGGCGTTCCGCTGGCTCGTGTCGGAAGCCGACGAGCGCGAGCGCCTCTCGCTCTGCTCGATCAATTTGTCGGGCCAGAGCCTGGCCGACGAGAAGTTCCTGCCGTTCGTCGTGGAGCAGTTCCAGAAGAGCGGCTTGTCAGGCTCGTGCATCTGCTTCGAGATCACCGAGACGGCCGCGATCGCGAGCTACTCGCAGGCGAACCGCTTCATCCACGCGCTGAAAGAGATCGGCTGCCGGTTCGCCCTCGACGACTTCGGCACCGGTCTATCGTCGTTCGGCTATCTCAAGCACTTCCCGGTCGATTTCCTGAAAATCGACGGCAGCTTCGTGAAGGAAATCCTGCACGACCCGATCGACCGCGAGATGGTGCGGTCGATCAACGAGATCGGGCACTTGACCGGCAAGCGCACGATCGCGGAGTTCGCCGAGAACGCCGAGATCATCACGATGCTGCGCGGCATGGGCATCGACTACGCCCAGGGCTACGGCGTCGCCGAGCCCAAGCGCCTTCTCCAAGCCGTCGCCTAGAGGAAGCGCATCGAGAAGTCGATGGCGCGCAGGTGCTTGGTGATGGCGCCGGAGGAGATGAAGTCGACGCCGGTGGCCGCCACGGCGCGCATCGTGTCGGCCGCCATGCTGCCGGACGCCTCGAGCTCCTTGCGCTTGCCGGCGTGGGCATCGCGCAGCGCGACGGCCCGGCGCATCTCATCGAGCGGGAAGTCGTCGAGCATGACGCGGTCGGCGTCGGTGTCGAGCGCTTCGGCGAGCTGCGCGAGGTTCTCCACCTCCACTTCGAGCGGCACGCCGGGCGAGCTCGCTCGCGCGCGGCGCACGGCTTCGGCGAGATCGCCGGCGGCGGCGATATGGTTTTCCTTGATCAGCACGGCGTCGTACAACCCGACGCGATGGTTCTTGCCGCCGCCGCAGCGGACGGCGTACTTCTGCGCCAGCCGCAGGCCGGGCAGAGTTTTGCGCGTGTCGAGCAGCCGTGTCTTCGTGCCTGCCAGCAGGTCCACGAGCTGACGCGTGGCGGTGGCCGTTCCGGACAAGGTCTGGAGGAAGTTGAGCGCCGTGCGCTCGCCCGTCACGATGCCGCGCGCCGGGCCGCGCAGCTCGCAGACGATCGCGTCGGCGGAAATCTGCCGGCCGTCCATGGCGCGCCATGCGATGTTGATGCGGCCGTCGATCTGCCGGAACACTTCCTCGAACCAG
>DASUFK010000301.1:0-27326 GCA_036274615.1 Gammaproteobacteria bacterium | reverse complement strand
CTGGCCGAGCGGGGGTGGATATGAGGCACCGGAGCGGGTATAGTCCCGCCCCTTTCGAGAACGCCCTGTCGAGGATTCCTGCGATGTCCAAGGTCTGCCAAGTCACCGGGAAGCGGCCGATGTCGGGCCACAAGGTTTCCCACGCGAACAACAAGACCAAGCGCCGGTTCCTGCCGAATCTGCATACGCAACGCTTTTGGCTCGAGAACGAGAAGCGCTTCGTGAAGCTGCGCGTGTCACGCTCCGGCCTGCGGATCATCGACAAGGTGGGCATCGAGCAGGTCGTGAGCGACCTGCGCGCCCGGGGCGAGCACGTCTGACGGGGCGGCCAAGACTTAGGAGACGAGCATGCGCGAAAAGATTCGACTGATGTCCTCGGCAGGCACGGGCCACTACTACACGACCACCAAGAACCGGCGCTTGCACCCGGAGAAGATGGAAGTGATGAAATACGATCCGCGCGTCCGCAAGCACGTCACCTACAAAGAGACCAAGATCAAGTAGCAGCACCGTTCAACGGCGCCGCAAAAAAAACCCGCCTCGAAGGCGGGTTTTTCGTTTTCTGCACCGGACGCGGCTCAGGCGGGCGCCGACTCCCTCATCTTGCGGAACGAGCGCAGGTAGGCCACGAAGTCCTGCAGGCCTTGGATGCCGCTCTGCTCCGCGCGGGCGCACCACTCGCGAAAATCGGCGAGCAGCCGGTCGTTGCTCGTGTGCGCGCCTTCCCAGAGGCTCTTGAGCTCGTTGCGGTACTGCAGCACCGTCTCGAAGCGAGGATGACGCTCGCGCAGCTCGGCGAGCCTCGCGCGAGAGTGATCGTCGAGCATGTGGGGCTGGCGGCTCAGCAGCTTGCGCGCCGCGCGCAGCACCGAGCTCGAGCGCACGCCGAGGCTTTCGACCTCACGGCGCAGCACGGGCAGCGTCACGTTCAACGTGTAATGCCGGAGCACGTGCATGCGATTGACGATGATCGCGCGGAGCTCGTCCAAATCGGGCGTAGCCGCGGTGACTTCCGCGAGCTGCGGAGGCGTGGCGACGCGGCGGATCCTTGCGAGACCGAAGAACTCGAGCGCCTTCAAGTGCAGCCAGCCCATGTCGATCTCGTGTCGGCGCATCGAGAAGCGCGCCGACGTCGGGAACGCGTGGTGGTTGTTGTGGAGCTCCTCGCCCGCGATGAATACGGCGATGGGCCAGAGGTTGGTCGAGGCGTCGTCCGTCTCGAAGTTCCTGTATCCCTTGGCATGGCCGAGGCCATTGATCACTCCGGCGGCGAGCACTGGCATGTTCGCGAGCTGCAGCGCGACCATGATGATGCCGGGCACGCCGAACAGCACGAGATCCGCCACGATCATCATCGAGATGCCGAGATAGCTCATGCGCGGATGGTCGTACAGATGGTTCTCGAGCCAGTCGTTCGGGGTGCCCTTCGCGTACTTCTCGAGGGTCTCGCGCTTGGCGGCCTCGATGCGATAAAGCTCTGCGCCCTCGAGCAAGACCTTCTTCAGGCCGAACAGCCTCGGGCTGTGCGGGTCGCCTTCCTTCTCGCAATGCGCGTGGTGCTTGCGGTGGACGCCCACCCACTGGCGCGTGGACGCGCCGGTGTTGAGCCACAGCCAGAAGCGGCAAATGTGGCGGACCACGGGGTGCAAGTCGACGGAGCGATGGGCTTGGTCGCGGTGGAAATAGATCGTGACGGCGATCAAGGTCACGTGCAGCCACAGCAGCGTGACGATTGCGTATCCCCAAATACCGAGATCAGCCAATCCGTAGAAGTGGTCGTAAAGAAAATCCACGTCGTCGTGCCTCGTGATCCTTCCTGGCGGGGCGGAATGCCCGTTACATCGGGTCGATTTGGAACCAGTTCAATATAGCCGATAGACGGAGCCTACTCCATTGCACGGCTAGGCCCGCGTGCGCACCGTCACGGAAGGCGGGCGCCCGCTGTCGACGGCGTCGCACCCGTCGTAAGCTTGCGCGATGCCCGAGCTGCCCGAGGTTGAGACCACGCGACGCGGGCTCGCTCCGTACGTCGTCGGCCGGTCGATTGCCGCCGTCGACATTCGGGAGCCGCGGCTGCGCTGGCCGGTAGCCAAGAGCCTGCGCGCCGACCTGGAAGGCCGTCGCATCGAAGCACTCGACCGCCGCGGCAAGTACCTGCTGTTCGATACCGGCGCGGGAACCCTGCTCGTGCACCTCGGCATGTCGGGCAGCCTGCGCTATCTGCCCGAGGCGCGCGCGCACGGCGCGCACGATCACATCGACGTCGCGCTCGAAGGCGGCGGCTTCCTGCGCTTCAACGACCCGCGCCGGTTCGGCAGCTGGGTGTTCACGACCGCGCCCGAGCGCCACCCGCTGCTCGCGTCGCTCGGCCCCGAGCCGCTCGGCCCGGACTTCACCGCCGACTACTTGTGGCGCACGAGCCGCAAGCGCGCGGTCGCGATCAAGCAGCACCTGATGAACGGCCGGATCGTGGTCGGCGTGGGCAACATCTACGCGAACGAGGCGCTGTTTCGCGCGGGCATCCATCCGGCGCGGGCTGCCGGCCGCGTTCCGCACGCACGCATCGACGCGCTCGTGCCCGCCGTCCGCGCCGTGCTCGAGGACGCGCTCGAGGAAGGCGGCACGACGCTGCGCAACTACGTCGGGGGCGACGGCGAGCCGGGCTACTTCAAGCAGTCGCTCAAGGTCTACGAGCGCGACGGCCGGCCGTGCGTCGTCTGCGGCACGCCGATCAAGCGCCGCGTGCTGGGCCAGCGCGCGACCTACTTTTGCGCAAAGTGCCAGCGGTGAGACATCCCTGAGCCGCGGCGAGCGGCGTGTGTGCCCTCTGCCGCGGCGATAGCGACCGCCGAGCCACAGCGCCGAGAGCCGCGGAGCCCGGGCGCGCAGCGCCCGGGTGCGAGCCGATAGGCGAGCATCCGGATCCGCGGCGGCACTGACTTCTCTACTCGCGACACGAGCGAACGACCGCGGGCCGGACCCCGGCGAACGCGCCGTGGCGAGGGAACCGGCCGAAGGCCGGCGAAGTCGCGTGCCGCGGCAGAGGGCCCATACGCCGCTCGCCGCGGCTCAGGGACGGGATGGCACGGGTGCGCGGTCAGTCGCCGAGGGCGACGCCTTCGCGGCGGGGGTCGACGCCGCCCCAGAGCACGCGGCCGTCGCGTGTGTAGTCGATGGCGATCGCGTGGAGGCCGCTGTTCATGTCGCGCACCGCGACGGTGTGGCCGAGCTTTTCGAGCGCCGCCTGCCGTGACGCGACGTCGGTGCCTTGCTCGAGCTCGATGGGACCGTCCTCGGCTAGGAAATGCGGGGCGGCGACGGCCTGCTGGACGTCGAGCTTCCAGTCCACGACGCCGATGATCGCCTCCGCCACGAAGCCGATGATGCGCGTGCCGCCGGGCGAGCCCACGAGCAGCCGCGGCCGGCCCTGCTCGTCGAGCACGAAAGTGGGCGCCATGCTCGACAGCGGCCGCTTGCCGGCCTCGATCCGGTTGGCCACGGGCTTGCCGTCGACGGTGGGCTGGTACTCGAAGTCCGTGAGCTGATTGTTGAGTAGGAAGCCGCCGACCATCAGTTGGCTGCCGAACGTGCCTTGCACGCTCGTGGTCATCGCGACCGCGCCGCCGAAGCGGTCCACGATCGAGAAGTGGCTCGTCGAGGGCTTCTCCGACGGGCCGCTCGACGCGAAGCTCCACGCTACCGCGGGCGCAGGATTGCCGGCCTGCACCGACGGCAGCGCCTTCTTGTAATCGATGAGCGCGGCGCGCCGCTCGAGGTACTCGGGCTGCAGCATCGCCGCTACCGGCGCGGGCACGAAGGCAGGATCGCCGAGGTAGAGATTGCGGTCCGCGAACGCGAGCCGGCTCGCCTCGGCAATCAGGTGGATCGCGGTGACGGGGTCGTCGCGGAGCTCGCCGAGCTCGAACGCGCTCAACGTGCCCAGGATCTCTTGCGTGGTCACGCCGCCCGACGACGGCAGCTGCGGGCCGCACACGCGCCACTGCCGGTACGGCGTGCAGAGCGGCGCCGACTCGCGAGCCTTGTAGCTCTTGAGGTCTTCGAGCGTCATGCGGCCGGCGCGAACGGAGTTGCCGCTGACCTCCTTGGCGATCGCGGCCGCGAGCTCGCCCGAGTAGAACGGCTCGGCGCCGCGGTCCGCGAGCAGCCGCAGCGTGGCCGCGTACTCAGGATTCTTGAGCCGATAGCCCACGGGGTGAGGCTCGCCGGCGGCGTCGTAGAAATAGCTGCGGAAGCGCTCGCCGCGCGCGAATCGCTTGAAGCCGTTCAGCAGCGAGAAGAGGCGCGGCGAGATCTCGAAGCCGTCGTCCGCGAGCTTGATCGCCGGCGCGAAGAGATCCTTCCACGGCAAACGCCCGTGCTCCCGATGCGCGAGCTCGAGCATTCTGAGCACGCCCGGAACGCCGACGCCGAGCCCGCCGACGCCGACATTGCCGAACGACGCGGCGCGGCCGTTGTCGGCGAGGAACATGTCGGGAGTGGCGGCCGCGGGCGCGGTCTCGCGGCCCTCGTAAGCCGTGAGCGCCGGCTCGCCGCCGGCGCGCGGTGGTCCGAAGTGCAACATGAACGCGCCGCCGCCGATGCCGGACGATTGCGGCTCGACGAGCGACAGCACGAGCTGCACCGCGATCGCCGCGTCCACCGAGTTGCCGCCGGCGCGCAAGATCTCGATGCCGGCGGCGGACGCGAGCGGGTTGGCGGTGACCACCATCTGCGTGGAAGCGCGCACGGGCGCGGCCTGACGCGGCGCGGCGCGCGCCGTCTGCGCTGCCGCGTCGTGCGCGCCGATGGCGAGCACGATCGCCGCAGCCGCGAGCGCGACCGCCCGGCGGGCCGGCGAGGAAGCTCGGCGGTGGAAAAGGCCGCGGTGGCGTGGGTTCGGCGCGCTCATTTCTTCGCGAACTTCGCCTTCAACCGCTCGGCCACCAGCGGATGCACGAATGGGCTCACGTCGCCGCCGAACTCGGCGATCTCGCGCACGAGGCTCGACGAGATGAACGTGTGCTGCTCGCCCGGGGTGAGGAATATCGTCTCCACGCCCTCGGTGAGATGACGGTTCATCGTCGCGAGCTGGAACTCGTACTCGAAGTCGGAGACAGCGCGCAGTCCGCGAATGATCGCCTTGAAGCCGTTCTTGCGCGCGAAGTCGACCGTGAGCCCTTGATAACCCGTGACCGAAACCTCCGGCAGATCGCGGAGCACCTCGCTCGCGAGCGCCACGCGGTCTTCGAGCGGGAACAGCGGCGCCTTCTTCGGGCTCGCCGCGATCGCGACGACCACCCGGTCGAAGAGCCGCACGCAGCGTCGCACGAGCTCCTCGTGACCGCGAGTGATCGGGTCGAACGTGCCCGGATACATTGCGCCAATCTTCACTTCGCGAGCGCCCGGCGTAGAGGTAGAGCCGGCATTGTAGCCTTCGCCCGGAGCCCGTTCATACGTCGTACCGGAGCAGCCCGAACTCGACGGCGCCCGCGCGGCCGCGCTTCCACCAGTGCGCGCGAGGCACCTCGAGGAGGCCTGAATCCGAAGCGCGTTCGACGTAAACCACGCCCTCCGGCGTGAGCCAGGGCGGCAACAGGTCGAGCAGAGGCTCGATGGGCTCGACATACGGAGGATCGAGGAACACGACGTCGAAGCGCCCCGGCGGGCGGCCGCGAAGCAACGACTCGACGTTCTGCCGCACGATCCGCGGCCGCACGTCGAAGACTTCCGCTTGCGCGGCCAGCGCGTCGACGAGCGCCGGGTCCTGCTCCACGAACCATGCCTCCGCCGCGCCCCGCGACAGCGCCTCGAAGCCGAGCGCACCGGTGCCCGCGTAGAGATCGAGGCACTTCGCGCCCGCGATCGTGTGCATGAGCCAGTTGAACAGCGTCTCGCGGACGCGATCGGGCGTGGGCCGCACGTCCGTGCCGGGAACGATCGGCACTCGCCTGCCGCGCCATTCGCCGGCGATGATGCGGACGCTGCCCGGCAGCTCGCGCCGGGCGTTGCTGCGCTTTGCCATGTGCGCAACACTAACAAACTTTCCCGCCAAACCTTCTTCGCCGTAACGCTCTCGAGATGGCCGCCGACCCGACCAAACCCGACCCGAAAGCCGCGTCGAGCTCCGGCTTCTTTGCGAAGCTCAAGGCGCGCATCAACCGCGGCACCGCGTGGCTCACCGGCGATTTGCTCGGGATCGCGCAGCGGCCCCTCGACGACGACACGGTGGAGGAGCTCGAGACGCGTCTGCTCACGGCCGACGTGGGCGTCGATGCCACCGAGTGGCTACTCGACGAGATGCGAGCGCGGAATCGGCGCAAGGCTGCGCCGGCCGTCGAGCTGCTGCGCGACACGGCCGTCGGCCTCATGCGCACCGTCGAGGCGCCGCTCGCAATCGATCGGGCGCGCAAGCCGTTCGTCATTCTCGCCGTCGGCGTCAACGGCACCGGCAAGACCACCACGGTGGGCAAGCTCGCGCAACGGCTCAAGTCGGCCGGCTTCTCCGTGCTGCTCGCCGCCGCCGACACGTTTCGCGCGGCCGCGGTGGAGCAGCTGCAGGAGTGGGGCCGCCGCGCCGGCGTTCCCGTGGTGGCGCAGGCGCCCGGCGCCGATCCGGCCGCCGTCGTGCACGACGCGCTCGTGGCCGCGCGCGCTCGCAACGTCGACGTGGTGCTCGCCGACACCGCCGGCCGGCTGCATACCGCGAGCGGGCTCATGGACGAGCTCGACAAGATCAAGCGGATCACCTCGCGCTTCGATGCGACGGCACCGCATGAGGTTCTGCTCGTGCTCGACGCGAGCCAGGGACAGAACGCGCTCACGCAGGCGCGCAAGTTCCACGAGCGGCTCGGCGTAACCGGACTCGCGATCACCAAGCTCGACGGCACCGCAAAGGGCGGAATTCTGCTCGGCATCGCGCGCGAGCTCCGCGTGCCGATTCGCTTCGTCGCGGTGGGGGAAGGCGTGGACGACCTCGACGAGTTCCGCGCCGACGACTACGTGCGCGCACTGATCGGCGAGCGAACGGCGTGATCCGCTTCGACAACGTCTACAAGCGCTATCCGAACGGGCGCGAAGCGCTGTCCGGCGTCACGTTCAGGCTCGAGCGCGGCGAGCTGGCGTTCCTGACCGGGCCGTCGGGCGCCGGCAAGAGCACCTTGCTCCGGCTCGTGGCGCTCATCGAGCGCCCCACACGCGGCACGGTGCTCGTCAACAATCAGAACACCGCGCGCCTGCCGCGCCGCAAGATCCCCGCATACCGCCAACGGCTCGGCGTGGTGTTCCAGGACCACAAGCTGCTCCACGACCGCTCCGTGTTCGACAACGTCGCACTGCCGCTCGTGATCGCGGGCGCAACTCGGCGCGAGATCGAGCGCCGCGTCCGCGCCGCGCTCGATCAGGTCGGGCTGCTCGGCCGCGAGACGCACGCGCCCATCACGCTGTCGACCGGCGAGCAACAGCGCGTGGGAATCGCACGCGCGGTCGCCGGCCGGCCCGACGTGCTGATAGCCGACGAGCCCACCGGCAACCTCGACCCCGAGCTGTCGCGCGAAGTCATGCGGCTCTTCGCGCGCTTCAACGAGGTCGGCGTCACGCTGCTCATCGCCACCCACGACCTCGAGCTCATGGAGGGCATGCCGCATCGGCGGCTCCAGCTGATCAATGGCCAGCTCGCGACCGATGGCGGCAAGGCCGCATGAGCACCTGGACGGGCGCGCCCATGCGCTACCTGGATCTTCACCGGCAAAGCCTCTCCGGGTCCGTCCGGCGGCTCGCCGGGCAGCCGCTCGCGACCGTCATGACCTTGCTCGTGATCGCGATTGCGCTCGCCCTGCCCGCGGGCCTCAGGGTGCTCGTGAGCAATCTCGGCGCCGTCAGCGCATCGTGGCAAAACGCCGCCGACTTCACGGCCTATCTGAAAATCGACGTAACTGCGGACCGCGCGCGGGCGTTATCCCGCGAGATCGAGGCCCGGGACGACGTCGCGGAAGCACGCCTCGTGGACCGGGCCTCCGCTCTCGCTGACTTTCGCGAGCGCTCGGGGCTCGGCGAGGCGCTCGCGGGGCTGGACGGCAACCCGCTCCCCGACGCGCTCGTGATCCGCCCGGCGAGCGGCCTCGATGCCGACGTCGAGGCCGTGGCGGCCGCGGTTCGCGCGCTGCCGGAAGTGGACGTGGTACGGGTGGACACCGCCTGGGTCGCCCGGCTGCGGGCGATTCTGGCGCTCGCCGGGCGGGTGGTGAACGTGGCAACCGTTCTGCTCGGGGCGGCGGTTGCGATGGTCGTGGGCAACACGATCCGGCTCGAGATCAACCAACGCCGGGTGGAGATCGAGGTCATCAAGCTGGTGGGCGGCAGCGACGGCTTTGTTCGCCGGCCGTTCCTCTACCTGGGTCTCTGCTATGGGCTCGGCGGCGCGGTCGTCGCCGCCGTCGTGATCGCGGCGACCTTGGCGCTGCTGGCCGCCCCCGTCCGGACGCTCGCGGGCCTTTATGGCGGCGATTTCGCGCTTAGCGGGCTGTCTCTCTCGGAGCTCCTGAGCCTGCTGGCCGGCGGGGGGCTGCTCGGCTGGGTCGGCGCGGGCCTCGCGACCGCCCGGCACCTCCGCGCCATCGAGCCGACCTAGGAGTCTGGGCGGTAGAGCCGCACGGCCGCCCGGGAACGGAACCGGTTGTTAGCACTCTAAGTGGTCGAGTGCTAACATCCGGCACCGGGAGGTATGGAACGATGACTACGACTACCGCACTAGCGCCCCGCCAGGCTGAGCTCATGCTCAGCGGACCGCTCGGCAGTCTCGATCACTACATCCAAGCCGCCAATGCGATCCCGGTCCTCACCGCGGAGCAGGAGCGCAATCTGGCGATCCGCTTCCGGGACGCCAACGACCTCGATGCCGCCAGAAGCTTGGTTCTCGCCCATCTGCGGTTCGTGATCCACATCGCGCGCGGCTACTCGGGCTACGGCCTGCAGCTCGGCGACCTCGTCCAAGAGGGCAACGTGGGCCTCATGAAGGCCGTGAAGAGGTTCGACCCCAACGTCGGGGTTCGGCTCGTGTCGTTCGCCGTCCACTGGATACGCGCCGAGATCCACGAATTCGTGCTGCGTAACTGGAAGCTGGTCAAGGTGGCCACGACCAAGGCCCAGCGCAAGCTGTTCTTCAACCTGCGCAAGGCCAAGAAGCGCCTGGGCTGGTTGACCAAGGACGAAACGGAGGCGGTCGCCAGGGACCTCGGTGTAACCCCTCGCGAGGTCAACGAGATGGAGCAGCGGCTGAGCGGCCACGACGTGTCGTTCGACCCGGATCCGGAGGACGACGAAGATTACGCGCCGGCCGCCTATCTGCCCGGCCCCCCGAACAGCGACCCCGCGAAGCTCGTGGAGCAGAACGACTGGGACGCCGATGCCCACGATCGGCTCGACTTGGCGCTCGACAAGCTCGACGCGCGCAGCCGCGACATCCTTGCGCGCCGCTGGCTCACCGACGACAAGGCCACGCTGCACGAGCTCGCGGCCGAGTACCACGTGTCGGCCGAGCGCATTCGGCAGATCGAGGCGAATGCGATCGCGAAGCTGAAGACTCAGATGGTGCCGGCGTAGGGTCTACCCCTCGGAGGCCGCAAAGAAGAAGGGCGCATCGCAACTGCGATGCGCCCTTTGTTTTGCGCCGGGCCGGACCGCAAGAGCGGCCGGACCCTGCTCGACGCTTAGCCGGCGGTCAACGGAACGAAAGTAATCTCGACGCGGCGATTCTGCTGCCGCCCTTCCGCCGTGTTGTTGGACGCGATCGGCCGCCGCAAGCCCTCGCCGACGGTGATCATGCGATCGTCCCGGACGCTGCGGGTGCGCATGTAGGCCGCCACGGCATTGGCCCGCCGCTCCGACAGTTGCTGGTTATACGATTCGCTGCCGGTATTGTCCGTATGCCCCGCGATCTCGATGACCGTCTGCTCGAACTCGTTCGAGACCGTGGCGACGGAGTTCAGCACCTCGAAGAAGCCGGCGTTGAGGTCCGCGCTATTGGTCGCGAACGTGATGTTGCCCGGCATGTTCAGCGTGATGTTGTCGCCGATGCGGGTAACGCTCACGCCGGTCTTGTCGAGCTCGGCTCGAAGCTTGGCTTCCTGCCTGTCCATGTAATTGCCGACGCCCGCCCCGGCCAGAGCGCCCAAGCCGGCGCCCACCAGCGCGCGCTTCTTGCGCTCCATGGAGCTGTCGCCGGTGATCAGGCCCACCGCTGCACCGGCCGCGGCACCGATCACGGCCTGCCGCTGAGCGTGCGCGGTCTTTTCCTCGCGCGTGTAAGGATCCAATGTGCTGCAGGCCGACAGCGCGACGAGACACGCCACCCCGGCCGTTACGATCCTCGACATCCCCCTACTCTCCATAAAACCGTCCTCCTTAACGCCCCTACTAGACGGGCGCGTATGATGCCAAACCGATCCTGAACGAAACGTGACTTGACCCTGAAAACCAGCCACGCAACACGCGGCGGGCTTGGCGCTCGCCGCGGCGCAACGACCGCGGTGCCGGCCCAAGTCTCGAGCCACGGCCCTGGGCAGCACCGGTTGGCTCGCGAGATTGGACGATGTCGTCTGCGAAGCTCGTAGCCGTCGTCGAGGATGACGTCGCGATCCGCGACAACTACCTGGCCGGCCTCCGGCGCCAAGGCTACCGCGTGGCGGGCTATGCCACGCGTAAGGAAGCCCTCGCCGGCTTCGAAAATCGATTCCCGGATCTCGTGATCATCGACGTGAGCCTCGGGCCGGAGGTCGAAGGCGGCTTCGAGCTCTGCCGGGAGCTGCGTGCGCGCTCGGCCCAGCTGCCGATCATCTTCCTCACCGCCCGCGAGAGCGAGTTGGACGCCGTCTCCGGCTTGCGCCTCGGCGCGGACGACTACCTTACCAAGCGCGTGAGCCTCGAGCACCTGCTCGCACGCGTCGCCGCGTTGTTTCGACGCACGGAGGCGCTGCGCGCGAACGACTCGGAAGGCGAGCGGCTCGAGCAGGGCTCGCTCCGGCTCGACCGGGACCGCATGACCGTCGAGTGGCGAGGCCAGGCGGTGCCCCTCACGCTCACGGAGTTCTGGGTCGTGCATGCGCTCGCGCAGCACCCCGGGCACGTGCGGAGCCGCGAGCAGCTCATGGCGGCGGCGAACGCGGTGCTCGACGACGGCAGCGTCACCTCGCAGATCAAGCGCATCCGCTCGAAATTCCTAGCGCTCGACCCCACGTTCGACGCGATTCAGACCGTTTACGGAATGGGGTATCGCTGGCAGTCGAGCTGAGCGCCACTCGGGCGCGCGCTCGGGCTCTGCTCCGATTGACGCGGCATTCGGCCGTTTCATATAGTTGATGCTGGCACAGGCCTGCTCCGGGTCAAACGCAAAGGCCCCTCCGCGGCAGATCGAGGCCGACGGCTTGACGGCTTCAGCATCGCGACTGCCAGCCAAGACGAAGAAATTGACAAGCGGAGCCGAGGGCTTACCGCTAGGTAGAACCATGACCGTACGCGCGGAACAGAAGAACGTCCGAACCGGCCTGCCGCCGGCTAACGGGCTGTACCGGCCGGAATTCGAGCACGACAGCTGCGGCGTAGGCTTCGTCGCGCACATCAAGGGTCACCGCAGCCATCAGATCTTGCTCGACGCCGACCATCTGCTCTGCCGGATGGACCACCGCGGCGCGCGGGGCGCGGAGCCGAACACCGGCGACGGCGCGGGCATCCTCACGGCGCTGCCGTACGAATTCCTCGCGAAGGTCGCGAAGCGCGAGCTCGGCGCCGAGCTTCCGGCCCCCGGCTCGTTCGCCGCGGGCAATGTCTTCCTGCCCACCGACGAGAGCGAGCGCGAGCACTGCAAGCGCGTGGTCGCGGAGCTCTGCGCCGAGGAAGGTCAGCGGCTGGTCGGCTGGCGCGTCGTCCCCACGGAGCCCGACAAGGCGGACCTCGGCGAGAGCGCGCGGGCGGCGATGCCGCACGTCGAGCAACTGATCGTCGCGGCCGGCAACGGCGTCGAAGGCGACGCGTTCGAGCGCAAGCTGTACTCGATACGCAAGCGCGCGAGCCACCGCCTGCGGGGCGACTCGTCGCTCGAGCAGGCCAAGTTCTTCTACGTCTGCAGCCTGTCGAGCAAGACGCTCATCTACAAGGGCATGCTCACGCCCGGGCAGGTCAAGGCCTTCTATCCGGATCTCGACGACCCGGACTACACCACGCACCTCGCGATGGTGCACTCGCGATTCTCGACCAACACGTTCCCGAGTTGGGACCGCGCGCAGCCGAACCGCTTCATGTCGCACAACGGCGAGATCAACACGCTGCGCGGCAACATGAACGCCATGCGCGCGCGGCAGGGCGTCGTCGAGAGCGAGCTCTACGGCGACTCGCTCGCGAAGCTGTTCCCGATCGTCGAGCCCGATTGCTCGGACTCCGGCACCTTCGACAACGTGCTCGAGTTCCTGCTGATGACCGGCCGGTCGCTCCAGGAATCCGTGATGATGATGGTCCCGGAGGCCTGGCAGAAGAACGAGCTGATGCCGGAGGCGAAGCGCGCCTTCTACGAGTATCACTCGTGCCTGATGGAGCCGTGGGACGGCCCGGCGTCGATCGCGTTCACCGACGGCAAGTACATCGGCGCCGTGCTCGACCGCAACGGCCTGCGCCCCAGCCGCTACTACCTCACCAACGACGACCGCGTGATCATGGCGAGCGAGGTCGGCGTGGTGCCGATCAATCCCGCGCACGTGAAGGCCAAGGGCCGGCTCGAGCCCGGCCGCATGTTCTTGATCGACTTCGAGCGCGGCCGCCTGGTGCCCGACGAGGAGCTCAAGAGCGACTTCGCGAGTCGCCGGCCGTACGCGCAATGGCTCGACGACAATCGCATCGCTCTGCGCGATGTGGTCGAGGGAGCGCCGCAGCAGGAAGAGACCGACCGCTCCACCCTGTTGGCGCGGATGCAGGCGTTCGGCTACACGAGCGAGACGCTGCAATTCATGCTCCAGCCGATGGTCAAGGAGCACCGCGACCCGGTGGGGTCGATGGGCAACGACAGCACGCTCGCGGTCCTGTCCGACAAGCCGCGGATGCTCTACGACTACTTCCGCCAGTTGTTCGCGCAGGTCACGAACCCGCCGATCGACTCGATCCGCGAAGAAGTCATCATGTCGCTCGAGTGTTACGTCGGTCCCGAGGGCAATCTCCTCGACACCACGCCGAAGCACGCCGAGCGGCTGCGCCTGCGTCAGCCGATCCTCTCGAACGAGGAGCTGGCCGGCATCAAGGCGATGAACCACCGCGGCTGGCGCACGCTCACGATCGACATCACGTTCGAGCGCACGGACGTTCCGGGTGGCCTGCAGCGCGCGATCGACCGGATTTGCCGCGAGGCGGAGAAGGCGATCGACGGCGGCTACAGCATGATCGTGCTGTCCGATCGCAACATGGGACCCGACCGCGTTGCCGTGAGCTCGCTGCTCGCGTGCGGCGCCGTGCACCATCACCTGATCGCACGCGCCAAGCGCACGCGGATCGGCATCGTGCTCGAGACCGGCGAAGCGCGCGAGGTCCACCATCACTGCCTGCTGGTGGGGTACGGCGCCGACGGCATCAATCCCTATCTCGCGTTCGAGGCGCTGTTCCAGTCGCGCGACGAAGGGCTGCTCGACAAAGCCACCGACGTCGTCGGCGATTATCGCCAGGCCGTGGCCAAGGGCATGCTCAAGGTCATGGCGAAGATGGGCATCTCGACGCTGCAGTCCTACAAGGGCGCGCAGATCTTCGAGGCGCTCGGTATCGCGGACGACGTGATCGAGCGCTGCTTCCACGGCACGGTGAGCCGGCTCCAGGGCGTGAGCTTCCCGGTGCTCGAGCAGGAGGCCCTGCGCCGCCATGCGCTCGGCTATCCGCAAGACCCGGCCGACAAGCTGCCGTCGCTGCCGAACCCCGGCGAGTTCCACTGGCGCAGCGCCGGTGAAACGCACGCGTGGGACCCGCAGGCGATCTTCTCGCTGCAGGTGGCGGCGCGCCGCGGCGATGCCAATGCGTACCGCAGCTTCGCGGATCACATCAACGAGCAAGCTCGCAAGGCGGGCGCGCTGCGCGGCCTGCTCGAGCTCAAGACCAGGGCCGTGCCGCTCGCGCTCGACGAGGTCGAGCCGGCGAGCGAGATCGTGAAGCGTTTCTGCACGGGTGCGATGAGCTTCGGCTCGCTGTCGGCCGAAGCTCACGAGACGCTCGCGATCGCGATGAACCGGCTCGGCGGCAAGAGCAACACCGGCGAAGGCGGCGAGGACTCGGCGCGCTATACGCCGCTGCCGTCCGGCGACTCGCGCCGCTCCGCGATCAAGCAAATTGCTTCCGGGCGCTTCGGCGTCACGATCTGGTACTTGGCGAACGCCGACGAGCTACAGATCAAGATGGCGCAGGGCGCGAAGCCCGGCGAGGGCGGCGAGCTGCCCGGCAAGAAGGTCGACGACACGATCGCGCGCATCCGGCACTCGACGCCGGGCGTGGGGCTCATCAGCCCGCCGCCGCACCACGACATCTATTCGATCGAGGACTTGGCACAGCTCATCTACGACTTGAAGAGCTCGAACCCGTCCGCACGCATCAGCGTGAAGCTCGTGTCCGAAATGGGTGTGGGCACCGTGGCGGCGGGCGTCGTGAAGGCGCACGCGGACCACGTGCTGATCTCCGGCGACAACGGCGGCACGGGCGCCTCGCCGCTCACGAGCATCAAGCACGCGGGCCTGCCGTGGGAGCTCGGCATCGCCGAGGCCCACCAGACGCTCGTGATGAACGATCTGCGCAGCCGCGCCGTGCTGCAAACCGACGGCGGCTTGAAGACCGGCCGCGACGTCGTGATCGCCGCCCTGCTCGGCGCCGAGGAGATGGGCTTCTCCACCGCGCCGCTGATCGCGCTCGGCTGCATCATGATGCGCAAGTGCCACTTGAACACGTGCCCCGTCGGCGTGGCCACGCAAGACCCGGTGCTGCGCAAGAAGTTCGCGGGCCAGCCCGAGCACGTCGTGAACTACCTGTTCATGATCGCCGAGGACGCGCGCCAGATCATGGCGAGCTTGGGATTACGCAGGTTCGTCGACCTGATCGGCCGCGTGGATCTCTTGGACACGCGTAAGGCGCTCAACCACTGGAAGGCCGACGGCCTCGATCTGTCGCCGCTGCTGGCGCCGGCCGTGAAGCCGCACGAGACCACCGAGGTGTACTGCACGAAGAAGCAGGACCACGGCTTGAATCTCGCGCTCGACAACCGGCTCATCACGCTCGCGAAGCAGTCGATCCTGCACCGCAAGAAGACGCGCAAGGAGCTGCCGATCGTCAACACCAACCGTACGGTCGGCGCGATGCTGTCACACGAGGTGGTGAAGAAGTGGGGCGCGGACGCGCTTCCTTACGACACGATCCGCTTCAAGTTCACCGGCAGCGCCGGCCAGAGCTTCGGCGCTTTCCTCGCGAAGGGCATCACGCTCGAGCTCGAGGGCGACAGCAACGACTACGTGGGCAAGGGCTTGTCCGGCGGGCGGATCATCATCTATCCGCCGAAGGACAGCACCTTCGCGGCCGAGGACAACGTGCTGATCGGCAACGTCGCGCTCTACGGCGCCACGAGCGGCCGCGCGTTCTTCCGCGGCCGTTCCGCCGAGCGGTTCTGCGTGCGTAACAGCGGCGCGAAAGCCGTGATCGAGGGCGTCGGCGACCACGGTTGCGAGTACATGACCGGCGGCCGCGCGGTGATCTTGGGGCCCACGGGCCTCAACTTCGCGGCGGGAATGTCCGGCGGCATCGCCTACGTGCTCGACGTGAACAAGGACTTCGCGTCGAAGTGCAACACCGGCACCGTCGACCTCGAGGCCGTCGAAGAAGACGAGGACATCGTCGAGCTCAGAGAGATGATCGAGCTGCACAAGGAATACACGGGCTCGACCGTGGCCGCGGCAATCCTCGACGAATGGCCGATGTCGATCAAACAATTCGTAAAAGTCATGCCTACGGACTACAAGCGCGTGCTCGCCGAACGCAAGCGGCACGACGAAGAAGTAGAGCAGACGCTTCGCGACGACGAGACCGGAACGTTCGTCGCGCACGCCGGCCGCTAGTCCCCGGCCGACCAAGAAGGCCTTCAGCATGGGTAAGCCGACCGGCTTCATGGAGTATCCCAAGAAGAGCGTCCCGTACCGGGACGCCTCCGAGCGCTTGGGCGATTTCCGCGAGATCTTCAGCCACGCGCCCGAGGAGCACCTGCGCAACCAAGGCGCGCGCTGCATGGATTGCGGCGTGCCGTTCTGCCAATCGAACGACGGCTGTCCGATCGACAATCTGATCCCGGAGTGGAACGACCTCGTCTACAACGGCCGCTGGCGCGACGCGCTCGAGCGGCTGCACAAGACCAACAACTTCCCCGAGTTCACCGGCCGCACTTGCCCCGCTCCGTGCGAAGGCGCGTGCGTGCTCGGCATCACGGACCCCGCGGTGACGATCAAGAACATCGAGAACGCGATCATCGATCGCGGCTTCGCCGAAGGCTGGGTGAAGCCGCAAATTCCCGAGTCGCGCACCGGCAAGCGTGTGGCCGTTGTGGGCTCCGGCCCCGCGGGGCTGGCCGCGGCCGAGCAGCTCAACAAGGCCGGCCACGCGGTCACCGTCTACGAGCGCGCAGACCGCATCGGCGGGCTGTTGATGTACGGCATCCCGAACATGAAGCTCGACAAGCAGGTGGTGAACCGGCGCGTCGATCTCCTGCGCGCGGCCGGCATCGAGTTCGTGACGAATGCCGACGTGGGCAAGACCGTGGATGCGCGCGAGCTCAAAGCGAAGCACGACGCGCTGCTCTTGACCACGGGCGCCACCAAGCCGCGCGATTTGGTCGTCCCCGGCCGGGATCTGCCGGGAATTCACTTCGCGATGGAGTACCTCACCGCGAACACCAAGAGCTTGCTCGACAGCAACCTCGAGGACCGCAAATTCATCGACGCCAAGGACAAGCACGTGATCGTGATCGGCGGCGGCGACACCGGCGCCGACTGCATCGGCACGGCGCTGCGGCACGGCTGCAAGAGCCTCATCAACCTGGAGCTGCTCGACCAGCCGCCGGAGAGGCGAGCCCCGGACAATCCTTGGCCGCTGTGGCCGAAGATCCGCCGCACCGACTACGCGCACGAGGAGTCGATCGCGCGCTTCGGCGCCGACCCTCGCAATTACGCGGTCGTGTCGAAGGAGTTCACGGGCATCGACGGGCGTGTCGCCAGCGTCCGCATCACGCGGATCGAATGGCAGACCGTGGGCGGTGCGCCGAAGATGGTGGAGATCGACGGCAGCGCCGAGACTCTCGACGCCGATCTCGTGCTGCTCGCGATGGGCTTCCTGGGACCCGAGGCATACCTTGCGAACGCCCTCGGCGTGGAGCTCGATCCGCGCTCGAACTACAAGGCGCAGCACGGCAAGTTCGCCACGAGCGTGGCGGGCGTGTTCGCGGCCGGCGACTGCCGCCGCGGCCAGTCGCTCGTCGTATGGGCGATCAACGAAGGACGCGGCGCCGCGCGCGCGGTGGACGAATACCTCATGGGCGCGAGCCTCCTGCCCGCGCCGAAGATCAGCTTGGGCGGCACCACCGGCTAAACCTTCGCCACGAGGTGCACGTCAAAACATCTGAGGAAGGGAAGATGTTCGGTCGCAGGGCTCTAGAGAAACCCAGGGAAGCGGAAGCGCTGCGCGGTCGCGCCGAGCCGATCGAGATCGCGAATCGCCATTTCGTGCGCGGCACGCCGCTCAAGGCGCCGTTCCCGGCGGGCCTGAAGCAAGCAATGTTCGGCATGGGCTGCTTCTGGGGCGCCGAGCGCGCGTTCTGGAAGCTCGACGGCGTGTACACCACGGCCGTCGGCTACGCGGGCGGCTACACCGAGAACGCCAGCTACGAAGAGGTCTGCACGGGCATGACGGGGCATGCCGAGGTCGTTCTAGTGGTCTACGACGAGACCAAGATCGCTTACTCCAAGCTGCTCGAGACGTTCTGGCAATCGCACAATCCCACTCAGGGCATGCGCCAGGGCGCCGATATCGGCACCCAATACCGATCGGCGATCTACTGCTTCGATCGCGAGCAGCTCGATCAGGCCGAGCAGAGCCGCGATCATTATCAAGCACTGCTCAATGCGCGCCGCATCCCGAAGATCACGACGGAGCTCGCGCCGGCCCCCGCCTTCTACTATGCCGAGGACTACCATCAGCAGTACCTCGCGAAGAATCCCGGCGGCTATTGCGGGCTGGGCGGCTGCGACGTGCCGCTCGCGCTCGACGCGTCGGCCGCGCGGCAACCCTAGGATTCGAGCCGCGGTATCACCGCGCGGCTTTCGGCATCGAGACTCGGAACACCACGCCGCTGCCGTCCGGCAGATCGTCCGCCTCGACACGCCCGCCGTGGAATTTCGCGATCAGCGCGACCACGTAGAGACCCAACCCCAAGTGCGGCCGGCCGTCGCGCTGCTCGCGAATCGAGACCAACGAGTCGAATAGCTCCCGGCGCATCTTCGCCGGCAGCAGCGGCCCGCGATTGGTCACGCTCAGCACGAGCTCGCCGCCGGCGTCCTCGAGCGCGACGTCGACGGTGCTGCCGGGCGTGCTGAAGCCCGCCGCATTGTCTGTGAGCTTGTCGAGCAATTGCGCCATGAGCTCGCCCGAGCCGACGAGCGCGGTGTTCCGCGCGGCGACGCGGCAGGCGAAGGTCCGATCCTTGTAGACGTCGCGATAGGCGTCGCAGCACGCGGTCACGACGGCGGCCACGTCGAACCGCTCGGCCTGGGTGGCCTCGATCGCCTGCTCGAGCTGGGTAGCCTCGCTCATCGCGGCAAGGATCGCGTCGAGACGCCCGGCGCCTTGACGCAGCCGCGCGAGATAGGCCTCGGCCGAGGGCGCCACGCGCTCGTGCTCCAAATTGTCGAGTGACGTCGTGACCACCGCGAGCGGCGTGCGAAGCTCGTGCGACAGCTTGCTCGCGAGCGTGCGCAAGTAATCGGTGTGCTCGCGCAAGCGCTCGAGCAGATGGGTGAAGCTGCGCGCGAGATCGCCGAGCTCGTCGGTGGATCGCACGCCGGGGATCGCGGTTCGGATCTCGCCGCGCGGTCCGAGCGCCGTCTCCGCGGCGCGCGCGAGCCGGCGCACGCGGGCGGTGAGCCAGGTGGCGTAGCCGAGCAAGCCGGCAGCAACGAGCACGCTCGCGAGCACCGTGAGCGACATGAGCCGCACCAGCGCCTGGTCCGATAGCGTGCGGATCGGGTCGCTCGCCTGCTCGAGCAGCACGGCGCCGGCGGGTCCCGACGCGCCCGCGATCGGCACCGCGGCAGCGACGACCGACTCGCGGTCGGGGCTGTTGCCGTACCACGCGGTGGTCGCCTCGCCGGCGAGGGCTCGCCGCACTGCGGGCGCGGCGATCCGGCCGGCCGGCTGCTCTGCGGGGTAAGGCGGATCGTCGCGGCTCAACGCGACGCGCAACAGCCGCGCCAGGACGCTCGCCGGCGCGGCGTCGGTGCGCCGCGGGTCCACGCGGCCCGCGTCGGAGAGCACCCAGCCGTCCGGGTCTAGCAGCCGAATTCGGCCGCCGGCTCCGCCGAATTGAGCGAGCCTCTCCTGGAGCTCGGGAGTTTGGTAGACGAGCCGGCCCGGAGTGCCGGTCGCAGCGTCCCAGCTTGCTGCAAGCTCCACCGAATAGTCGCCGGAGGATCGGTCGACGTCGACGACTCCTACGCCGAGCGCCGAGCCGGCCAGCGAGAGCGGCACGCGCACCTCGACCGAGTAGCCGTTGGCCGTCTCTTGCCACGAGCCGAGCACGCTGCCGTCGTAGGCCTCGGTTGGCGAGAACGCGTCGGGGGCGGTTTCTTGCGCGCGAAACACGCCCGGCGCGCCGGTCGCGAGCAGCAGCCAGCGGCGCACGCCCGGCTCGGGCTCGGTGACGAGCACGAGCCTGTCGCCGAAGGGCATCTGACCGGGGCGCGGCTGATAGACGACGTTCCGGTCGCTGACGTCCACGAACAGGTACACGAACCGGCCGTGCACCCCGGCCCAGACCCGGTGTCCGCCGCGGAGCGCGACCGGTGCTTCGGCGGGCTCCACCCAGTCCTGCCGCGCGGCGTCCAAGGCAGGCTCCACGCGCAGCGGCTCGGCGTAGATCGTCGCCGCTCCGGCGCTCTGGGCGCAGCTCGCGGCGCAAGCCGGCAGCGCCTGGTTCTTGAGCGACGCAGCCACCGTCGTCGCGGTCGCCACCAACGCCTGCTCGAGCCCGCCGCGCAGCGCCGCCTCCATCTCCTGCACGTAGCGGTACGCGGTCCAGGGCAGGACCAAGGTCAGCACCGCGATCGCGAGCAGTTGCAGCCGCAGGGACACGGCGTTAGGCGCTCACCTTTGCGTCGAGGTCGACAACGGCACGCGGCCCGACGCCGTGAACGGCAGCTGGTTCTCGAATCTCCGGTCGACGATCACGTTGCCGAACATCTCGTACGGCAGGGCGTTGTCCGCACCTTGCACGAGGCCTTGCAAGCGCGACAGCGAAGAGATGATGTCGCTCTCGACCTGAACCTGGATGGTCTGTTGAGTGAGCGCGGGCACCGTCACGGGCTGCGACTTGCCCTGGATCTGACCCTCGCCCGCAAGCCGCAGGGTGAATCTGATCTCCTTGATGGCGATCGGGTCGACGTCGTTGTTGTCGATGTAGAGGTCGATCTCGAATTTCTGACCCGCGCCGGAAGCGCCGAGCGACCGTAGGTTCAGGACGCGAATGCGCGGCGCGGCTTGAGCCGCGAACGCCGGCGCGCAGCCCACGAGCGCCATGGCGAGCGCCCCGGCTGCCTGGAGGGCGCTCCGCCGGCTGGTCCGCTCTATCGAAGATCCGCTCATCTCGGGTCTCCCGGAACACACACCCTTGCGGCGCATTCTAGTTCGCCGGGCCGCAAAAAAGCGCCCTGGCGGTCGCGCCCGTCTTCGTGGCGGCGCGCTTATACTGCTCGACTGGCCGGTCGGAGCAGTGGATGCGTAATCAGAGCTCACGTCGCGTCGCCATCGTCGGCGGCATCAGGATTCCTTTCTGCCGCGCGCACACCGCATACGCCCGCTGCTCGAACCAAGACATGATGACGGCGGTGCTCCAGGCGCTCGTGGCGAAGTACGGCTTGCGCAACCAACGGCTCGGCGACGTCTCGCTCGGCGCCGTGATCAAGCATTCGCGCGACTTCAATCTCGCGCGCGAGTCGACGCTGTCGTCGGGGTTGGCGCCGCAGACGCCCGCCTTCGACATTCAGCGCGCGTGCGGCACGAGCCTGTCGGCCACCATCCTGATCGGCAGCAAGATCTCGTCCGGCCTCATCGACGCGGGCATCGCGGGCGGCACCGACAGCATCAGCGACGTGCCGATCGTGTACCCGGAGGGCTATCGCACGATCCTGCTCGAGAGCGCGCGGGGCCGGTCGCTCGGCGCGCGCCTGAAGCCATGGCTCAAGCTGCGCCCGAAGCACTTCAAGCCGGTGTTTCCGGGAGTGATCGAGCCGCGCACACACTTGTCGATGGGCGAGAGCATGGAGCTCACGGCGAAGGAGTGGCATCTCTCGCGCGAGGAGCAGGACCGGCTCGCGCTCGCGAGCCATCAGAACGCGGCCAAGGCGTATGCCGAGGGTTTTTACGACGACCTGCTCGTCGAGTTCCAAGGGGTGAAGCGCGACAACAACGTGCGCACCGACACGAGCATGGAGCAGCTCGCGAAGCTCAAGCCCGTATTCGACCGGAGCCCGTCGGGCACGCTCACCGCCGGCAACAGCACGCCGCTCACCGACGGCGCATCGGCCGTGCTGGTCTCTTCCGAGCAGTGGGCCAAGGAGCGTTCGCTGCCGGTTGCGGCGTATCTCACGTATGCGCGCGAGGCGGCGGTCGACTTCGTCAACGACGAGGGGTTGCTGATGGCGCCCGCCTACGCCGTCTCGGCGATGCTGGCGGACGCAGGTCTAGCGCTGCAAGACTTCGACTTCTACGAGATCCACGAGGCGTTCGCCGCGCAGACGCTCGTCACACTCAAGGCTTGGGAGTCGGAGAAGTTCTGCCGCGAGCGCTTGAACCGCGACCGCGCGCTCGGCTCGATCGACCGCGCGAAGCTCAACGTCAAGGGCGGCAGCGTGGCCGTCGGTCACCCGTTCGCCGCCACGGGCACGCGAATCGTTGCAACCCTCGCGAAGCTCCTGCAGCAAAAAGGCGGCGGCCGCGGCCTGATCTCGGTGTGCACGGCCGGCGGCATGGGCGTCACGGCCATCCTCGAAGCCGCCTGAGCGGAAAATAGGGACATGTTACTTTTTCGGTCGAGTGCGTCGGCCGTTGCCGCCCAGAATTGGGGACATGCTGGGACATGCTGGGACATGCTGCCTTTTCGGGCGGCGCGTGAGAACCCGTCGCCCATTTTCGAAAAAGTAACATGTCCCTATTTTCCGGCGAGCACGAGCGCGTAGGACACGAGCACCGGCAGCAGCAGCGCCGCGAGCAGCGTCGAGATCAGCACGATGCCGGCCACGTCGTCGGCGTCACGCTCGTAGCGCGCGGCGAATAGATAGGTGAACACCGCTGCGGGCATCGTGCCTTGCAGCAGCAGCACGCCTTGCGCGACGCCGGAGAGCGACAGCAGCCTGCCTACCCCGAGCGCCGCGACGAACGCGATCACGAGCCGCGCCGCGCCGAGGCCGAACGCGCGCGGCAGATTGTGCGTGCGGAGGCCGCCGATCGTGTAGCCGAGCGCGAGCAGCATCAGCGGGATCATCAAGCCGCCGAGCAGCTGCGCCGTGTTGTCGAGCCACGTCGGCAGCTCCACGCCGAGCCCGAGCGCGAGCGCGCCGGCCACGGCGCCGTAGATCACGGGCGTCGTGAGCAGCGTCTTGCCGAGCGGCTGGCGGGTCTGGAGCAGCGGCACGAGCGTGAACTGCGCCACCGAGTTGGTCACGTACACGGCGATCGCGAGCCCGAGCCCCGCCTCGCCGAATGCGAAGAGACACAGCGGCAGTCCGAGGTTGCCGGTGTTGCCGAGCGTGAGCGCAGGCAAGTACGACGGCAGCGGCAGTTTCAGCGCCTTCAGCACGCCGAACGCGAGCACAGCGGTGACCGCGAGCAGCGCGATCGACGCGCCGACCATCGCCACGAATTGCTGCGGCGGCAGCGCAAGATTCGCGAGACTGTCGAAGACGAGGCACGGGCCCGCGAGATTCATGATGAGCCGCGTGACGAACGCGAGGTCGAACGGCGCGCCGAGCAGGCGCCACAGATAGCCGATGCCTGCGATGCAGAACACCGGCAGCAGCACCGCGGCGACTTGTGAAATCACGAGCGGCCCATCATGGGAACGAGGTCATGGCGGCGAGGCGAGCGCGGGAGCGAGCTGTCGAAGTGGTAGGCAAGCGGTCGGTCGGCGGCGCCACGCGGCGTGGCCGGCGGAAGTCTGCCAGAATAGCGGCTCCCGTCCCACAGTGCTCCGATGCTCGGCCACTTGCTCGAAATCGCGGTTGCTGCCCGCCCGCTAGCGGCGGCGTTCGAGTTTTACCGGGCCGTGGGATTCACGCCGATCCCCGTCGGCGATCTTCTCGCCGATCCCTACGCCGCGTTCTTCGATGGCGCCGTTGCCGTGGGCCTTCACGAGCGAGACGGCGCGAGCCCCGCTCTGACGTTCGTGAGACCGCGCCTCCGGGACTACGTGCGCCCGATCCAGCGGCTCGGCGTCGAGATCGAGCACGCCCATCTCGCCGACGACGAGTTCAATTGGCTCGGCTTCACCGACCCGAACGGCCAGGCGATCACGTTGCTCGAGGCGCGCACGTTTCCGCCGGGCGAGTGGAATCCGAAGAACGTGTCGGCGTGCGGCGATTTCATGGAGTTCAGCGTGGCCGCCGAAGCCCTCGACACAGCGAAAGCGTTCTGGGAGGCGCTGGGTCTCAAGGAGATCGCCGCAGGCGACGCGCCGCATCCGTGGGTCCGCCTCGCCGGTCACGGACTCGTGCTCGGTCTGCACCGGAGCTCGTTTCGGTCCGGCCCCACGTTCAGGAGCGCGCACGTGGAAGCGCGCCTCGAGTACCTCCGCGCGAAGAGCTTGACGGCTCGAGCGGGGAGCCCGTTGACCGACAAGGATCGGTCGATCACCGTCGTAGCGCCCGACGGAATGCCGATCTACGTGCTGGAGAAGCTCGCCTCGTGAAAACCAAGGCCCGGTGTCAGACACCCAGGGTGTCAGACACCGGTGGTGCCAGACGTCCGCCCAGGGTCAGACGGCGGCGCGAGCGTTGACCTCGGCCAAGGCGCCGCGCACGCGGGCGTGCAGCGGACTGTGGCGCGGGAAGTGCGTGAGCAGGTACTCCATCTGGTCGGCCAGCACACGCCGACCCTTGAGATAGATGTACTCCGCGTAGGTGGGCGTGAACGGCACGGCCACGAGCTGCACGCGCGCCTCTTCCGGCGTACGCCCGCCCTTGTGGTTGTTGCAGCGCCTGCACGCCGTGACCACGTTCGTCCACGCGTCGCGGCCGCCGCGGCTGATCGGCGTGATGTGATCGCGCGTGAGCTCGGACGCGCGGAACTGCTGCCCGCAATACATGCAGAGATTCGCATCGCGGCGGAACAGCGTGCGATTGTTCAGCGGCGGCGTGTAGCGCTCGCGATTACGCTCGAGCGTGTGCGTGTCGCCGTGCGTAGCGACGATCGAATTGACCTCGATGATGCTGCGCACGCCGGACTTGGCGCTGTAACCGCCGCGAATTCGGTAGAGCGTGGAGCCGCAGGCGTACGCGACTTGGCCGCTGTGGTAGAGCGTGGCCGCGACGCGGTAATCGATCCACTCGAGTGGCATCCCCGCGACATCGGTTCGCAAAACTTCTTGGCTCAGTGCGTGGAAATATCCTTGCATGCAACACCAGAAAGCCTGGCCGGAACCGCCAAAGTTGTAGCCGAGACGCGCCCAATATTCAATGGCCTACCTTTTGCCTTTGTGTCATCATCCGGCGACACTTAAGAAAAACCAACGCACAACTCGTCGCGTTGTCGATCCGCAACGCGACTCCGCCGACGCAACTCACGGGAGCTCGCGATGCCGCTCACGATCGGTGTGGTCAAGGAAACCGAAGCTCACGAAGCCCGGGTGGCCTTGACTCCTGACGTGGCAACCAAGCTCGTGGGGCTCGGCGCGACCGTCGCGATGGAGCGCGGCGCCGGGGAGCACAGCCACTATCCGGACGCCGCGTATGGCGGCGTTCAGTTTCACGACTCGGCCCGCGACGTGCTCGCGGCCGCCGGGGTGCTGCTCAAGGTCCAGCCGCCCACGCTCGAGGAAGCCGGCGCGCTCACGGCCGGCGCCGTGGCCGTGGGCTTCATGCAGGCGCACACCCACTTGCCGCTCGTACGGCGGCTTCAGGAGCGGCGAATCACCGCGTTCTCGGTGGAGCTGATCCCGCGCATCTCGCGCGCGCAGTCGATGGACGCGCTGTCGTCGCAGGCCGCGGCAGCGGGCTACAAGGCGGCGCTGCTCGCGGCCAACGCGCTCGACAAGTTCCTGCCGATGCTCACCACGGCCGCCGGCACGATTCGGCCCGCCCAGGTGCTCGTGATCGGCGCAGGCGTCGCCGGGCTCCAGGCGATCGCCACGTCGCGGCGGCTCGGCGCGATCGTCGAGGCCTACGACGTGCGCGCCGCCACCAAGGAGCAGATCCAGTCGCTCGGCGCCAAGTTCGTCGACACGGGCGTCGCCGCCGAAGGCACCGGCGGCTACGCGCGCGAGCTCACCGATCTCGAGCGCGCCAAGCAGCAGGCAATCCTCGACGCGCACATCGCGAAGGCCGACGCCGTGATCACCACGGCCGCGATCCCCGGCCGGCCCGCGCCGCGCATCATCTCCCAGGCCGCCGTGGAGGCGATGAGCGCCGGCGCCGTGATCGTGGACCTCGCCGCCGAGAGCGGCGGCAACTGCGCCCTCACGGTGGCCGGCGAGACGGTGGTCACGCCGAACGGCGTGAAGATCTTGGGGCCCAAGAACCTGCCGTCGGAGCTCGCACGGCACGCGAGCCAGATGTACTCGCGCAATCTGCTGAACTTCCTCCAGCCCGCAATCAAGAAGGGCGAGCTGGCCATCGATTGGCAGGACGAAGTGTTCGCGCAGTCGGTGCTCACGCACGACGGCGCCGTGAAGCACGCCGGCACCGCCAAGCTGCTGGAGACCCAGAAATGAGCCCCCGGAAATCGACGGAATCGCCTGAATGATCGACGGATTCATAGCGCTCTACATCTTCATGCTCGCGGCGTTCACCGGCTACGAGGTGATCTCCCGCGTGCCCGTGATCCTGCACACGCCGCTGATGTCGGGCTCGAACTTCGTGCACGGCATCGTGCTCGTGGGCGCGATGGTGGCGATGGGCCGCGCGCAAACGCCGCTCGAGATCGGCATCGCGTTCGTGGGCGTGGTACTCGCCGCCGGCAACGCGGTCGGCGGCTACGTGGTCACCGAGCGAATGCTCGAGATGTTCAAGAGCAGCAAGGGCAAGAAATGAACATCGGAGCCAACGCGCTGATTCAGGCGAGCTACTTCGTGGCCGCCGCGTTGTTCATCTTCGGCCTGAAGCGCATGAGCTCGCCCGTCACGGCGCGCGGCGGCATCGTCTGGGCCGGCGTGGGCATGCTCGTCGCCACGCTGATCACGTTCCTGTGGCCCGAGATGCACAACTACGTGCTGATGACGGTGGCCATCGCGGTCGGCGGCATCGTGGCGTGGGTATCGGGCAAGCGCGTGGCCATGGCCGACATGCCGCAGATGATCGCGCTCTACAACGGCATGGGCGGCGGCGCGGCCGGCGCGATCGCGGCCGTGGAGCTGTACGCGGGCGCGGCGCACGGCGCGGCGCAGCTCGCGCTCGGCGTGCTCGGCGGCATCATCGGCTCGGTGTCGTTCGCGGGCAGCCTCATCGCGTTCGGCAAGCTCCAGGGCCTGATCAAGCGCAGCTTCCGGTTCCGCGGCCAGAACGTCGTGAACCTAATTCTGCTCGCGGCCACGGTGCTCGTAGGCGCGGTGCTCGTCGTGCACGGCAGCGGCGGACTGCCCGGCCACGTGCTCACACTGTTCCTGCTCGCGCTCGTGCTCGGCGTAACGATGACGCTGCCGATCGGCGGCGCGGACATGCCGGTGGTGATCTCGCTCTACAACGCGTTCACCGGGCTCGCCGTCGCCTTCGAAGGCTACGTGCTCGGCAACGAGGCGCTGATCATCGCGGGCACGATGGTCGGCGCGGCCGGCATGCTGCTCACGCGCCTGATGGCGAAGGCGA
>DASUFK010000300.1:0-6237 GCA_036274615.1 Gammaproteobacteria bacterium | reverse complement strand
TCGACACGCTCGTTTGGAGTACCGAGTGATCGCAATACGTTGTTGGGCGCTGATCCCCGTCGCGGCCCTGATGGTTTCCTGCGGCGCCCCGTCGGGCGACGGGCCTGCGAGCGCCGGCACGAATTCCCCGCCGGCGGCGCGCGCTCCGGGCGCCGTCGACGCCGCGCGGCTCGTCGCCGCCGACGCCGAGCCCGGCCAGTGGATGTCCACGGGCCGCACCTACGGCGAGCAGCGCTTCAGCCCGCTGAAGGAGATCGACGCGACCAACGTGAGCGAGCTCGGCCTCGCGTGGTTCGGCGACTTGCGCGTGCCGCGCGCGCAAGAGTCGACGCCGATCTACGTGGACGGCGTGCTCTACGTCACCACGGCGTGGAGCAACGTGCGCGCCTACGACGCGCGCACGGGCGCGCTGCGCTGGAGCTACGAAGCGAAGGTGCCGGGCGAGTGGGGCACCTACGCCTGCTGCGACGTGGTCAACCGAGGTGTCGCCGTGTGGAACGGCAAGGTCTACGTCGGCACGCTCGACGGCCGGCTCGTAGCGCTCGACGCGGCCAGCGGCACGCCCGTGTGGGAAAAGGACACGCTCGTGCGCCGCGACGTGGCTTACACGATCACGGGCGCGCCGCGGGTCGTGAAGGGCAAGGTCATCATCGGCAACGGCGGCGCCGAGTACGGCGTGCGCGGCTACGTGTCCGCCTACGACGCCGAGACCGGCGCGCTCGCGTGGCGCTTCTTCACCGTGCCCGGCGATCCCGCGCTCGGTTTCGAGAACGAGACGGTTGCCAACGCCGCGCGCACCTGGACCGGCGAGTGGTGGAAGCTCGGCGGCGGCGGCACGGTGTGGGATTCGATGGCCTACGATCCGGAGCTCGACCTGCTCTACATCGGCACGGGCAACGGCTCTCCGTGGAACCAGGCGCTGCGCAGCCCCGGCGGCGGCGACAACCTGTTTCTTTCGTCGATCATCGCGCTCAGGCCGGAAGACGGCTCGTACGTCTGGCACTATCAGACCACGCCCGGCGAGAGCTGGGACTACACGGCCACGCAACCGATCGTGGTGGCCGATCTCACGTTCGACGGCGCGCGGCGCCGCGTCGTGATGGAAGCGCCGAAGAACGGCTTCTTCTACGTGCTCGACGCGAAGACCGGCAAGCTGATCTCGGCCGACAAGTTCGCGGCCGTGAACTGGGCGAGCGGGGTGGACCTCGCCACCGGCCGGCCGATCGAGAACCCGGCCGCGCGCTACTACGCCACGGGCAAGCCCGTGGCGCTCCAGCCGTCCTCGGGCGGCGCGCACAACTGGCACCCGATGGCGTTCAGCCCGGTCACCGGGCTCGTTTATTTTTCGGCCAGCGACAACGCGCTCGCGTACGCGCCCGATCGCAACTTCAATCCGAATCCGCGCGTGACCAATCTCGGCATCGATCTCGCCGCGGGCGCCGCCCTCGGCGCCGAGCTCGCGGCGCTGCCGCGCGGCTCGCGCACGATCGCGTGGGACCCGGTGGCGAAGCGCGAGAGGTGGCGCGTCGACGGGCCGTCGGGCGGAATGCTCGCCACGGCGGGCGGCCTCGTGCTCGGCGGCAGGGGCAACCTGCTCGCGGCGTACGCGGCGGACGACGGCCGGCAACTGTGGACGTCACAGGACGCGCACACGGGCATCGTCGCGGGCCCGATCAGCTTCGAGGTCGACGGCGTGCAGCACGTGGCCGTGGTCGCCGGCCGCGCCACGGGCAACTACTACGCGCCGGACTACTCGCGGCTGCTCGTGTTCCGCCGCGGCGGCAATGCGCAGCTGCCGCCGGAGACGCCGTTCACGCCGCCGCAGCTGAATCCGCCGCCCGCCACGGCGAGCGCGGACGTCGTCGCGCGCGGCCGCGCCGCATACGACGCCAACTGCGTGCTCTGCCACGACGACCCGGGCAACGCGGGTGGCCTCTTCCGCCGCGGCTTGTTCCCCGACCTCGCGTACTCGCCGACGCTGCCGAGCCGCGAGGCGTTCGCGAGCATCGTGCTCGACGGCGCGCGCTCGGCGAACGGCATGGCGTCGTACTCGGGCGTGCTCGACGCCGACGGCGCCGACGCGATCCGCGCGTACCTCATCGACAAGGCGAACGCGGCCGCCGCCTCGCGGCGCCGCTAGCGCGCGAGAGATTACCCGCGCGCGAGAGCCGATTCGGGCGCCGATTGCGTGCCGGTCGGCGCGCCAGTGGCATGGAGCTTGCAACTTATCGGGTCGCCCGATTGGTTGCCAAGGAGGGCTCCATGAGCACCATCGTCGATCGTGTGAGCTCGGCGCCGGTGGCGGCGCCGGCGAGCGCAGTTTCCTGGGGAGCGATTCTCGCGGGCGGCGCGGCCGCCGCGGCGTTGTCGCTGGTGATGTTGATCTTAGGCACCGGACTCGGCTTCGCGGCCGTATCGCCATGGAGCTTCGACGCGGGCACCGCGACCGCGCTCGGCGTGTCCACGATCGTGTGGATCAGCGTCACCCAGTTGCTCGCGTCGGGCGTCGGCGGCTATCTCGCGGGCCGGCTCCGTAGCCGCTGGACCGACGTGCTCCGCGACGAGGTCTACTTTCGCGATACGGCACACGGCTTCCTAGCCTGGTGCGTGGCGTCGCTTGGCACGGCCGCGATTCTCACGTCGGTGATCGGCTCGGTGGTGGGCACGGGCGTGCAGGCCGGGTCGAGCGCGGCGGGCGCGGCGGCTTCCGGCGCGCTAGCCGCCACCGCCGGGGCGGCGGGCGCCCAGGGCGGCGGCTCGTCTGCCGCAGGCGCCGCCGGCAAGGCCGCCGAAGACCCCACGCAATCGCTGGGCTATTTCGTGGACTCGCTGTTCCGTGCCGATTCCTCGGGCGGAGCGGCGCAGACCGAGCCGTCCGCCGGCTCCGCGGAGCAAACCGCAAATCGTCCCGCGGCGTATTCCGCCGAGGTCGCGCGGATTTTCGCCAACGGGCTCGAGCAGGGCTCGCTGCCCGCCGACGACGCGGCGTACGTCGGCCGCATGGTCGCGGAGCGGACGGGGCTCTCGCAGAGCGCCGCGCAGCAACGCGTGAACGACACGTTTGCCATGGTGCAGACCTCGCTGCGCGAGGCCGCCGACAAGGCGAAGGCCGCGGCCGACGAAGCCCGCAAGGCCGCGGCCTACACGGCCCTGTGGCTCGTCGTGTCGCTGCTGATCGGTGCGTTCGTCGCGAGCTGGATGGCCACGTTCGGCGGACGCCTGCGCGACCAATAGCAGAGGGATCGAGGAGGCTTTATGCGTTACATGCTGCTGTGGCTGCTCGGCGTGCCGATTCCGGTGTTGATCCTGATTGCGCTGCTGCGCTGAGCCGCATGCCGCTTGCCGGCGCCCTGAACGACTGGCAGAGTCCGGCCATCGAGGCATTCGTACAGGGATTCGTGACTCCGCGCGACACATTGGAGCTTGGCATCGACGAGCTCCGGCCGGGGCGCTACCAGCCTCGACAGCACGCGCGCGAAGAGAGTCTCGCCGAGCTCGCGGCGTCGATCCGCGAGCAGGGTGTGCTCCAACCGCTGATCGTGCGCGCCGTTCCCACGGAGGACGGCGCGGGCGTTCCCGCATACGAGATCGTGGCCGGCGAGCGCCGCTGGCGCGCCGCGCGCCTCGCGGGCCTCGCGACCGTCCCGGTGATCGTGCGCGAGCTCAGCGATCAGTCCGCGCTCGCCGTGGCCCTCATCGAGAACTTGCAGCGCGAGGACTTGAACCCGATCGATCAGGCTCGCTCGATGTCGCAGCTGGTCGCAGAGTTCGACCTGACGCACGACGAGATCGCCAAGGCGTTGGGGCGGTCGCGCGCGTCGGTGACGAACTTCTTGCGCCTGCTCGACCTCGCGGACGACGTGAAGAACGCGATCGTCGAGGGGACGATCGACATGGGTCACGCCCGCGCGCTGTTGCCGCTCGATGCCGGGCAGCAGACGGCGATGGCCCGCAAGATCGAGCGTCTCGGCTGGTCGGTGCGGCAAGTCGAGAAAGCCGTGCGTGCCACGCTTGCCGCCCCCGCGGGCGCAGCCGCGGGAGCGACGGTCGACCTGCAGACCCGCTGGCTGCAGAACCAGCTCGCGCGCGAGCTCGGAGAGAGGATCGCGATTCAGCCGGGCCCCGGCGGCGGCTACGTCCTCAAGATCGGCTTCGCCAACCTCCCGAACCTCGAAGCGACGTTGCAGCGGCTTCAGGAGCTCCTCGCGCAGGTGCGCGAGACGGCCGGGCCGAGGGCGCGCGAGCGCAGCTGACCGGTCCCTGCGCGCCGGCGATGGGGCCTGACGGCCCTGCCGTCGCAGTCGAAGCGGCACGCGCAGCCGGAAAAGGCGGGCCCGCGGCTCCCAAAAATTGGGAGGCCGGCGCCGAGGACCGCCGTGGTGGCGCCGGAATGCGCGGCTCATGGGCGCCCGCCGCCGCTCGGCGGCGGCGGTACACCTCTTGCATGGCTCCCGTCCAGCGCGACCAATACGCGCGGCACTTGGGGAAATGACGGTTCGAGCAGACGCAACGCCGGAGGCGTACCTCGCGGCGATCGTGGAGTCTTCTGACGACGCGATCCTGTCGAAGGACACCGAAGGCGTCATTCAATCCGCCAACGCGGCGGCCGAGCGCATCTTCGGTTACACGGCGAAGGAGCTGATCGGCAAGCCCGTTCGTATCTTGATACCTCCCGAGCGGCAGGCCGAGGAGGACGAGATCCTCGCGCGCATTCGCCGCGGCGAGCGCGTGGATCACTTCGAGACCGTGCGCGTCACGAAGGACAACCGCCGCGTCGACGTCTCGCTCACCGTCTCGCCGATTCGCGACGCTGCGGGACGCGTGATCGGCGCGTCGAAAATCGTGCGCGACATCACCGGGCAAGTACGCGCGCGAGCGGCGCAGGCGCGGCTTGCCGCCATCGTGGCGTCCTCCACCGACGCGATCGTGACCAAGGACCTCGACGGCATCATCCACTCCTGCAATCACAGCTGCGAGCAAATTTTCGGTTACAGGGAAGCGGAGCTCGTGGGCCGATCCGTGCTAGTGCTGATTCCCCCGGAGCGGCACGCCGAGGAAGACATGATTCTCGGCAAGCTCCGCCGCGGCGAGTCGATCGAACATTTCGAGACGGAGCGGTTGGCGAAGGACGGGCGCCGGCTCGACATCTCGCTCTCGATATCCCCAATCAAGGACGAGCGTGGCACGATCATCGGCATCGCGAAGATCGCGCGCGACATCACCGAGCAGAAGCGGCTCGCGCGCGAGCTCGCCGCGCAGCAGGAGCGCTTCCGTGTGACGCTCGCGAGCATCGGCGATGCCGTGATCGCTTCGGATTTGAACGGCTGCGTGACTTTCTTGAACGCGGCCGCGGAGGCGCTCACCGGCTGGCCCGCGAGCGAGGCCGCCGGCCGCCCGCTCGACGAAGTGTTCAGGATCGTCAACGAGCGCACCCGCGAGCCCGTGCAGAACCCCACCGACCTCGTGCTGCGCTCCGGCCGTGTGGTGGGCCTCGCGAACCACACCGCGCTGCTCCATCGCGACGGCTCGGAACGGCCGATAGCAGACAGCGCGGCCCCGATCCGCGACGGCACCGGAGCGGTGGCCGGTGCAGTGCTCGTGTTTCGCGACGTCACCGACCAGCGGCGCGCCGAGGAGCTTCTCGCCGAGCAGCGGGAATGGCTCGAGACCACGCTCGAGAGCATCGGCGACGCCGTGATCGCCACCGACATGCAAGGCCGCATCTCGTTCATGAACCCGGTGGCCGAGCACATGACCGGCTGGAAGCTCGACGACGCCCGCGGCCGCGCGTGCACCGAGGTTTTTCGGATCGTCAACGAGCACACGCGCAAGCCCGTGGACAGCCCTGTGCAGCGGGTGCTCGCGGAGGGCGTGGTCGTAGGCCTCGCGAACCACACGGTGCTGATCGCGGCCGACGGCAGCGAGCGTCCCATCGACGACAGCGGCGCTCCGATCAGAAACCGCAGCGGCCGCATCGTGGGCGTGGTTCTCGTGTTCCGCGACATCGCCGAACGGCGGCGGGCGGAAGCCGAGCGGCGCGACGACGCGGCCGAGCGCGAGCGGCTGCTCGATGCCGAGCGCGCCGCCCGGTCCGAAGCCGAGCGGGCGAGCCGCGTGAAGGACGAGTTCGTGGCGATGGTCTCGCACGAGCTGCGCACGCCGCTCAACGCGATCCTCGGTTGGGCGCACTTGATGGCCCAGAACCGCGACGACGGCGAGGTCGTGGCGCGCGGCCTC
>DASUFK010000299.1:0-7053 GCA_036274615.1 Gammaproteobacteria bacterium | reverse complement strand
GGTCTTCCCGAGACCGTCGCCGCATACGGCCGGAATTTGCTCCTGCAATTTCGGCATGCCCGCCATCCCTGGCGGGCCGATGTGCGGCGAGGAGCCCCAGGGACGGTCTTCCGGCGTGTCTCGGGACGACCCATCGAGGTGCGGCCGCAGCCACCACGACTCTAAAGGGCCAAAGTGAGACACCACTCGGGCGGAGTCAGGGCTTCGCGAACCGAATCGCCTCGAGCGACTTGCGATCGATCGGCAGATCGTCGGCGCCGGCCGGCAAGCCGTAGGCGCTGAGTGCGTACGCGAGCACGGCCGCGTATTGCTTCGGGTCGAGCGACGCCGGATCGTCCTCGGGCATTTCCGTCCAGATGTACTCGAACGCTTCCCAGACGGTCTTGCCTTCCTGCTGCTCGAGGTAGGCGCCCGCGTCGGTGAGCTCGGAGATCTCGTGACAGTCGGCGCAGATCGAGCCGAACAGACGCTTGCCCTGCGCCACTTGCGCCGACGAGAACACGCCGTCGCGCACCGTGCGCCGCTGCTGGCCGAACGCGGGCCCGAATGCGCCGGCCGCGAGTGCGGCAACCGCGATCCCGCAGACCGCGGCCCCGAGGAGTCTTGCGCCCACGCTAGATCTCGAGCAGCCCCGTGCTATCGCCGAAGGTCTTGAGCTCGATCTTCTCTCTCGAAGCGATGGTCATGAAGAGGTTGGCCATCGGCGTGCGTTCGGCCGCCATGAGGTGCTTACCGCCCGCGTAGCGGCCGTCGGCGCGGCCGAAGACCACGACCGGCAGCGGATAGTGATCGTGCGCGTTCGAGTTCGCCATCGGGCTGCCGTAGAGCATGAGCATGTGATCGAGCAGCGTGCCGTCGCCGTCCGGCGTCGACGCAAGCTTGCCCACGAGCTGGGCAACCACCGACATGTGGTAGGTGTTGAGCTTCGCGTAACGCTCCATACGCGTGGCGTTCTCCTGGTGGTGCGAGATCGCGTGATAGCCGTCGGGCACTCCGCTCGCGGGATAGACCGCGCCGCTCAAGTCGCGCGACAGCATCAGCGTGCTGATGCGCGTGATGTCGGTCTTGAACGCCAGCACCTGGAGGTCGAACATCAGCTCGGCGTGCTCCTCGAAGGGCAGCTCCGCCACCTCGGGCCGCTCGCCGCTCGCCGCGCCCGCGCGCTCCTGGGCGAGCGCGATGCGCCGCTCGATCTCGCGGACGTCGCTGAGATAGTCGTCGAGCCGGCTCTTGTCGTTCGCGCCGAGACCGCGGCCGAGCGACGAGACCTCCGCCACGACCGAGTCGAGAATGCTCGCCTGCACCTGGCGGCGCTCGGCGCGCTCCGCGGGTGTGCCGCCGGCGCCGAACAGGCGCTCGAAGATCACCTGCGGGTTGCGCTCCATCGGCAGCGGCGACGTGGGCGACGACCACGAGATCGTGTTCGCGTAAGCGCAGCTGTAACCGGCGCCGCAGACGCCGAGCGCCCCGACGTCCTCGATGCACATCTCGAGCGACGGCAGTGGATTGTCCTGGCCGATGTTCTGCGCGAGCAGCTGATCGATCGTGATACCGGCGTGGATGTCCTGCCCGATCGTGCGCTTGATGTGCGCGCCGCTCAGGAACACCGACGCGGTGCGGTCGTGATCGCCCGCGGCTTCCTCGGGAGATTGCGACGTGGCCATCTTGTGGTCGAGGTTACTGACCACGGTCATGTAACTCTTGTACGGCTCGAACGGCTTCAGGATCGGCGAGAGCTCGAAATCCCTGCCCACGGTCTTCGGCGTGAACTTGCCCATGATCGCGCCGTGCGGCAGATGGACGAACGAGTAGCGGGTCGTGGGCTTCGCCGCCGTGTTCGCCAATGCCGTGGCGGACGGCAGCATCGCGTCGAGCAGCGGCAGAGCGATGGTTGCGCCGGCGCCGCGCAGCACGGCGCGACGCGACAGGTGTTTCTTCGTCAGGAATGTCATCGTCGATCTCCTAGCCAACGAGCGTCGGCCGACGTCACGGTACCCTCGGCGAGACTCTCCGAGGCGCGCATCCGGAACGGGGCGCTCGTCACCACCCCCATCACGATAGTCGAAAACCGGTAGTCGCTCTCCGCGGCGTTGCGCACGATCGAGCGAATCACAGGCTGGTCGTAGTACTCCATACCGCGGCCCGTGGCGTACACCATGAGCTTCTCGGTCATGTTGCGGACGATCTGCTCCTTGTACTTGAGCAGCGCGGCGCGCAGCTCCACCGGACCGTCGATCTCAGTGCCGTCCACGAGGTGCCCCTTGGCGTCGATCTTCGCGCCGTGATCGAGCTCGCGCCAACGGCCGATCACGTCGTAGTTCTCCATCGCGAGACCCACGGGGTCCATGATCTTGTGGCAACCCTCGCAGAAGGGTTTGCCGCGATGCGCCTCCATGAGCTGGCGCACCGACAACGTCGAGAGGTCGACCTTGCCGGCCGCCTCCTCGAGCGGCGGAATGTTCACCGGCGGCGGCGCCGGCACGTGCGCGCCGAGAATGTTCTCGAGCACCCACACTCCGCGCGTGACCGGCGACGTGCGATTCGGCTGCGACGTGACGAGCAGGATGCTGCCCTGACCGAGCAGCCCCTGGCGCCGCGGATCGGTGACCGGCACCTTGCGGAACTGGCTCCCGTAGATGCCGGGCATGCCGTAGTGCTTCGCGAGACGCTCGTCGACGAAGGTGTAGTCGGCGGTGAGGAGCTCGAGCACGCTGCGGTCGTTGCGCACGACGTTGTCGAACAGGAGCTCCGTCTCATGGCGGAAGCCGTTGCGCAGATTGTCGTCGAAGTCGGGGAACTCGTAGGTGGACGCGCCCTTGATGTCGAGGTTGCGCAAGTAAAGCCACTGGCCGGCGAAGTTCTTGGTGAGCGCCTCGGACTTGGGGTCCGCGAGCATGCGCCGCACTTGCTGCTCGAGAATGGCGGGCTTGCTCAGGCGCTCGCGGCTCGCGAGATCGAGCAGCTCGTCGTCGGGGATGCTGCTCCAGAGGAAGAACGCGAGCCGCGAAGCGAGCTCGGTATCGGTGAGGCGATACGGCTTGTCGGGCGACCCGCGGTCGGGATCCCGCTCGAAACGGAACACGAACTGCGGGCTCGACAGGATTCGCTGCAGCGCGACCTCCACGCCCTTCTCGAAGCCGCCGCGCTCGTAACCCTGCTGGTAGAAGTCCATGAGCACCGACAGATGCTCGGTGGTGGGCGGCTGGCGGTAGGCGCGGTGCGCGAGCGTCGAGACGATCTCGCGCGCACACGCCGCTTGCTCGCTCGCCGCCTCGGGATGGCAGCGGAAGATCCGCTCGCGGCTCGGCGTGTCGCCGGGCCCCGTGGCCTCGTATGGGCCGTCGACGACGATGCTGCCGACGTGCGCGATCATCGTGACTTCCGGCGTGCCGTTGAACAGCGGGTCGAGCAGCGTGTTGCTCGGCTGCTCCACGACGTCCTCGATCGGCGCGTGATTCTTCTTGATGAAGGCCGCCATCAGGACGTGCGGGCCCGCGGTGACGGGCACGCGCACTTCCCACTTCTCGCCGGCCTTCTCCTGATCCTGCGGATTCTGCGGATTCTGCGGCGTCTCGGTTTCCGCCGCGGCGGCGCTCTTCGGCTCCGGCTTCTTCGGCGCGCCGGCGTTGTCCGCCGCGTCCTCGGCGGCGTCCTTCTCCTCGCCGGCCGGCGGCGCCGGCGACGCCTTGGAGATGTCGAACAGCGCGAGACGCTTGCCGTCCATGCTGAGCTCGAGCTGCTCGTTCGGCACGGTGTTACCGATATGGATGCCGTTGACGGCGCTCATCAGGTTGATGTCGATCAAGTACTCGGCGTCGAGCGGGAAGAAGTGCTCCACCTTCAAGCCGCCGCGCGTGCCGTACGGCAGCCCCTCGATGTGCCCGGACTGCATCAGGAAATTCGGCACGTAGTGCGTCTTCTGCTCGGCGGTCATCGCCACGTCGCCGACCGCGAGCCGTGCGATGCGCGCGGCCGCGTTCGCGTAGCGCTCGATGAACACCGGCGACACGCCGAGCGAGCCCGCGACATTGTCGAAGCCCGCGCTCGCGTCGTCGCCCGGCAGGAGCTCCTTCGCGTCGATGTCGAGCGCGAGCAGATCGCGGATCGCGTTCTGGTACTCGGCGCGATTCAACCGGTGCAGCGCCGGCCGGCCCGGGTTCGGCTGGCGCGCCGCGAGGCGGTCGAGCTCGGTCTCGAGGTAGGTGACGAATTGGTCGCGCGCGACCGGATCGGGGCGCGGCTCGCTCGAGGGCGGCATCATGCCGGTCCTGAGCTTGCGAACGACCTTCTCCCATTGCTCGGGATTCGCGGCGATGTGGTCGACGTCGAGCCGGTCGAGATAGAAGCCCGAGAACACGGAGATCGCGCTCTCGGAGCCTTCGCTGTGACACTTGAAGCAGGTGTCCTGGAGGAATCCCTGCGCGGCGGACTTCGGGGCATCGGCGTGCGCCGCGAGCGCGGTGAATCCGGCGGCAATCGCCAAGGCCAAGGGAATTCGCTTCAAACCTGCGAGTCTCGCCATACGCTCCCCACCACTCGCACGCCCAGACTGACTGGATAGTAAGTAATTATCGCTGGCGTTTTAGCAGGGAACCCTGACCACGGCAATAGCGCATTTCCCAGCCGGCGACTCCCGCCGCGAGCCGGCATCAATCCGCGGTTACGAACGCCGGTTGCTCTTCCGCCGCCGCCGTCCGGCTCTGCATAACGCCGCTCGCCGCGAGCTCCTCGATGAAGCCGAAGGCGCGCAGATCCTCGATGCGTTGCGGATACAGAATCCCGTCCAGGTGATCGCACTCGTGCTGCACCACGCGAGCGTGGAAGCCGGTCACGGTGCGGTCGATCGGTGCGCCGTGCGCGTCGAAGCCGCGATAACGAATGTGCGTGTAGCGCGGCACCAGTCCCCGCATGCCGGGCACGCTCAAGCAACCTTCCCAACCGTCCTCGCGCTGCGCGTCGAGCGGCGTGATCTCGGGATTCACGAGCACCGTGAACGGGACGGGCTCGACGTCCGGGTAGCGCTCGTTGTGCTCGAACCCGAAGATCACGACGCGCCGCAGTGCTCCGATCTGGATCGCGGCGAGACCCGCGCCGTTCGCGGCTTGCATCGTGTCGATCATGTCACGCACGAGCTCGTGCAGCTCCGGCGTGTCGAGCTCGCGCACCGGCGCTGCGGTTTCTCGCAGGCGTGGGTCGCCGATGCGCAGAATCGGACGGACTGCCATGTCTGACGACGACTCCTTTAATCTAAGGTCTCGGCCGGGACGAGCATCGATTCTAAGGGCTCTGCCCGGAAGCGTGAAGCGCTAAGCTACGTCCCCCTATGCCCTCTCCGACGATCATGATTGCCGGCGCCGGACTCGGCGGCCTGACGGCCGCGGCCGTGCTGCTGCAGCGTGGCTACCGGGTGCGCGTCTATGAGCAGGCTCCCCTGCTCGGCGAGATCGGCGCGGGCATTCAGATCAGCGCCAACGCGTCGCGCGTGTTGCACGCGCTCGGGCTCGAGCCGCGGCTCGCGGCCGCGGCCGTCACACCGGCCGCATTCCACTACCGTCTCTACAGCAACGGCGACCTGCTGCACGAGATCCCGCTCGGCGAAGCGCACGAGCGCCGGTACGGGGCGAAGTACTATCACCTGCACCGCGCCGACCTGCATTCGGTGCTCGCCGCCAAGGTGCGCGAGCTCGACCCGGATGCGATCGTGCTCGAGGCCGCCGCGCACCGCTTCGCGGAGACTCGCGACTCGGTGACGCTGCATTTCGCCGACGGGCGCTCCGCTAGCGGCGATCTCTTGATCGGAGCCGACGGCATCAAATCGGCGATCCGCGCGCAGATCCTCGGGCCAAGCAATGCCACGTTCACGGGCTACGTGTCGTGGCGCGCGCTCGTGCCGGCTGCGCGGTTGCCCGCGAACTTCATGGAACGCGTCTGCACGAATTGGGTGGGCCCGGCGGCCCACGTGATCGTCTATTACTTGCGGCGCGGCGAGATCCTGAACTTCGTGGGCCTCGTAGAGGACGACGCCTGGCGCGACGAGTCGTGGACGGTGAAAGCTCCGTGGGAGCGGCTCAAGGCGGACTTCGCGCCCTGGAATGCGCAAGTACAAACGCTGATCGACGCGATGGACAAGGACCAATGCTATCGCTGGGCGATGTACGACCGTGCACCGGTGAGCGGCTGGAGCACCGCGCGCGTCACGCTGCTCGGCGACGCCGCGCATCCGACGCTGCCGTTCATGGCGCAAGGCGCCGCGATGGCGATCGAGGACGGCATGGTGCTGGCGCGCGCGCTCGAGGCCGCGCCGTCGATCGCCGCCGCGCTCGAGCTCTACGAGCGCACGCGCCGCGAACGCACGGCGCGCGTCACGACCGGCTCGAGCGAGCTCGGCCAGCTCTACCATCTGCGCACGGAGAGCGAGCTCCGCGCCGCCTTCGGCCGCCGCGACCTCGCGACCGAGCGCGGTTCGTGGCTCTACTCGTACGACCCGCTCACCGCGCCCTTAGGCGTCGCCTCATAGCGCGCGCTCGCGGCTCCCTTTGGCCGCACGATAACGGCGATCGCGGCGGCCGCACCTCGAAGGCCTGTGCCGCGGCGATAGCGACCGCCGAGCCACAGCGCCGAGAGCCGCGGAGCCGGGCGCGCAGCGCCCGGGGCGAGCCGCAGGCGAGCATCCCGAAGCGCGGCGGCACTGACCCCTCTACGTGCGACAAGAGTGAACGACCGCGTTCGGGACCCCGGCGAACGCGCCGTGGCGAGGGAACCGGCCGAAGGCCGGCGAAGTCGCGTGCCGCGGCACAGGCCTTCGAGGTGCGGCCGCCGCCTGCGCCAAACGCCACAGGCCAAAGGGAGACGCCCTCGGCCATTTTGCATAAGTTTGTGACCTGGATTCGGGAAAGCCCTGAGGCACTGGTTGCAGACTAGACGCCTCGGTCCAGCGACGATCCGGGGCGCCATGTATCCAGCACACTTCGGGCTCAAGAAGGCTTTGTTCGACAGCGGCATCGCGCAGGGCGCGTCCGTCTTTCTGGGCCCCAAGCAGCAGCTCGTCGTCGC
>DASUFK010000298.1:0-7997 GCA_036274615.1 Gammaproteobacteria bacterium | reverse complement strand
TTCGCGGGAAGTGGGTATCTATCTGGGAGGGCGTGACCTATTTTTAACCGTCGTCAAGACAATTTGCAAGTATCGATGTCCGCTATAGACACCCCTTCGCAAGCCAATCATCACTTAACGGATCTTAAGTTTTCCGACCTGCCGTTGTCGCCCGGACTGCAGCGCGGAATCGCCGAGGCCGGGTTCGACCGCTGCACGCCTATACAAAGCGAAACGCTGCCGATCGCGCTCGAGGGACAAGACGTCGCCGGCCAAGCGCAGACGGGAACCGGCAAGACTGCGGCCTACTTGCTCGCGCTCTTCAACCGCCTCGAGCAAACGCCTGCGCCGAGAGAGAAGGCACCGCGGGCACTCGTGGTCGCTCCGACGCGCGAGCTCGCAGTGCAGATCCACGCGGACGCGCAAGTATTAGGTAAACACCTGCCGTACACGCTCGGCCTCGCGTTCGGCGGAACGGATTACGACAAACAGCGCAACGAGCTCGCTGCCGGCGTAGATGTGCTCATCGGCACGCCCGGACGCATCATCGACTTCTTCAAGCAGCGCGTATTCCACTTCCGATACGTGCAGGTATTCGTGCTCGACGAAGCCGATCGCATGTTCGACCTCGGCTTCATCAAGGACATCCGCTTCCTGATGCGGCGGCTGCCCGAGCGCGAGCATCGCCTGAACATGCTGTTCTCGGCGACGCTGTCGTACCGGGTGCTCGAGCTCGCCTACGAGCACATGAACGATCCCGAGCTCGTGCGCATCGAGCCCGACAAGATGACGGTGGATCGCGTCACCCAGAGCATCTACTTCCCCGCGAACGAGGAGAAGATTCCGCTGCTCCTCACGTTGCTGCGCGACCGCGACGCAAGCCGCACGATGGTATTCGTGAACACGCGGCGCGAAGCCGATCGCTTGCGCGACGCGCTGCAGCGCAACGGCATCGAGGCGGAAGCGTTGTCGGGCGACGTGCCGCAGCGCAAACGGCTGCGGATGCTCAAGGACTTTCAGGCCGGCAAGCTCGCCGTGCTGATCGGCACCGATGTCGCGTCGCGCGGTCTGCACGTGCCCGGCGTGAGCCACGTGTTCAACTACGATTTGCCGCAAGACCCCGAGGACTACGTGCACCGCATCGGCCGCACCGCGCGCGCGGGTGCCGCCGGCGACGCCATCAGCTTCGGCTGCGAGGCTTATGCCATCTCGCTACCGGACATCGAGGAATTCATCGGCCGCAAGATCCCGGTCGCCACGTTCGACCGCGATTCGTTGATGCAGGTGGCGGCGCACGAGCCGAGCCGTCATCGGCACTCGTCGCACGAGGGCGACCATCGGCGAGGCCCGCCGCGGCGCGGGGGCGGGGGTGGAGGCGGAGGACGGCGCGGCGGGCGCGGACGGCCGCGCGGCGACGGCGGGCGCGGGGGCGGCGGTGGCCGCGGCGGTCATCACGGCGGCGGACAGCCGCAGTCGTAGGCGCCGCTACCTAGGGACGCCGGCTCCCTTCTTCAAGCCGCATCGCAGCTGAAAATTAGGGACAGGTTACTTTTTTCGCACGCCGCGTCTCGGCTCGGCGGGCGTGCCAAAAAAGGGTAGCCAGTCGGTAATTTTCAGACGAGGTCGGCGACTCCGTCGATCGCGTTGAATGCGGCGACATCGCGCGCGGGCATTCGCGAGTCGGGCCGCCGGATCGCGAGCGTGTGCTTCAGGCCGAACCCCGCCGCGGCGCCGAGCACCGCGAGGCTGTCCTCGATGAGCAGCGTGCGCTGCGGATCGAACGGCCGGCGGCGCGTGAGCTCGGCCCAGAACTCGCGGCTCTCCTTCGGAGCGTCGAGGTCGTGCGAGCAAATAACTGCGTCGACGAGCCGGTCCACGCCCGTCTTCTCGGCTTTGACACGGAGCGTATCGCGGTGCGCGTTGGTCACGAGCAATAGGCTCTTGCCGCGAGCGCGCACGGCCGCGAGAAATTCCTGTGCGCCCGGCAGGAACCGGATCAAGTGGCTGTGGCTGCGCTTCAGCGTTCTGATGTCGAGGTCGAGGTCGCGAGTCCAGTGATCGAGGCAGTACCACGACAGCGTGCCGGCCGCGGCGTCGAAACGTGAAACCAAGCGCTCGCGCGCGGCCTCGGGGGTGAGGCCGTGGCGTTCGGCGTAGCGCGCGGGCACGAGCTCGAGCCAGAAGAAGTTGTCGAACGCGAGGTCGAGCAGCGTGCCGTCCATGTCCACGAAGACGGTGTCGATCTCGGACCAGTCGACTGCGTGCGAAACTGTCACGGACATCACCCTATGATACAAGACACGAATGCGCGACCTGATCCATAACACCGCCACTCTCGACGCCGTCTCGGCCATCGCGCGCGCTGCCGGCGATGCGATTCTCGCGATCTACGCCAAAGGCGAGATTGCCGTCGAGCTCAAGGACGACCGCTCGCCGCTCACCGCCGCCGATCGCGCGGCGCACACGGCGATTCGCGAGGGCCTCGCGAAGCTGGCGCCCCACGTGCCGCTCCTCTCCGAGGAGTCGCCGCCGCACGAGCTCGCCGAGCGCCGCAGCTGGCAACGTTACTGGCTCGTGGACCCGCTCGACGGCACGAAGGAGTTCTTGAAGCGCAACGGCGAGTTCACCGTCAACATCGCGCTCGTGGAGGACGGCCGGGCGGTGCTCGGCGTGGTGCTCGCGCCGGCGCTCGATCGCAGCTACTTCGGCGCGCTCGCGACCGGCGCCTGGCGCCGCGACGGTAGCTCGGCCGCCAAGCCGATCCGGGTACGGGATCGGGTGGGATTGCCGCTCAGGGTAGTGGGCAGCCGCAGCCATCCGAGCGGCGAGCTCGCGAGCTACCTCGAGGCGCTGGGGCCTCATGAGCTCGCGCCGATGGGCAGCTCGCTCAAAATATGTCTCATTGCCGAGGGGGCGGCGGACCTGTATCCGCGGCTCGGGCCCACGTCGGAGTGGGACACCGCGGCGGCTCAGGCTATCCTAGAGAGCGCGGGCGGGCGTATGATTGATCGAGCCGGTCGACCGCTGAGGTATAACACCAAAGACGACCTGCTGAATCCACACTTTCTGGCCTTTGGCGACGCTCGGCGGGACTGGTTGACGCCACTCCAGGCTACTCGTGGACCAGAACATAGAAACTGAGACTTTCAGGAACGTGGAGCGACTGAAGCAGTTGCGCGTTGAGCATCAGGACCTGGATCAGGTCATCTCGAGGCTCGTCTCGGATCCTCTCGTGGATCAGATCATGCTGCGGCGTCTGAAGAAGCGGAAGCTGATGCTGAAGGACATGATCACCCAGCTCGAGAGCGCTCGAATTCCGGATCTGAACGCCTGACGCAAGGTCGCCTGCGCCGTTACGCCGGGCAAACTAACCGGAAGACGGCGGCGCAGCCGCACCGGCCAGGTTCACGAGCGTTTGCCGCAGGCCGGCAGGTAACACGAACCCGAGCGCCGCCGCGAGCTCCGTGAGCACCCCCTCGTCGTACGACAGAGCGCCTTCCGCGTCCTCGCCGAGCAGCGCTGCCCCGCGCAAGTACGACAGCCAAGTGTCGAACAGCTCCGCTTGAAAGAGATCCGGCGAGTTCAACGAATAGACCAACGCGAGCTGTTCCGACGCTGCGCGGCAGCGGCGCACGAGCTCCGCCACGCGCAGCACGCCCGATCCCGCGGCGAGCAACAGCGATATGCACAAGTAATAGCGCTCGATGAACGGCAGCACGATCTCGGCACAGAGGCGCAGCTGCGCAGCGCGCGGGCTGCCGTCGGCGGGACGCACGAGCACGCCGGCGCGCACCTCGAGCGACCCGAGCTCGGTCATCGCGGCAATCACCGCATCGGTGGCCTCCTCGAGCTGCTCGCGGCCGAGCCGCAGGAAGAGCTCGCCGCGCAAGCACGGGTAGAGCTCGGCCACGAGCGTACGCAACCGCGCCGCCGTGAGCTCCGAGCGGTTCACGAACCCCGCCGCAACGAGCGCGGGCAGCGCGTAGAGATGCACGATGTTGTTGCGGTAGTAGCTCGCGAGCACGGCGCGGCGCTCGTCCATGCGGAGCACGTCGCCGAACTCGTGCTTACGGCGGCTCAACCAAGCCATCCGCTCGCAATGTCCGATCATTTCGTCCGCCGTGAGCGCGGAAACTCCGGAGCGCGCCGCATACGGCGCGCGCTTCGCGAGCTCGATGTAGAGCGTGAGCTGTGCTCGGAGCTCGACTTCGACGATCGCCTGCTTCGGCATCGACAGGAGCACCAGCGACACGAGATTCACGGGATTGATGACGGCGGCATCGTTGATGGCGGTCATGATCCGCACGCCGAGCGAATCCGCGGCGGCGCCGAGCCATTCGGGCCGAAACTGCTCGTCGACCGGATCGGTGCGCCAGCTGCCGTACGTCTCGTCGAGCACGCGCGCGAGCGGGATCGGCTCGCCGAAGCTCACTTGCACTGCGCCGAACCGCTCGCGCAACGCGCGAAGCGAGCGCACCATGCCGCCCAGCGTCTCCTTCCTTTTGGCTTGGCCGCTGAGCTCGCCCAGGAACGTTTGGCCCTCGACGAGCTTCTCGTAGCCGAAGTACACGGGCACGAACACCACCGGCCGGTCGCGATCCGCGACGTAGCTCTGGATCGTCATCGTGAGCAGCCCGAGCTTCGGCTGCAGCAGCCGGCCAGTGCGGCTGCGTCCGCCCTCGATGAAATACTTCACCGGAAAGCCGCGCGCCAGGATCAGCCGGAAGTAGCTGCGAAACACGGCTGAGTAGAGCGCCTTGCCGTGGAACGAGCGGCGAATGAAGAACGCGCCGCCGCGGCGCAGCACTCGCCCGACGATCGGAAGATTCAGGTTCACGCCGGCGGCGATGTGCGGCGGCGCGAGGCCGCTGCGGTAGATCACGTACGCGAGCAGCAGGTAGTCGATGTGACTGCGGTGGCACGGCACGTACACGAGCTCGCTGCCGGGCGCGATCTCGGTCAGCGTCTCGAGATGGCGCACGTCCACGCCCTCGTAGAGCCGGTTCCAGAGCCACGTGAACACGCGGTCGAGCAGCCGCACCACGGGATAGGAATAGTCCGCGGCGATCTCCCCCGCGTAGCGGCGCGCACGCGCGCGCACGCGGCGCTCGTTCTTGCCCGACGCGCGAACCTCGCGCTGAATCGCCGCCACCACCCACGGGCTCTCGAGGATCTCGTCGAGCAGAAGCCGGCGGTGCGACAGGTCGGGGCCCACGGTGAGCGTGCGCTCGTCGTTGAAGAACGTGCGCAGCAGGCGGCCGGCCTTGCGCGCGAGCAGCTCGCGGGTACCGTCCGGCTCGGCGAGCGCCTCGACGGCGAGCGGCTCGCCCACCTTCACGAGCACGGCGCGCCCGTGCACGAGCACGGCGAGCGCGCGGCGCAAGCGTCCGCCGAGACCCCAGTCCTCCGACGACAGCAGGCTGAGCCAGGAGCTGTCGCGTTGCGGCGCACGGCCCCAGAAAATCGCGATCGGAACGAACCACAGAGGCGCGTCGCCGCCCTGGGTGGGATCGCGCGCGATCAGGGGCTCGAGCTCCGCGACGTCGCTTGGCACGAGCCGCCGGAACGGCCAACCGCGGATCGAGCGCACGCTGAACAGGCCGGCGGCACGCGAATGCGGCAAAGGCCAGCGCTCGCGCAGGCACAAGTCCTCGAGGACCAGCCGATCGAGCAGCCGATCGGTCTCGAGCACGTAACAAACGCGGCCCGCCGGCAGCGCGGCCGGCGCGCGCGCCTCGTAGCGCACCGGCAGCAACGCGATCCGGCGAAGCCAGGTGCGCGCACGGCCGGGCTCCGAGGTGCGGCGATTGGCGACCGCCGCGGACAAGTCCTTGCTCTCGAGCATGGGCTCGCTAGTATTCGAGAGACACGGGAAAGGATCTCACCGATGGACCTTATGGCGGATATCGGCGCAACGAACACTCGCTGCGCATTGCTCGACGACAAGGGTCAAGAGCTCGCCTCCGAGGTGTTCCAGAACGCCGATTTTAACGGCGTCGCGGGCCTGCTGAACGTCTACCTCGACCATCGGCGCGCCACCGATCGGCCGAAGCGCGCCGCGCTCTCGGTCGCGGCACCGATCCTCGGCGACGAGGTGCAGATGGTCAACCGCGACTGGCGTTTCTCGCAGGCCGCGCTGAAGAAGGAGCTGCATCTCGCCGAGCTCATCGTGGTCAACGACTTCGCGGCCGTCGCGTGGGGCTTGCCGCACTTCCGCGCGGCCGACCTGCGCACGATCGGACGCGGCACTCCCAGCGCGCGCGGCGCGCTCGCCGCGGTGGGTCCCGGCACCGGGCTCGGCGTCGCGGCGCTCGTCCCCGCGGCCGACGGTTGGGCCGTGGTGAGCGGCGAAGGGGGCCATTCGACGCTGCCCGCCGCCACCGAGGAGGAGCAGCGGGTCATCGAGCTCGTGCGCAAGCAGGAGGGGCATTGCTCCGCCGAAAGCTTTCTGTGCGGCCCCGGACTCGTGCGCCTCTACGTGGCGCTCGCGGAGCTCGCGGGCCGGGGTCGGCCTACCGTCACGCCGCGAGACGTGACGTCGCTCGCGAAGCAAAGCGAGCCGCTCGCGCGCAAGGCGCAGGCAATGTTCTTCGCGATGCTCGGCACCGTGGCCGGCAACGTCGCAATGACCGTGGGCGCGCGCGGCGGCGTGTTCATCGCGGGCGGTATCGTGCCGCAGCTGCTCGACGCGTTCGCGAAATCGGAGTTTCGCGAGCGCTTCGAGGCGAAGGGCAGCTATCGCGAGTACATGCAGGGCATCCCCACGCACGTGATCACGGCGCCGCTGCCCGCGTTCCGCGGCCTCCGCGGCCTGCTCGGCTACCGCTGACGAATGTCTGGCACCTTGGGTGTCAGACACCAGCGGTGTCAGACACCGGACTAGCGCGCGGCTTCGTCGATCTGGCGGCGCTGCTCGGCGGCCTGGTCGTCGACGGTTTTCTGAACGCCCTTGGCGCGGTCGAGGTCGCTCACCAGCGGGTCGAACACGGTTTCGCGCTTAGGGGCGGCGGCGTTCTGTTGCGTCGCGGGAGCGGACGCGCGCTGTTCCGGCGCGGGCGAGCCGCCGCATCCGGCGAACATCGCCAGCGCCGCGGCGAGAACCAGCGTGTGCTTCATCGGGCCTCCGTTTGCTAGGCCGAACGGGGCCCGATGCTAGCACCCTGCTCAGTTGCGAGGCGTGTGACCGAGTTCCGAAACGGACAACTCGGCCGCCGCGGCCGCGGCTTGTCCCGGCAGCGGCAGCGGCCCGTTCGAGCGGGGCCGCCGCTCCGCCCGCCGGGCCTCGCGCGCCGGTGCGGCCCGCGCGCCGCGCTCCGCGAGCACGGCACGCGCGGCCGCCAGCCGGGCAACCGGCACGCGGAACGGCGAGCACGAAACGTAGTCGAGACCGATGCGCTCGCACTTCGCGATCGACGCCGGCTCTCCGCCGTGCTCGCCGCAAATCCCGAGCTCGAGCCGCGGCTTCGCCGCCCGCCCTTTGGCGGCCGCGAGCCCTACGAGCCCGGCGACGGCGTCGTCGAGCGTCTGGAACGGATTCGCGGGCAGGATGCCGCGCTCCACGTACTCGCGCAGGAAGCCGCTCTCGGCCGCGTCGCGGCAATAGCCGAACGTCATCTGCGTGAGGTCGTTGGTGCCGAAGCTGAAGAAATCGGCCTCGCGCGCGAGCTCGTCGGCCGTCAACGCGGCGCGCGGCACCTCGATCATCGTGCCGAACGAGTAGTCGACGCGCACGCCGCCCGCCTGCTCCACCGCGCGCGCCTCGGCCTCGAGCAATGCGCGCGTACGGGCAAGCTCGCCCGCGTGGCCCACGAGCGGAATCATGATCTTCGCGATCGGCCGGCCGCCGGCCCTCTTCACCGCGATCTGCGCGTTCAGGATCGCGCGCGTCTGCATCCTCACGAACGCCGGCACCACGAGACCGAGCCGGCAACCGCGCAGCCCGAGCATCGGATTCTGCTCTCGCATCGCTTCGATCGCGGCGAGCACCGCCTCGTCCTCGGGCGCCGCGCCGCCGTTAA
>DASUFK010000297.1:0-13254 GCA_036274615.1 Gammaproteobacteria bacterium | reverse complement strand
GTGCCGGCAGCCCTCGAGCACGGTCATGGTGCCTGCCACGTTGCTCGAGATGTAGGCGTGCGGGTCTTGAATGCTGTAACGGACGCCGGCCTGGGCGCCCAAGTGGATCACGCGCTCGAACTTTTCCGCGGCGAACAGCGCGGCCATGCCCTCGCGGTCGGCGAGGTCGAGCTTCACGAACTTGAACGCCGAGTACTTCTTGAGGATCGCGAGCCGCGCGTGCTTGAGCGTGACGTCGTAGTACTCGTTGAGGTTGTCGAGGCCGACGACCTCGTCGCCGCGCTCGAGCAGGGCCTTGGACGTATGGAAACCGATGAACCCGGCGGCGCCGGTAACGAGCAACTTCAAGAGAACCGTTCCTCCGCCGTTCGTCTTAGAGGCGGCCGTCGGACTCGGTCTTCGGCAGAACGTGCTTGATGTCGAAGATCACGACGTTCGGGCTACCGAAGGCACGAATGCCTTTGGCGCCGAGCGCGGCAAATTCCTTGTGAGCCACCGCGACGACGATCGCATCATAGCGCCCCGCGTCGGGCTTGGCGACCAAGCTGATGCCGTACTCGTGGTGCGCCTCGTCGGCATCCGCCCACGGGTCGTGCACGTCCACGCGGCAGCCGAAGCTCTGGAGCTCCTTCACGACGTCGGCGACCTTGGTGTTGCGCACGTCGGGGCAGTTCTCCTTGAACGTGAGCCCGAGGCACAGCACGCGCGCGCCGGCCGGCTGGATGTTGCGCTTGATCATGAGCTTGATCATGCGCGACGCGACGTGCTCGGCCATGCTGTCGTTCAAGCGCCGGCCCGCGAGGATGATCTCGGGGCGGTAGCCGATCTCCTCGGCCTTGTACGTGAGGTAGTAGGGATCCACGCCGATGCAATGGCCGCCGACGAGACCCGGCGTGAACCGCAGGAAGTTCCACTTCGTGCCCGCCGCCTTCAACACTTCCTCGGTGTCGATGCCGAGCTTGTTGAAGATCATCGACAGCTCGTTCATCAACGCGATGTTGATGTCGCGCTGGGTGTTCTCGATGACCTTGGCGGCTTCCGCCACGCGCAGCGTCGAGGCCTTGTGCGTGCCGGCGGTGATGATGCTGCCGTAGAGCGCGTCGACGTAATCGGCGATCTCGGGCGTGGAGCCCGACGTCACCTTCTTGATCGACGGCAGGCGATGCTCCTTGTCGCCCGGATTGATGCGTTCGGGGCTGTAGCCGCCGAAGAAGTCCTTGTTGAACTTGAGCCCCGAGAACTGCTCGAGGATCGGCACGCAATACTCTTCGGTGCAGCCCGGATACACGGTGGACTCGTAGACCACCACGTCGCCCGCCTTGAGCACGCTGCCCACCGTCTCGCTCGCGCCCTTGAGGGGGAGCAGCACCGGCCGGTTGTTCTTGCCCACCGGCGTGGGCACGGTAACGATGAAGGTGTTGCAGGCCTTGAGGTCGTTCTTGTGGGTGGTGAACGAGAGCTGCGTCGCGGCCGCGAGCTCCTCGGAGGTGGTCTCGAGGGTGGAGTCGCGGCCCGCCTTGAGCTCCTCGATCCGAGGCGCCTTGATGTCGAAGCCCACGGTGGGATAGCGCTTGCCGAACTCCACGGCGAGCGGCAATCCCACGTAGCCCAGGCCGATGATTCCGATCCGCGCGTCTTTGGGAGATTTCAAGCTGGCAGCCTCTGGTTCTCGAGCCGCGGCATTCTACCTGGGGGCCTCGGAAGCGCGCAGAGAGCCGCATCACAATGCCGCTGCCGCGGTGCGGCGACGAGCCCGTTTTTCGTGCGAAATGGGGGTCCTGAACGCAGGCCCGCCCGGGCGACGAGCGCCCGGACACGGGAAGGCTTCACGCCGCTGCCGACGCCGGCGGCATCTCGGCCGCGAGCTCCGCCTCGAGCTCGCGCCACAAGGGCGGGCGCCCCGCCCGCTTGCCGATGTTGGCGAGCATCGCCTCGTGCGCCCGGAGCTCTTCGGCGCTGGCCTCGGGCACCACGAGCTCGAGCCCGGCGCGGTCGACGTGCTGCTGCGCCGCCTCGACCGCCGCCAGCTGCACCTCCTCCCCGCCGAGCGACAGGCTCACTTGGCCGCCGGTCATCGTCAGGTAGATCTCGGCCAAGATATTGGCGTCGAGCAGCGCGCCGTGGCCGTGGAGCTCGCGCTTGGAGTTGTCGACGTTGTAGCGCTTCGCGAGGGCGTCGAGCGTGTTGCGCTGCCCCGGGTGCAGCCGTCGGGCCAGCGCGAGCGTGTCGAGCACCTGGCAGCAGTCGCGGATCTCGCGCGGCGCGTTGTCGAGCCGGCGCAGCTCGTGATTCAGGAACGCGACGTCGAAATCGGCGTTGTGGATCACGAGCTCGGCGCCGCGCACGAACTCGAGGAACTCGGCCGCCACCTCTTCGAAACGCGGCTGGCTCGAAAGGAATTCGTCGTCGATGCCGTGCACCTGCAGCGCGCCCGCGTCGACGGCGCGCCCCGGATTCACGTAGCGATGGAAGCGATTGCTGGTGCGGCGGCGGTTGACGAGCTCGACGCAGCCGATCTCGATGATGCGGTGGCCTGCCTGAGGCTCGAGCCCCGTCGTCTCCGTGTCGAGAACGACTTGTCGCATCGGCTGGCGGTTAGCGCGAGTGGATGATCATCGGGTGCCGCTATCTTGCCGTACCGTTCCCGAAAATCAACCTGGGACGGGTTACTTTTTCGGAGAGACGTTCGAGGCTCGCGATGCGCGCAGACGAAAAAGTAACCTGTCCCTATGCGCGGACCAGCGCCTGCTCCAACCCGAGGTTCGCGAGCGCGTCGGCGCGCTCGTTCTCGGCGTGGCCGGCGTGGCCCCGCACCCAGTGCCACTCGATCTCGTGGCGCTCCGCGAGCGCAGCGAGCTCCGTCCAGAGATCTTGGTTCTTGACGGGCTTGCGGTCGGCGGTGAGCCAGCCGCGCGCGCGCCACGCGGGCAACCACTTGGTGATGCCGTCGCGCACGTACGTCGAGTCGGTGTAGATCGCCACGCGGCACGGGCGCTTCAGCGCTTCGAGGGCGCGAATCGCCGCCGTGAGCTCCATGCGGTTGTTGGTGGTGGCGGGCTCGCCGCCCATGAGCTCGCGCTCGCGGCCGCCGGAGCGCAGAACCACTCCCCAGCCGCCGGGGCCGGGGTTGCCGCGGCACGCCCCGTCGGTGAAAGCCTCGACGTCGGTCATCGCTGCTAGGAGTCGCGGCGCTCGGCCGCGGGCCGTATCCAGGAGACGGTGGCCCGCGTGGTGGGCTCCACGAGCCCGCCCACGACGCGCAGCCGGGCGGGCCGCGCCCACATGCGAACGGGCGTGAGCGGATGCACGCGCTTCTGCGCACGCAGCAGGTAACCGCCGGACAGCATCGGCAGCCAGCGCTGCGCCCACTCCTCGCGCGGCAGGAGGCGTAGCTGCTTGAATTGCTCGAGCGGCAACGTGTGGCAATAACGGAGGGCGGAGCCCACCTCGAAGCTGAGCAGCTCGAGCCAATCGCGGAGCCGCCCCTCGCGGATCATCCGCTCGCGCCCGGCGGGATAGCCGCGCGCCGACATCATGTGGCGTAAGCCCCAGAAGCCCGCCGGCGCGAAGCTCAGCACGATCAAGTGACCGTCGGGCCGCAGGATCCGATCGACTTCGCGCAGCAACGCGTGCGGCGACGGAGTGCGCTCGAGCGTGTGCGGCAGCAGCACCGCGTCCACGGAGTCGCTCGCGATCGCGAGCCGCTCCGGATCGCTCACGAGGTCGCAGTCGACCGCGGACCGCCAATCGATGAGCGCCCGGCGTTGCGTGCGCGCGTATCGTAGGAACGAGTTGCGGGCGCCCCAGCTGCCGATCTGCAGCAGCTGCTCGCCGAACACTCGCTCGAGCGAGCGGCGGATCAAGCGCTGCTCGTTTGACAAACATCGGCGCCCCAGCGGCGTGGCGAGCCAGTCGTTTGCCAAGAATGCTTCGCGGCTCATGGGCCTAGGGTGCCTGAGAAGACCATCACAGTTCAACGAGCCGGGCCGCCTCGAAAAGCATCGATCGAGACCCTGTCGCCATTTTCGCCCTTGCGCCGAACGCCTCGATGGGTACGATACGGTCAATACTCATAAATCTGGCGGCGCCGGCGGTCTATGCAGAAAAACAATATGCCCCCCGGCCGGACTCGCCTGAGCGCGTTCCGGGCCCTTTCTTTCCTGCCCTTGGTCATCTTGATCGCCGCCTGCCAATCCTTCGGACCCGACCGTTCCGCCGATGCCGCGCTCGAGCCGGCGCCCACGCTGGTGGTGGAGGACCTCGAGCCGATCGCGGTGCCGCAAATCGAGCTGCGCGAGCCGATGGAGGAGGACCTCCTCGTCCGGCTCAGAGCCGGATTTGGGCTCACGATACCCGCCGAGCCTGCGATCATCCGGGAGCGCGACTGGTACGCGCGCAATCAGGAATACGTCGACCGCGTCTTCGGGCGGGCCGACCTCTATCTTTTCTATATCGTCGAGGAGCTCGAGAAGCGCGGCCTGCCGGCGGAGCTCGCGCTGCTGCCCGTCATCGAGAGCGCGTTCGATCCGTTCGCTTACTCGCGCAGCCGCGCGTCCGGCCTCTGGCAAATCATCCCCGGCACGGGCCGCAAGCTCGGCGTAGCGCAGAACTGGTGGTTCGACGGGCGGCGCGACGTCCTCGAGTCCACCCGTGCGGCGCTCGACTACCTCGAAGAGCTCAACAAGGAGTTCGACGGCGACTGGCTGCTCGCCGTCGCCGGCTACAACTCCGGCGAAGCCAACGTCGAGCGCGCGATCAAGCGCGCCAAGGCGGCGAAGAAGCCCACGGACTTCTGGGGCATCAAGAATTATCTGCCGAGCGAGACCCGCACCTACGTGCCGCGGCTGCTGGCGGTCGCCCAGCTCGTCGCCGACCCGGAACGCTACGGAATCACGCTGCCCGAGATGTCCAACCAGCCGCGCTTCGCGGTGGTGAGCACCGGCGGCCAGATCGACATGGCGCTCGCGGCGGACCTCGCGGGCATCGACCACGATGCCCTGTACGCGCTCAACGCCGGCGTGAATCGCTGGGCCACCGACCCCGAGGGGCCGCACCGTCTGCTGTTGCCGATGGAGCAAGCCGAGCAGTTCCAAAGCTCGCTCGCGGCGCTCGGCGAGCGCGAGCTCGTGCAGTGGACGCGCCACCGCGTGAAGCAAGGCGAGTCGATCGGCGCGTTGGCCGCGAAGTACGACACGACCGTCGCCGTGCTCAAACAGGTCAACGGGCTGCGCAGCAACTCCTTGCGCGCCGGCGACGAGCTCTTGATTCCGCAGTCGTTGAAAGCCATCCCCACGTTCACGCCCACCGCCGCGGCGCGGGTGCAGCGCCAGCAGAGCGTCGCGCTCGGGGCCCGCAGCGAGCACATCGTGAAGTCCGGCGAGTCGCTGTGGTCGATCGCCCGCGCCTACGGCGTGGACGTGAAGCGGCTCGCGAGCTGGAACTCGATGACCACGGGCGACGTGCTCGGCGTCGGCAAGACGCTCGTCATCTGGTCGCGCGAGCCCGAGGCGGAGACGAAGCCTTCCGCAGCGGCTACCGCCGCCGCGTCCCTCGCGTCCGCGGGGTCCGCAGCGTCCGCTGCGGTTGCGGTGGAGCCGCGTACCGCCGTCAATCTCGTGGCGGCGGCGCTCGCGGCCGACCAACCGCAGCAAATCACCTACGTCGTGCGCCGCGGCGACTCCCTGTACTCGATCGCGCGGCGCTTCCGCGTCACGGTGCCGAAGATCCTCGAGTGGAACGAAGTCGCCGTGGACGACGTTCTGCAGCCGGGGCAGCGCCTCGTTGTGTTCGTCAACGCCACCGAGCAGTCGGGTTGACGCCGCAAGTGCCGCGCTGATGGGCTTTCTCGCCGGCAAACGCGCCGTCATCGTCGGGCTCGCGAGCGCCCGGTCGATCGCTTGGGGCATCGCGCAAGCGATGCGCCGCGAAGGGGCGGATCTCGCGTTCGGCTATCAGAACGACAAGCTCAAGGCCCGGGTCGAGGAGATGGCGCGCGAGCTCGGCAGCGACTTCACGCTGCCGCTCGACGTGGCCGACGACGCGCAGATCGACGCGTTCTTCGCGGGCTTGAGCGCCCGCTGGAGCGACGGCTTCGACATCCTCGTGCACTCGGTGGCTTACGCGCCCGCCGATCAGCTCGATGGACGTTACCTCGACGCGGTGAGCCGCGAAGGTTTCAGGATCGCGCACGACGTCTCGAGCTATAGCCTCGCGGCGCTCGCGAAGAAGTGCGAGCCGCTGATGCGCGGCCGGGCCGGCGCGCTGCTCACGCTGAGCTACTTAGGCGCGGAGCGCGTGCTGCCGAACTACAACGTGATGGGCCTCGCCAAGGCGAGCCTCGAGGCGAACGTGCGGTTCCTCGCCGTGGATCTCGGCGCGAACGGCATCCGCATCAACGCGATCTCGGCGGGCCCGATCCGCACGCTTGCGGCGTCGGGCGTCAAGGGCATCCGGGAGATGATCGCGCACGTCGGCGCCACGGCGCCGCTCAAGCGCAACGTCACGATCGAGGACGTGGGCAACGCCGCCGCGTTCCTCTGCTCCGACCTCGCGGCCGGCATCACCGGCCAAACCATCTACGTCGACTCCGGCTTCAACATCGTCGGGATGTCGTTCGGCGGCTAGCGCAGCGCCGGTCGGCGGCGGCCGTACCTTCGTGTGTGCCCGTGCCGCGGCACGCGACTTCGCCGGCCTTCGGCCGGTTCCCTCGCCACGGCGCGTTCGCCGGGGTCCGGCCCGCGGTCGTTCACTCGTGTCGCTAGTATAGAAGTCAGTGCCGCCGCGGTTCCGGATGCTCGCCTGCGGCTCGCCCCGGGCGCTGCGCGCCCGGCTCCGCGGCTCTCGGCGCTGTGGCTCGGCGGTCGCTACCGCCGCGGCACAGGCATCACACCGCCGAGGTACGGCCGCCGCGACGGGCGCTGCGCTAGCCGCCCCTTTTAGTAGGTGGGGGTGAGGACTTCGGGCGGGATCGTGACGGTGGCCTGCCGGCGGAGGTTGCCGGCGTAGCTCGTGAGCTCCGCGAGCGCGGATTGTTGCGCGAGATCCTGCTGGCGCTGATCCCGCTCGTCCTGCGGAACGCTCGTCGCTTCGCCCGGCTCGACCTTCGAGACCATGAACACGGCGTGCCCGCCGTCGGCGAGCGCCGCCTCCTGGTGCTTGGCGCCGTTCACCTGATCTCTCGGCAGCGCGAACGCCGCGGAGAGAACCTCGGCGGGCACGTCCCCGGCGCCGCGCTCGACGAACGCCGGCGCGTGCCACACGCCGCTGTGGGCCGCAGCAGCCTGCGCGGGATCCTTACCCTGCTCCAGGTCTTGCAGGAACGCTTGCGCTGCCGCTTCCGCGAGCTCCTGCGCACGGGCGCGCGTGAGCTGCTCCTTGATGCGGTCGTGCACCTTCTCGAGCGGCTCGACTTCGGGCAATCGGTGCGCCGTCACGCGGAGCACCATCGCGCGATCGGGCGCAAGCTCCACGAGCTGACTGTTGCGGCCGCTGTCGACGGTCTCGTCGGCGAAGGCGGCCTGCACCACGGGCGCGCTGTTCTCGAACAGAGCCGGATCGCCGGTGCGCGGGAAGTCCTTGGCCGTCTTCAACGGCACATCCATCTCCGTGGCCACCGTCGCGAGCTCGTTGTAAGCGTCGAACGCGCGCTCCGTGAGCTTGTTGGCACGCCTATCGAACTCGCGCTCGGCCTCGCGCGTGCGGTATTCGCTCGCGAGCTGGTCGCGCACGCTCTCGAACGGCTGCTCTTGACCCGGACGCAGCTCGTCGAGGCGGATGATGTGGAAACCGAAATCGCTGCGCACCGGCGCGCTCACTTCGCCGACCTTGAGCCCGAACAGTGCGTCCTCGAACGGACCGCCGTCGCCGCGCGACATCCAGCCCAGGTCGCCGCCCTGCGCCTTCGTGCCGGCGTCGTCGGACATGTCCTTCGCGACGGCAGCGAAATCCTCGCCGTTGCGGAGCCTCGCCTCGGCGCTCTCGGCCTTGGCTCGAGCGGCGGCCTCGTCGTCGCCTTGCACCGCGATCAGGATGTGGCGCGCGTGCCGGTCTTCCACGGTCTGGAACCGCTCGCGCTCCTGCTCGTAGAGCGTGCGCAGGTCGTCGTCGGTGACGGATATCTTTGCGGCAATGTCGGCGACCGAGAGATCCACGTACTCGAAATCGACCGTCTCGGTGGTCTTGTAGCTGTCCTTGTTGCTCTCGTAGTGAGCAGCGATCGCCGCCTCGTCCACGGTAGCGGTTGCGAGAAACGCGTCGATGGCGAACAGACCGTACGCGATCTCGCGGCGCTGACTGGCCAGCTCGATATAGCGGCGAAATTCCGCAGGCGTGAGGAACGTGGAATCGGCGATCCCCGCTTGCAGCTCGAGCACTTCCATGCTCTGGCGCTGCGAGGCCTTGAACGCCTCGGGGTTGATCCCCTGATTACGCAGCAGGCCCATCGCGACGTTATCGTCGTATTGGCCGTCCACTTGGAAAGCGGGCACGGAACGAATCCAGTCGGAGAGACGCTCGTCCGACACCCGGTAGTGCTGCTGCTCGACGCGCTGCTTCAGGACCTCGTCGTTCACCATCCGCTCCACCACGCTGCGGCGGAGCTCCTTGCGCATGTCGTCGGTGAGCTCGGTGCGATACTGCTGTTGGAACTGGTTCTGGCGCGCCTGGAGCTCGCGGTCGAACTCGTCGATCGAGACGCTCTCGCCGTTCACCTTGGCCGCGTAGGTGGCACGGCCCACCCCGCCGTAGTCCGCCCGCCAGAAAACGAAGCCGGCGGTGATGAGGCCGAGCACCAGCACCGCCACCCAGGTGCCGACCGTGTCATGGATTCGTTGCAGCATGGGGCTTTCCGGTCAGTCGTCCAAAAAAACAAGGACAGACTCTATTCCGCGTGTGCCCTTGGCGTCACGCGGAAATCAAATCTGTCCTTGATCTCAGTATCTGGCGGAGTGGACGGGACTCGAACCCGCGACCCCCGGCGTGACAGGCCGGTATTCTAACCAGCTGAACTACCACTCCGGCTCATTTCTGGTGGGTGCTGAGGGGCTCGAACCCCCGACATTCGCCGTGTAAAGGCGACGCTCTACCAGCTGAGCTAAGCACCCTGGGGACAGAGCCGGTCAGTTTACGGCATCCTTCAATGCCTTGCCAGCTTTGAACCCGGGTACGTTGCTTGCCGCGATGCTGATCGTCTCTCCGGTGCGCGGATTGCGTCCGCTGCGTGCGGCGCGATGCTTCACGCCGAACGTTCCGAAGCCGACGACGGAAACTTGTTGACCTTTTTTGAGCGCCGCCGTGATGCTGTTCACCACCGCGTCGACCGCACGTCCGGCATCAGCTTTCGAGAGACTTGCGGCAGCCGCTACCGCATCTACGAGTTCCGCTTTGTTCATTCGTATCCCTTGCGCAAATTGATTTAGGAACGTTGACCCCAGACGCTGCGTGAGCGTCTACCCACGAATCTTTTTTCGCTTCGAAGCTTTGGCCGCAAATCGCCGCCTCGAAAGCACGCAACCTTATACCAAGGCGGATTTTCGCGTGTCAACAAACGCTTCCGCTAATGCGGCAGCGTTGCTTCACTCGATTCGCTACCTTCGACGCTAGTGTCTCTTTCTGGCGTCACCACGACTTCGCTGCGCGTGGGCCGCGGAGTTTGCTGCAATGCCAACTCGAAAACCTCGTCGATCCACTTGACCGGAACAATATTCAACTTGTCTTTGATGTTCTTCGGGATTTCAGCGAGGTCCTTTTCGTTGTCCGCCGGAATCAGAACGGTTTCGATGCCGCCTCGATGCGCGGCGAGCAGCTTCTCCTTCAAACCGCCGATCGGGAGCACTTCGCCGCGCAGCGTGATCTCACCCGTCATCGCCACGCTCGAGCGCGCCGGAATCCTGGTGAGCGCCGATACGAGCGCCGCGCACATGCCGATACCCGCCGACGGACCGTCCTTGGGCGTGGCGCCTTCCGGAACGTGAATGTGCACGTCGGATTTCACGTGGAATCCTTCGTCGAGGCCGAGCACGGTGGCCCGGCTGCGCACGACCGTCATCGCCGCCTGAATCGACTCCTGCATCACGTCGCCGAGCTGGCCCGTGTGGATCAGCTTGCCCTTGCCCGGCACGATCGCAGCCTCGATCGTGAGCAGCTCGCCGCCGACTTCGGTCCACGCGAGGCCGGTGACCTGACCGATCTGATCGTTCTCCTCCGCGCGGCCGTAGCGGAACCGCCGCACGCCCAGAAACTTCGAGAGATTGCCGTGATCGACCCGCACCATTCCCTTGCGCGGCTTCAACAGCAATTGCTTCACGACCTTGCGGCAAATGTTGGCCGCCTCGCGCTCGAGGTTGCGTACGCCCGCCTCGCGCGTGTAGTAGCGAATGATGTCGACGATCGCGGAATCGGAGACCTTGAGCTCCGACTCCTGCAGGCCGTTCTGCCGCATTTGCTTCGGGATCAGATAGCGGCGTGCGATGTTGAGTTTCTCGTCCTCGGTGTAGCCGGGAAGACGGATCACTTCCATTCGGTCGAGCAGCGGCGCCGGGATGTTCAAGCTGTTCGCCGTGCAAACGAACATCACCTCGGACAGGTCGAAGTCGACTTCGAGATAGTGGTCGTTGAACGTGGAGTTTTGCTCCGGGTCGAGCACCTCGAGCAGCGCCGATGACGGATCGCCGCGGAAGTCCATCGACATCTTGTCGACTTCGTCGAGCAGGAACAGCGGATTGCGAACCTTCACCTTGCCCAGGTTCTGCACGATCTTGCCCGGCATCGAGCCGATGTACGTGCGCCGGTGGCCGCGAATCTCGGCCTCGTCGCGCACGCCGCCGAGCGACATGCGCACGAACTTGCGGTTGGTGGCGCGGGCGATGCTTTGGCCGAGCGACGTCTTGCCGACGCCCGGGGGACCGACCAAGCAGAGGATCGGGCCCTTCAGCTCCTTCACGCGCTGCTGCACCGCGAGGTACTCGAGGATTCGCTCCTTTACCTTCTCCAAGCCGTAGTGATCTTCCTCGAGCACGCGCTCGGCGTCGGCGAGGTCCTGGTGAACCTTGGTGCGCTTCTTCCAAGGCACCTTCACCAGCCAGTCGATGTAGTTGCGGACGACCGTAGCCTCCGCGGACATCGGCGACATCAGCTTGAGCTTGCCGAGCTCCGACGTGGCCTTCTCCTTGGCGTCCTTCGGCATCCCGGCGGCCTTGATCTTCTGCTCGAGCTCGGCCAGCTCGTTCGGCGCGTCCTCCATCTCGCCGAGCTCTTTCTGAATGGCCTTCATCTGCTCATTCAGGTAGTACTCGCGCTGGCTCTTCTCCATCTGCTGCTTGACGCGGCCGCGGATGCGCTTCTCGATCCGCAGCATGTCGATCTCGCCGTCGATGAGCCCGAGCACGTGCTCGAGGCGGGGACGCACCTCGGCGATCTCGAGCACCTTTTGCTTCTCGGACAGCTTGAGCGCCATCTGGGCGGCTACCGTGTCGGCGAGCCGGCTCGGGCTGTCGATGCCCGACAGCGACGTGAGGATCTCGGGCGGGATCTTCTTGTTGAGCTTCACGTACTGGTCGAAGCGCGACATGACCGAGCGCGTGAGCACATCCATCTCGCGCGGGTCGCTGGCGGCGCCGTCGGGCAGCTCCTCGACCTCGGCAGTGAAGCATTCGGCGACCTTGAGGTTCTTCAGCCGGGAGCGCTTGATGCCTTCGACCAGCACCTTGACCGTGCCGTCGGGCAGCTTGAGCAGCTGCAGGATCGTGGCGAGCGTGCCGATCTGATAGATGTCCTTGGGCGACGGCTCGTCGATGTCGGGCTGCGTCTGGGCCACCAGCAGGATCTCGCGTCCGGACGCCATCGCTTGGTCGAGCGCGGTCACGGACCGCTCGCGGCCGACGAACAGCGGGATCACGGTGTGGGGGTAGACCACGACGTCGCGCAACGGCAAGACCGGGAGGCGTCGGGGTGCAGGTGTGTCGGGGCTCTCAGGTTGCATTCGTTGGTTCTCGTTCACTGGTGGAGCGCGCTGCGCGGCTCCGGCCGCGCCGCATTAGGGTCAGACCCCATTTCGTTGGGCGTCGAGTGCGCCTTCGGAAGCTCGGCGCGAATGAGGCCCGACCTGCCGGCGCTCAGCGACGTTCGTCACCGACAGCGGCCGGCTCGTCGGCCTCATAGATCACGTACGGCTTGGTCTCGCCCGTGACCACGGCGTCGTCGACGACGACCTTGGTGGCGTTGGTCATGGACGGCAGGTCGTACATCGTGTCGAGCAGAACGTTTTCAAGAATCGTACGCAGCCCGCGCGCGCCGGTCTTGCGCTGCATGGCTTTGCGCGCGACCGCGCGCAGCGCATCCTCGCGGAACTCGAGCTCAACGCCTTCCATGTCGAAGAGCTTTTGATATTGCTTCGTGAGCGCGTTGCGGGGCTCGGTGAGGATCTCGATCAGCGCTTCCTCGTCGAGCTCCTCGAGCGTGGCGACCACCGGCAAGCGGCCCACGAACTCCGGGATCAGCCCGTACTTGATCAGGTCCTCGGGCTCCACGTCGCCCAAGAGCTCGTTGATGTGCTCGCCGCCGTCCGGCGCTCGCACTTCCGCGACGAATCCGATGCCGCTCTTGCGCGAGCGGTTCAAGATGATCTTGTCGAGACCCGAGAAGGCGCCGCCGCAGATGAACAAGATATTAGATGTGTCGACCTGCAAGAACTCCTGCTGCGGATGCTTGCGGCCGCCCTGCGGGGGCACCGACGCGATCGTGCCTTCGATGAGCTTGAGCAATGCCTGCTGCACGCCCTCGCCGGAGACGTCGCGCGTGATCGACGGGTTGTCGGACTTGCGCGAGATCTTGTCGATCTCGTCGATGTAGACGATGCCGGTCTGCGCCTTCTCGACGTCGTACTCGCACTTCTGCAGGAGCTTCTGAATGATGTTCTCGACGTCCTCGCCGACGTAGCCCGCCTCGGTGAGCGTGGTGGCATCGGCGATCGTGAACGGCACGTTCAGCAGGCGCGCGAGCGTTTCCGCGAGCAGCGTCTTGCCGCAGCCCGTGGGGCCGATCAGCAGGATGTTGCTCTTGGCGAGCTCGATATCCTGCTTGCTCTTGTCGCGATTGCGCGTCTCGAGCCGCTTGTAATGGTTGTAGACGGCCACCGCGAGCACCTTCTTCGCGGTCTGCTGGCCGATGACGTACTCGTCGAGCACCGCCTTGATCTCGGCCGGCTTGGGCAGCTTGTCGCGGCCGCGCTCGGCGCGCTCGTCGAGCTCCTCGCGGATG
>DASUFK010000296.1:0-7155 GCA_036274615.1 Gammaproteobacteria bacterium | reverse complement strand
AACGGCCAGGGTCTTCCTCGACTTCACCGCGCCAGCGGCCGATCCGCTACTCATGAACTGCGATCACTTCGTCAGCTTGAGAGAAAGGGAGCGCACTTCAGGCGGCGCTCAAAGCCCAGTTACCGTCGAACGGCCGCTCATGGCGCCAGGTCGCCCAGATGATGCGCGCGAGCTTGTTGGCCAACGCCACCGTCGCTTTGTTGTGGCCACGCCGCTGCGCCGTGGCGAGCGCCCAGCGACGCAACCCATCGAGGGGTTGGCCGGCACGCTGTTTTCGCTGCGCGGCCGCCAGGACTGAGCGGGCGCCGTTGATCAGGAGCATCCGCAAATACGTATCGCCCTCTTTGCTCATGCGGCCCAACCGGCGGCGTTCAGCTGAAGAGTGTTCGCGAGCCGTCAGCCCTATCCAGCTCGCGAGGTGGCGGCCGGATTTGAACCGCTGGATATCCCCCACCGCGGTGCGCACGCCGCTCGCCACGAGCTCGGCCACCCCGGGAATCGTCATCAGCCGTTGCACCACCGCATCCTCCCGCACCAGCATCTTTAGCTCCCGCTCGAGGCGGCTCATCAGCTCCTTCAGGTGGGTAACCTCCTCCAGCAACTGCGCTACCCAGGGCCGCAACATATCCGGCAAGCCGTTGTCAGCAATCGCCAGCGCCTCACGAATCGCCGTAAGCCCCTTAGCCACTCCCTGCGGGATCACGATGCCCACCTCACGCAACATCCCTCGCAACTGGTTGATGCGCGCGTTACGCGTGCCCTTGAACTGCTCGCGCAGCCGGTGCAGCTGCTGTACCGCTTGCTGCTCAACACTCTTCACCGGCACTGAGGGAATGTCCGCACAGCGCGATGCCTCGATCAGCGCCGCCGCATCGGCCGCATCCGTCTTGTTGCGCTTGACGTACGCCTTCACGTACTGCGCAGGCAGTAGCCGAACCTCATGACCGAGCTCCTTCAGGCGACGACCCCAGTAGTGGGCCGACCCACAGGCCTCCATCACGAACTCGCTCTTCGGGTGGTTGGCACAGAACCGTGCAAATCGAGCGTGCGTCAGCCGTTGACGGCTTTGAACGCGATAGCGCTCATCGGCCACTGCCACTTCAAACACGTTCTTTGCGAGGTCCACACCGATCGTCGTAGCATCCATCTCGGACTCCTTCTGCTAGGTTTAGCGACTCAAACGCAGCTTGGCACTTAGATGCCGTACATGCTGCTGCAGGAGGAGTCCATTCCATCATCCCTGGGCCTCCTCGCCGCACATCCCTGTGCGGCGACGGTCTCGGGAGGGCCGTTCGAGGTACGGCCGCAGCTCTTACGCGGGTCGCGCGGCCAAAGTGAGAAGCGGCACTCCGAACGAACGCGCGCGCCGAAAAAGTAACGTGTCCCTATTTGCGGCGGGCAGTGATACAGTCCGGCCAATTCCGAGAGAGCACTCTGCATGCCGAGAGGGTCGAAGATCGCCAACGTCCGCCGCGGGATGAGCCGGTAACCGATGCAGTTGCTCGAGGCTCTGCTGCACGTCGACCGGTACCTGCTCGACCTTGCGAATGCCTACGGCCCGTGGATCTACGGGATCCTGTTCCTGGTGATCTTCATGGAGACCGGCGTGGTGGTCACGCCGTTTCTGCCGGGCGACTCGCTGCTGTTCGCCACGGGCGCGCTCGCCGCCGCCGGCGTGCTCGACGTGGTCAAGATTCTCGCGCTGCTCACCGCGGCCGCGGTGATCGGCGACAACCTGAACTACGCGATCGGCCGGTTCGTGGGGCCGCGCGTGTTCACGCAGCGCAGCCGCTGGCTGAAGTACGAATACTTGCTCCGCACGCAGCGCTTCTACGAGAAGCACGGCGGCAAGGCCGTGGTGCTCGCGCGGTTCGTGCCGATCGTGCGCACCTTCGCGCCGTTCGTGGCCGGCGTCGGCCGGATGAGCTACGGCCGGTTTCTCGCGTTCGACGTGGGCGGCGGCATCCTGTGGGTGTGGTCGTTCGGCTTGCTCGGCTACTTTTTCGGCAATCATCCGGTGGTCAAGGAGAACTTCGGTCTCGCGATTATCGCCGTGATCGTTCTGTCGCTGGTGCCGATGGCGGTGGAAGTGTGGCGGGCGAGAGCCGAGCAGCGGAGCGCGTGAGAGCGCCGTAGGTTTCGGGGAGGGTCTGATGGCGAAGCGTGGGATCGGGCGGCTGTTCGCCCGCAAATCGGTCGAGCAGATGCACGCCGAGTTCGAGCACGGCGAGCTCAAGCGCTCGTTGAACGCAACCAACCTGGTGCTGCTCGGCATCGGCTGCATCATCGGCACGGGCATCTTCGTGCTCACCGGGCGCGCGGCGGCGCAGTTCGCGGGACCCGGGATCATGATCTCGTTCATCATCACCGGCACGCTCTGCGCGCTCGTGGCGTTGTCGTATGCGGAGCTCGCGTCGGCGATTCCGGTGTCGGGCTCGGCCTACTCGTACTCGTACGCCTCGATGGGCGAGGTAGTCGCCTGGATCATGGGGCTCTTGCTCGTGCTCGAGTACGGCCTCGCGGCGTCCACGGTCGCGGCCGGGTGGTCGGGCTATGTGGCCAGCTTTCTGCACGATCTCGGCATGGACATCCCGGCCGCGTTACGGGGCGCACCGGGCACCGAGGTCACGGACTTCACGAGCGGCGCCGTGGTGGGCATGGGCTCGGTGAACCTCCCCGCGATCATCGCGATCGTCGCGGTCACCGGTCTGCTCGTGCTCGGCGTGTCGGAATCGGCGCGCGTCAACAACGTGGTGGTGGCGATCAAGGTCACGGTGGTGGTGGCGTTCGTGGTGATCGGCGTGTTCTTCGTGAAGCCCGAGCTCTGGTCGCCGTTGATTCCGCCGCGCCAGCCGCCGTATCCCGACGGCGCGACGCCGAGCATCTGGGGGCAGGTGGTGGACGCGCTCAAGGGCCTCATCACGGGCGAGAGCGACACCAAGTACGGCGTCGGCGGCCTGATCGCGGGCGCCGCCCGAATTTTCTTCGCCTACATCGGCTTCGAGGCGGTGTCCACGGCGGGCGCCGAATCGAAGAATCCGTCGAAGGACATGCCGATCGGCATCATCGGCTCGCTGCTGATCTGCACGATCCTGTACATCGCGGTGTCGGCGGTGCTCGTGGGCATCGTGCCCTACACCGACTTGAACGATCCGGCGCCGATCGCGAAGGCCGTGAACCAGATCGGCTTGCCGTGGTTCGCCGCGCTCGTGAAGATCGGCGCGATCTGCGGCCTCTCGTCAGTGATGCTCGTGCTGCTCTACGCGCAAACGCGCATCTTCTACACCATGGCGCGCGACGGCTTGATCCCGCCGTTCTTCGCCGCCGTGCATCCCCGGTTCAAGACGCCGTGGATCAACACGCTGCTCGTCGGCTTGCTCGCGTGCGGTTTCGCCGGATTCATGGGGCTCGACGCGCTGGCCGATCTCACCAACGTCGGCACGCTGGTCGCGTTCATCCTGGTGTGCGCCACGGTCGTCTATCTGCGCGTGGCTCGGCCGGAAGTTCGCCGGCCGTTCAAGACGCCGCTGTTCCCGATCACTCCGATCCTGGGCATCGCAATGTGCGCGCTGCTGCTGTTGCAGCTGATGGCCATCGAGCACACGCGCACGTTCTTCCTCCGCTATCTGGTCGCCGGCATCATCGTGTACTTCGTCTACGGCATGTGGAACTCGAAGCTCGCGAAGGGCGTCGTCGTGGCGGGCCACGAGGACGTGTTGCCGCCGCCGAACCCCAAGATCACGTGAGCAGCGCAAAGCGATGAGTCTCGGTGCCCTCACTCTCGCCGCCCTTGGGGTGGCGATCGTGCTGTCATGCACGTCGCGCCTGAACGTGGGCCTGCTCGCGATCGCGCTCGCGTGGATCATCGGCGTGTACGCGGGCCACTTGCCGCTGCGCGACGTCACCGCCGGCTTCCCGATCGACCTGTTCCTCACGCTCGCGGGCGTGACGCTCTTGTTCAGCCAGGCGCGCGTCAACGGCACGCTCGACATCGTGGCGCACAACGCGATGCGGCTGTGCCAGGGGCGCGTGGGTCTCGTGCCCGTGATGTACTTCGGGCTCGGCGCCGCGCTCGCGTCCGCGGGCCCCGGCAACATCGCGACCACGGGTCTCCTCGCGCCCATGGCGATGGCGACGGCGCTCCGCATGCGGATTTCGCCGTTCCTCATGGCGATCATGGTGGGCACCGGCTGCAATTCGGGATCGCTGTCGCCGATCGCGCCCACCGGCATCATCGTGACCGGCCTCATGAACCGGATCGGCCTTTCGGGACACGAGACGGCCACCTGGCTCTACAACCTGCTCGCGCACGCGATCGTGGGCTTCGGCGGCTATCTCCTGTTCGGCGGCGCCAGGCTGCTGCTGAGCGCAGAGCGCTTCGAGACGACAGGGGAAGACGCGGTGGAGCGCAAGCTCGACCGGCACCAGATGCTCACGCTGATCGTCATCGCGGTGCTGATCGCCGGCGTGATCCTGCAGCGCAAGATCCCCGGCGGGTTCCATATCGGCATGGCTGCCTTCACCGGCGCGGTGCTGCTGTCGCTCCTGCGCGCCGCGGACGACGGCGACGCGATCAAGGTGATGCCGTGGGGCACGATCCTCATGGTGTGCGGCGTGACCGTGCTGATCGGCCTGCTCGAGAAGACGGGCGGCATGGAGCTGTTCACCGACTTGCTGTCGAGCGTGGCCACGCAGGCGACGGTGGTGCCGTTTCTCGCGGTGACCATCGGCATCGTGTCGGCGTACTCGAGCACGTCCGGCGTCGTGCTCCCGGCGTTCCTGCCCACGGTGCCGGGGCTCATCGACAACCTCGGCGGCGGCGACGCGCTCGCGATCGCGTCCACGATGAACATCGCGGGGCACTTGGTCGACGTGTCGCCGCTGTCGACGATCGGCGCGCTCTGCATCGCGTCGGTGCCCGCGGGCGACTTGAGCCGGCGGCTGTTCAATCAGATGCTCGCCTGGGGATTGTCCATGACGGTCGTGGGCGCGGTGCTCTGTTACCTGTTGTTTGCGCTCTAGGCTACGGCGTCGTGGGGGGCTCTCGATGACAACGGCAAGACCTTTTCTGATGTTCCAGGGCGGCAGCGCGCAAGCGGCGTTGGATCTGTACTTCGCCACGTTCCCCGATTCGGGCTTCGTGCGGGTCGAGCGCTACGCGCAAGGCGAGGGCGGTGCGGCCGGTACCATCAAGGTCGCCGTGATCACGCTCTGCGGCCGCGAGTTCATGTGCTCGGACAGCCCCGTGAAGCACGCCTTCTCCTTCACGCCTTCGAGCTCCATCTTCGTGGACTTCGATTCGCCGGAAGAGCTCGAGCGCGTGTTCGGCGTTCTTTCGGAGGGCGGCCAGGTGCTCATGCCCTTGAACAACTACGGTTTCAGCAAGCGCTTCGGCTGGCTGAACGATCGGTTCGGGGTGTCTTGGCAGCTCAATCTCCCCGACTGACGCGTTGACTGCGGCCCGGCCGGAACTTTTGTCCGCCGCGGCGTGCCACAAGGCGTGTCGCTTGGCCGAATGCCTTGCCACGGGGAGCGTCGAATGGCGCGGTTCAGCATTCTCGGCATCGCTCTCCCGCTTTGCTTCTCCTGGGTTGCTCGTCGAGCCCTTCTGGCCGGTCTCACCGCCGCCGCGTTGACGGCTTTCTCGCCGCCGACTGTTTCCGCAGCGGATGCGGATTGCCGGCCGGACATCGGGCTGACCGCCGAGATGCTGGCGTCACGAATCGTGGTCCTCGGGGAGTTGCACGGTACGCGCGAAACGCCGCGGCTCGCCGGAGAGATCGTCTGCGCAATCGCCGAACGGGGCAACGAAGTGGTGTTGGCGTTGGAGGTGCCCGAAACCGAGCGGGGCCGGATCGCCGCCTATCTAGATTCGGAAGGCACCGCCGAAGATCGTACCGCTCTACTCGAAGGCGCTTTCTGGAACGGCAACGACGGCCGCACGAGCGTCGCGATGGCCGACCTGATCGAGCGAGCCCGCGGCCTTCGGCGGCACCGCCTGCCGGTCTTCGTCCTGGCGATGGACGGTCAACGCGCGGGGCTCACGCGCGACGCGGTCATGGCGCAAGCGGTTCGAGATCGGGTAGCGGAGCGGCCGTCGGCGCGCGTGGTCGCGCTCGTCGGCAACGTGCACGGCGCGAAGGATCGGGGCAATTTCTTCGATTCGGAGTATGAGTCCTTCGGCTATCTGCTCGCGCCGTTGCAGCCGCTCACGCTCGATGTCCGGCCGAGCAAAGGAACCGCGTGGGTTTGTCTTGCGGAGTGCGGCGTTCACGACATCACGCCGCCGCAAGGCGCGTCACCGAGCGCGCCCGGCATCTACCTGGGCGCGGATCTCGGCCCGCAGTTGCCGTATCACGGCACCGTCGTGCTCGCGAGCGCGGAGGCGTCACCGCCCGCCAAAGATCGGGGAGCGCGCTCGCCCCCCGCCGCCGCTCGGCAGCCCGCGCTCGGCGAGATGCCGGAGACCGTTCGAAACAACACGCTGCTCGCGGCCATTCGGCGGGCAGGGTTCTACTGCGACGACGTCGCCCGGTCTCGCGAGACGGCGGCCGGCGTCTGGGTGGCGAGCTGCAAGGATCTGGGCGGCTACCGGATCGACGCCGACGCGGCCGGCACGTTCCGCGTCGAGCCGATCCCGCTGCACTTCGACGGCGTGCTCTAGCGGCCGGCAGCGCCGCGGCGCCCGTGTTTGGCTTACTATGGCGCAGGCGTATTCGGCCACCTCGATACGAACAAGGAGAAACACATGCGACGGTTGACGGCGGCAGGATTGGGTCTCGCGGCGTTCACTTGGTTGACGTGCGTGCAGGCGGACGTCTCGGTTCTCGCGGTGCGGCTCGGCGCGAAGGACGTGGTTGCGCTCGCCAAGTTCTACGACGCGGCGTTCGGCCTCAAGCAGATCGACCAAGTGGGGCAGCCGCCGACCGAGATCATCATGCGCTACGGCGCCACCGTCGCCGCGGCCAAGGCGGGCAACTCGCCCGAGTTCCTCGTCGAGCGACGCGAAGGCGGCGCGGCCAACGATGCGATGGCGCACGCGATCTTCCACGTGTCCGACGTCGTCGCCACCGTGGCCGCCGCCAAGAAGGCGGGTGCAACGGTGAAGACCGACGTGGCGTCGGTTCCGATCGGCAACATCATGGTGAAGCTCGC
>DASUFK010000295.1:0-4363 GCA_036274615.1 Gammaproteobacteria bacterium | reverse complement strand
GTGGTCGCACGGGCTCACCAAGGAATGGAACGGCCACTGGGCGATCTCGGAGCCGATGTGGACGCTGATGCGCGGCAGGCGATCGTTTCTCATCAATCGCGAGCCGTGGTCCACGCACTTGGGCCACATGCGCCGGTGCGGTTTCGAGATCCTCTACGTTGCGCAGCGCCGCGCCAACGGCATCAGCCGAGCAAGCCTGACCAAACGGTGGCGGCACCTGTCCGATGACGATCTCTCGTGCGACTCCGTGTTCGTCCAGGCGCGGAAACCGGCGGCACCGTTGCGCAGCGCCGCCTGATCGCCGGGCTCAATTCAGGGCCAGGTTCTCCGGTGCGGCGGGCATCTTGGCCACGACCGGCAGGTTGAATTTCAGCCCCCCCATGTCCATGGGCTGGTTGTGACTGGTCTTGTTGAAGTCCAACTGAAACGCATCGCCGCCTGAGGCCATTCTGCTCGGTTCGTCGTCGCCCGCACCGATCGAGGTCGAGTCGGTCTGATTGTCGAAGTCCTTCCAAGTAACTTGGGTCCTATCGCTGATGGCTCGCCAGCCCGACATCTTCTTGAGCTTGATGCCCGTGTACCGGTTGCCCGCGTTCGCGAAATCGCCCCCCGGATTGCCCTGGCTGAAGTAGTTGCTCTTGGCGACCATGCCGCCGAGCGACGGGCCGCCGCTCACGTCGTGCGTGCCGGAGCTCAACGACAGGAAAACGTTGTTGATGAGCTTCGAGCTCGGTTTCGGGGTGCCGAGCACCGCGATTTGATTGTCGTTGTCGACGAACGTGTTGTTGAAGATCACCGTACCGTCGAACGACGAGCCGGCGTACTCGCCCCAGATGGCAACGCCCGACGCCGTGAACGCCACGAGATTGTCGTAGACCCTCGCGCGTTGCGTCTGAACCGCGGGACTTAAGCCTTCCCGGTCGTAGTGGTAACTCTCGTTGTTCAGCGCGATGCCTGCGCCCACGGTTCGTGCGGACCGCCAGTATTCGGAATTCGTCGTGCCGAGCACGATGTTGCGGCGGATGGTAGTGTCCGGCGCCGCATCTGCGTAGATGCCCACCGCACGAACCCCGTAGACGGTGTTGGCCTGGATGATCGTGGCGGTGGAGCCGCCGTGAGCGTTGATGCCCTCGCCATAGTTTTCGAAGACGAGGTTGTTCTCGACCACCGCGGCGAGCGACTTGTAGATCTCGATGGAGCTGCCCCAGGTTGCGCCGTCCTTGAAGGCCTGCCCGGCATGCGTGACGTAACTTTGCTGCACGTGCGCGTTCGCCGAGCTCTGGAACTGGATGCCGCTGCCGTAGACGCGGTCGACGTAGCAATTCACGGCCCACGAGTCATCCGAGCTCAAGAAATCGATGCCTCGGCCGCGCGAGTTCATGACCTTGATGTTCTCGACGCGCACCCGGTCGCCGGTCACGTGCAAGAGAGCGTCGTAGCGGCCGCTCGGCAGAGCGTTACGCCCGTCGATCGCGGGCCGGCCGTTCTGGTAGCCCCTTGCTGCAACCCCGTCCTTCAGATAGTAGGCGCCGACCACCGCGGGCTGCGTGGTGGACGTGCCCGACCAATTGACGGTGAGTGTTCCGTAGAACGTATCGCCTTCGTGAAGCAGGACGATGTCGCCTGCCGCAAACGTCCGGTTGTTGACGGCGCTCAGCGAACCCCACGCGTTGGCATGCGAGCGGCCGTCGGCGCTGTCGTTGCCGCCGGCCCGCACGTAGTACGTGGCTGCCTCACCGGCCGAGGCGGCGAGCAGCGAACCAACCAGCAGGCACGACGCAATAGCGGATCTCATGACGCTAGACTCCCTGTGTTGTAGTGCATGAGGAGCCCCAGCGCGTCGTCCGCGCAGACTCCGGCTTCAACACGAGCTTCGAGCGCCGCGTTCCAAAAAATGGAAATCGGTACAGAACAGAGAGAAACACTTCGGGCACGCATCGTGCCGCCCGTCGGCAAAAAAATTACGAGCGGCTAGAACGGCCGTCTGTGCGCCCCCACGGCGCATCGACCCGTGAACTTCGTTTGTGATCCCCCGATCACCCGTTGGGCCGGAGTCTCATGCGGCCGCGCCGTTGCGTCAAAACGTCGCAGTCCACCGACGCATCGCTGGCGCTCGCGCATCCGGCCCGACGAGCGGCGTAGATCTTGCATCTACGCGCGGCTACTCCCGCGGCTCGCGATCGCCTTCTGGCCACAGCCACCCAGAGGCACACCACTCCCGAAGCAACGCCCGCGCCGCCGAGCTCGCGGCCCGCACGGTCTTGGCGTCCAAGCGACGCGTATCGGCGAGCCGGCGCAGCACTCGCGCGTCGGCGCCCGTTGCGCGGTAGCTGTCGCCGTTGATGTACACGTTGTGCTCGTCGTAGAGCATCCGCGTGCGGCGATCGAGCACGACGGCGCCCTTCGTCCACCTCTTGCCGGGCTCGTCGAACGTCACCCCGGGCTTCGGCTCGGACATAATCTCGCCGAGCGCCGCGTCGATTCCGTCACGGCCGAGGAGCTCGTGCACCGCCGCGGCGGCGAACCGTTGCAGCCGTGCCGGAATCTCGGCGGGCCGCTTGGCGGCTTCGAGCCGGGCGTCCTCGTAGATCGTCTCGTCGGTAGAGTCGCTCGCGAGCCGTTCCAGGAGCGCGGCGGCGAGCTCCCGCCGCCGCGGCGCGCGGAAGCCGATCGAGTAGGTCATGCACTCGCCGCCCTCGGCCACCCCTTCGTGCGCCCACTGCGGCGGCAGATAGAGCATGTCGCCGGGCCCGAGTACGTGCTCCTCCGTGGGCGAGAAACGCCGCAGGATCTTGAGCGGCGAGCCGCGAACGAAGCTGGGAGCGCGCTCTCGGCCGATGCGCCAACGGCGCGTGCCCGCCGCCTGCAGCAGGAACACGTCGTAGCTGTCCACGTGCGGCCCGACGCCGCCGCCGTCGCTGGCCCAGGAGATCATCAAGTCGTCCAGGCGCGCGTCCGGCACGAACCGGAACGACTGGAGCAGCGCGTGCGCCGCGTCGTGGTGCAGGTCCACGCCCTGCACGAGCAGAGTCCAGCGCGGCTGCGACGGAGGCGGCAGCGCCGCCTTCTCGAACGGGCCGTGCTCGAGTGTCCATCTGCCGCGAGCGTCTCGCACCACGAGCCGCGACTCCACGCCGGCGCGCCGCGCGAGCGCGAACAACTGCGCACGGCCGAGCAGCGGCTCGAAGCGCGGCAGCGCCGCGCGCACGAGCAACGGCTTGCGCTGCCAGTGGCGCTTCAGGAAGCGCCTCGGCGTGAGACCGCCGAGCAGCGTCAGCGGCGCATCGGGGCGGGGTGCTGCGTCATTCGGCATTTCGATCGATTCCTCGGCGCTGCCGGCGCGAGCGAACGATACACGGCCCCGGCGCCGCTCCGCGATACGGATCGACATCGCGCGCCGTCGGTGTAACCTTTTGGAGCTTGCGGGCATCCAAGCTGCATCTCCAGGAATCGCGAACCGAATGAGCTCGACGACTTTGAAGATCGCGCTGCGCACGCTGGCGCGCGACAAGGCCTACGCGTTCCTCAACATCGGCGGCCTCGCCCTCGCGACCGCATGCTGCCTGATCCTCGGCGTGTACCTGCGCAGCGAGCTCACCTACGACCACGGCCACGCGAACCACAAGCGCATCTTCCGCGTGGCCAACGAGTTCGAGATCAACGGCAAGCTGGAGCGCTTCGCCACCACCTCCGCGGTGCTCGGCCCGATGCTGAAGGACGAGAACGCGGAAGTGCAGGAGTTCGTGCGGTTCTTCTCGTCGAATACGCAGCGCCTCATTCAGCGCGGCGGCGTGAGCCGGTACTGGGACGACGTGTACGTCGCGGATCCGAGCGTGTTCAAGGTCTTCACCCACAAGATCCTCTACGGCGACGCGGCGACCGCTCTCCAAGCTCCGAGGGGCGTTGCCATCAGCCGCCGGATGGCCGAGTTCTACTTCGGCAAAGAGAATCCCGTGGGCCAGACGCTCACGATCGACGGCAACAGCGAGGTGCTGATCGGGCTCGTGTTCGACGACCTGCCCGAGAACACACACCTCAAATACGACTGGCTGTTCTCCTACAACAACCCATTGATGGCGCTCCCGGACGACGTGACGGCGCGACGCCGGCAGCTCTTCAACATCGGCACCTTCACCTACGTGCTGATGCCGGAGGGCTACGATCCGGCCCGGTTCGGCGAGGTGTCGCGCGCGTTCTTCGAGCGCAACATGAAGGAGCAGGGCGACCGGATCAACGCGCAGTGGCGCGCCTGGCTCCAGCCGCTCGACGACATCCACCTGTACTCGGACCTGCCGGGCGACCGGCCCACCGGCAACCGCTACTACCTCTACGCCTTCATCGCCGTGGCCGCGTTCACGCTGCT
>DASUFK010000294.1:0-3749 GCA_036274615.1 Gammaproteobacteria bacterium | reverse complement strand
CCGCAGACCTCGCGCGCCTGGAGCGCCGCGCCCACGTGGCCGCTGTGGCCGTCCGCGCCGCCGGGCGGCACGTTCGTGTCCGTGCCGTTGCCTGCCGGTTGGCCGGCGCCGTTCGTTGCCAACGTCGCAACGCCCGAGCTGCGCATCTTCAAGCCGCAACGCCCGAACGGCCAGGCGGTGCTCTCGATCCCGGGCGGCGCCTACTTGTTCGTGTCGGTGCAGAACGAAGGCGCCGACTTCGCCGCCAAGCTCAACGAGCTCGGCTACACGGTGTTCGTGCTCGTCTATCGCCTGCCCGGAGAAGGCTGGCAACAAGGCGAGGACGTGCCGCTGCAAGACGCGCAACGTGCGGTGCGCGTGATCCGCGCGAACGCGTCGCGCTGGGCCGTGGACGCGCGAACGCTGAGCGTGGTGGGCTTTTCCGCGGGCGGTCACCTCGCCGCGACGCTCGCCACCGGTTTCGCGGAGCCCGTGTACGCGCCCGTGGACGCCGCGGACACGGCCAGCGCCCGGCCGTTCGCGACCGCGCTGATCTATCCGGTCGTGACGATGGCACTGCCCGGGACGCACGCCGTGTCGCGCGAGCTGCTGCTCGGCCCGAACCCGTCGGCGGCGATGGTTGCGCGCCGCTCGGCGCAGCTGCACGTGGGCGCGGACACGCCGCCCTTGTTCCTCGTGCACGCGCTCGACGACCCGGCCGTGCCGGTGACCAACAGCCTCGACCTGCTCGCCGCCATGCGCGCCGCCAATCGCCCGGTGGAAGCGCATCTGCTGCAGGAAGGCGGCCACGCGTTCGCATCAGGCTATCCCGGCTCGCCCACGGCGAGCTGGATCGGCACGTTCGACGCATGGCTCCGTAGACTGCGCGCCACGATGTCAGAGAGGACGCCTCCATGAGACACGAGCAACACGATCCCGAGCGCTGCCAAGCCCCGCCCGTGAAGCGACGCACGCTGCTCGGCGCGCTCTCCGCCGGCGCCTGCGCGTCGATGCTGCCGCTCGCGATTGCACACGGCCAGGCGCGCGCGCTGCCGCTCAAGAATCTGGGACTCGAGCATCTCGACATCGTGGTGCCCGACACGGCGGAGTCCGCGCGCTTCTACAAACGCGTGTTCTCCTCGCCGCTGCACGAGCAGGACTTCCGCGGGGGCAAGCGCTACTTCGTGCTGCTCGGGCCTCTGCCGCCCGACCGGCAAGTGGGCTACATCGCCATCGGCGCGGGCGCCGATCGGCCGGTGACGGTGGGACATTACTGCGCGCTCGCCGAGGCCGTGGACCTCCCGGTCATCGGCAAGGAGCTCGCGGCGGCGGGCTATCCCGAGCCGAGCGGCGGGTTCGGCATGATCCCCGATCCCGACGGTCTCGAGCTCCAGCTCTTCAAGCCGCCGGCGGGGCTCGTGGCCGCCGCCGTGCCGTCCGCGCTCGAGGTTGCGCGCGACGGGCCGCTCGCTCCGCTCGGGCTCGACCACGTGCTGCTCGCCGTGCGCGATCTCGAGCGTGCGCTGCGCTACTACCGCTTCGTGTACGGCGACGGCCTCGAAAAACGCGATCCCGCCGTTCCCGGACGCGTGTGGCTCGAGCTCGCGCGCAACACGCGAATCGGCCTCGAGCAGGCCGCCGCGGGTGCGATGCCCCGCTTCGTGCAGTTCGGGATCAAGGTGGCCCCGTTCGACGCGGGCAAGGTGGCGCCGGCGCTCAAGGCCGCGGGCGCCGAAGTGCTCTCGTCTGCGCCGCAGCGGCTCCGCTTCCGCGACAACTACGGCATCACGCTGGAAGTGATCGCAGCGTAGCGGCGCGGCGCCTAGCGAGACTCCTTCGACGGCGTGCCCGCCTGACCGGCCGTGCGCTCGAGATAGCGCGCCGTCGACAGCATGTTGTGCAACCCCAAGTTGCCCTCGTGGCAGGCGTACTCGAACACTCCGGCGTCGTCCGGCCGGGCCTTCATGTCGAGCGCGGCGGTCCACGGGGCCGTCCACGTAGCCGGGTCCACGAAGGTGACCTGGTACTGGATCAGCCCGCTCGACACGCGTGTGAAGCGCTCGATCAGGCGGAGCTCCGGCGAGGCGCCGCGCGTGGCCGCCTTCAGGTTGGTGGTCTCGACGACGAGGGTGTTGCCTTCCCAGTGCCCGCGGGCGTCCCCCATGTACATGCGGATGGCCGGGGACAGGTGCTTCGCTTCCGCTTTCGGCGACGGATCGATCGGAATGACACGCGTGTCGTGGATCAGCTCGTAGGTGATCGCCACCACACCCGGCGCCTGCACGATTTGAAAGTTGGCGTTGTAGACGGCCGGAAACATCGCGTCCGGAAAGCCGCCGCCGTGCACGATGCACCGCACGCCGAGGTTGTAGTCCTTGTAGGAGTCGCAGGGCTCGCCCCGCGCCAGGCTGCCGCACCGTTCCACGCGTAGCGGCGCGGCCTGCGGCGTTCGCGGCGGCAGGCGGCCGTCCTTCGGGTCGATCACGAGCGAGGTGCGGCGCGAGTCCGTCTCGTATTCGCGCCAGTGCGGAATCGGGGCGCCAGCCCCTTCGACCTTGCCGGCGAGCACGTCGACCGGCTTCAGATCGCGCGCGTCGCGTTCCTCCACGTCGGCGAGCCGCTTCGCGTATTCCTCGTCGGTGAGGAGCTCGCGAGTGCCGAATTGGGTCGGCCGTTCGAACGGAACGCCATATTCGTGTTCGGTGGTCCACTGCCCCTGGAGGTTGGGATCGCCCCAGGGTGTGCGCTGCGTCCAGGGCCGCGGCTTGTCCTGCGCCTCCGCGAGGCTCGTGAAGGTTGCGAGATGGACGCAGAGCGCGACTGCCGACGCGGCGGTGGTCCAGATCGCCCTAGTTTTCATGCTTCTTACCCCCGGTGAGGCGCAGCTGCCGGCGGCCCTCGACTCGCGGCTCCACCTAGAGGTACGGAACCCTTCCCGGTGGTCACGGACGAGGACCGGCGACGGCTAAGCTTACGTCCGTGCCTCCTTCGGGGACAGCGCGCGGATGCCGTGGGAGCAGACCGAGCGGCTCCCCGCGGAGTGGGAACCGCGCCCCGGGATGCGGTAGTGTTGCGGGCGCATCCACGCCAGCCACTTCGGGGGAAAGCGCATGCGACTCGCCATCGTCATCGCCGCGGCCGTTGCCACCTTCGCCGCGCCGTCCGCGCGGTCGCAGCCCGCGCCGATCGAGGCTCGGCTCTTGATCCACGCGGATCGTCCCGGCGCCAAGATCGACGAGAACCTCTACGGCCAGTTCATGGAGCACTTGGGACGCAACGTCTACGAGGGCATCTGGGTGGGCGAGGACTCGCCGATCCCGAACACGCGCGGCTACCGCAACGACGTGCTCGCGGCGCTGCGCGCGCTCGGCGTGCCGGTGCTGCGCTGGCCCGGCGGCTGCTTCGCCGACGAGTACCACTGGCGCGACGGCATCGGACCGCGCGACCGCCGGCCGAAACGCGTGAACACGTTCTGGGGCGGCGTGATCGAGCCGAACACGTTCGGCACGCACGAATACTTCGAGCTCGCCGAGCTGCTCGGCGCCAAGACCTACCTCGCCGTGAACGTGGGCTCGGGCACGGTGCAGGAGATGTCGGACTGGATCGAGTACATCACCTCACCCTCGCAATCGACGCTCGCCGAGGAGCGGCGGCGCAACGGCCGCGACAAGCCCTGGAAGCTCGACTACGTGGGCGTGGGCAACGAGCCGTGGGGCTGCGGCGGCGACATGCGTGCCGAGTACTACTCCGACGTGTACCGGCGCTACGCG
>DASUFK010000293.1:0-2213 GCA_036274615.1 Gammaproteobacteria bacterium | reverse complement strand
GGCAGCAAGTTGCTCCAGGTCTCCGTGAGGACGTCTTCGCCGCGCTGCAGGAAGCCTCGGAGCTCGGTGGGCTTGGTGACGTCGAGCTGCCGCACGCGCACCATCATCCGCCACGCGCCCGTCGGCTCGACGAGATAGGCGTTCGACTCGACGATCTCGCCGTTGGCGGGCGCCGACACCACGGCTTTGACCTCGGCCCCCGGAGGCAGCTCCGCGAGCGACGGCCCCACGAAATCGACGAGGAACTGCTGCTCGTCGTCGGCCAGAGCGCGATAGCCGCGGCCGACGCGCGTCTGCGTGACCCAGGCACCCGGGGGCCGGCGAATCACCTGGGTGCCTTGCCAATGCAGGCGGTACGCGAAGTCGAGCGCCTCGCCGGGCGCGGGCTGCCGGTCCGGCACCCAGTACGCGACGACGTTGTCGTTGGTCTCGTCGGGCGTGTTGAGCTGCACGAGCTCGACGCGGCCGGGACCCCAGGAGCTCACGGGCTCGAGCCAAGCGCTCGGCCTGAGCTCGTAGCGCGCTTCGTTGTCCTCGTAGCTGCCGAAGTCGCGGTCGCGCTGCATGAGGCCGAAGCCGCGCAGCTCCCGCATGGAAAACGAGGTGGTGATCGTCTGCGGCGGGTTGATCAGGGGCCGCCACAGCCACTCGCCGTCGCCGGTGGCCACCATGAGCCCGTCGGAGTCGTGCACCTCGGGGCGAAAGTCGACGCGATGCGGCTGGTTCTCGCCGAAGTAGTACATGCTCGTGAGCGGCGCGAGGCCTAGCGTGCCCACGGCCGCGCGCAGATAGAGGCGAGCGCGCACCTCGACCACGGTTTCCTCGCCGGGCACCACGTCGAACTGATACGCGCCGCTCGCGCGCGGAGAATCGAGCAGCGCGAACAGCCTGAGCGTGCGCGCGTCGGAAGCGGGCTTCACGAGCCAGAACTCGGTGAAGCGCGGGAACTCTTCGGGGCCTGCGCCCACGGTGTCGATCGCGAGCCCGCGGGCGGACAGGCCGTAGCGCGCACCGGCGCCGAGCGCGCGGAAATAGCTCGCCCCGAGAAACACGATGACCTCGTCCTTGTAGGCGGGCCCGTTGAGCGGGTAGTGCACGCGCAGGCCGCCGAAGTCGAGGTCGCCCCATTTCTCGGGCGACAGCGTGTTCTTGCCGTAGTCGAAGTCGGCGCGGTCGTAGGGCAGGTGGCGCACCTTGCCGGCCACCTCGTTCATCCGCACGCGCTCGTTGGCCTTGCCCACGTGGAAGAACATCACCTCGAACGGCAGGTTGTCCGCCCGCCAGAGCGCGTGGTCCGGCCGAAAGCGAATGTCGCGGTACTGATCGTAGTTGAGCGCGGCGAGCTCGGCGGGCTGCTTGCGGTCGGGAACGCGATACGGCGCGAGCGCTTGCTTGCGGGCGAGCGCCGCCACGTCGTCGAAGTCGAAGGCGGGCGCGAGACGCACCCAACCGAGCGCGGCGAGCAGCACGCCGAGGCGTAGCGCGCTCGCCGCAATCGACGCAATGAGCGTGCGCTTGTTCAAGCTACTCGAGCACCGGCAAATGGCTCGGGCACCGGCAAGCTACTTGAGCACCGGCACCGTCTTGCGCTCGGAGAATCCGAGCAGATCGACGGAGCCGTCCGTGGCCACGCGGCTCTCGGAATGCGCGACGAACGCCGCCTCGTCGCGCACCGCGACGCCGAGGGCGCCCGCGGTCTCGATGAGCCGCGAATGACCGGACAAGACGAGCGGGCGCAGTGCCGCGGCCGGCGCGCTCGGCTTGCGGCCCGCGGACGACGCGACCAGCGCGAAGCGCTCGTTGCGTCCCGCCTCCACGACCACGCGGTCGCGAACGAGCGTCATCGCCCGGCCCGAGCGCAGGTGCGCCGCGATCTCGTACCGCAGGGTGAGCACGTAGAGCTTCTCTGCCGGGCCGCTGATCCGCACGCAGGGGCCGAGCGCGCCGCGCGCGCTGACCTTGGCGTCGGTGTAGAGCGGAAAGCTGATCTGCAGCGGGTCGCCGTGACCGTGCTTGTTGAATGCGAGCACCGCGAACACGAGGTCGCGCACGACGGCGCGCTCGGTATCCGGCTGCATCACCAGGAAGTCGAGGTGGTCTCCGATATCGGTCGCGGAAACGACGGTCATAAGGCTCCCTGCCGGCGCCGAGTCTAGAGCTCTAGTCTACACGGCAAGCGAGCGCAGCGACGGAGGCCGCACGGCCGAGCGTTC
>DASUFK010000292.1:0-10410 GCA_036274615.1 Gammaproteobacteria bacterium | reverse complement strand
CGGGCTTTGCCTTCTTGGCCGGCTTCTTCGCCGTGCTCTTCTTGGTCTGTTTCTTCGCGGTCTTCTTCTGCGCGGCCTTCTTGGCGGGCTTCTTGGCCGCTTTCTTCACTGTCTTCTTCGTTGCCTTCTTCTTGGCCGGCTTCGCGGGCTTTGCGGCCTTCGCGGGCGTCGCCCGCTTGGCGGCCTTCGCTGGTTTCGCCGGTTTCGCCGGTTTCGCGGCCGCGGCGGCCGTCCCCGCCGGCCTCTTCACGTCCACCGCCAGCATGTGCACCGCGAAGAACGCGCCGTGCGGGTCCGCGAGCTGCGCGATGCGATCGCCGCCCGGCACGTCCATCGGACCGTTGAGCAGCGTGCCGCGCGCAGCCTTCACGTCCGCGACCGTTCGGTCGACGTCCAACACGCGCACGTAGCCCACCCAGTACGCCGGGCCGGGCTTGCCCATGTCGCCCTTCTTGAACATGCCGCCGAGCTGCTTGCCGTTGCGGCCGAACAAGAGGTACGTGCCCATCGCGCCCATGTCGTAGGCGTCGAGCTTGTCCCACCCGAACAGCGACGAATAGAAACCGAACGCCTCCTCGGCCGCGGTGTTCGTCGCGAGCTCGTGCCAGGAGAACTCGCCGTAAGTCGTGGGTGACTCCGGCCGCGGCTCACCCGGCGAGCCGTGCACGCCGAAGGCCGCGCCGTGCGGATCCGTGAGCACCGCATAGCGGCCCGCGTTCGGGAGCGTCGTGGGCGGCGCGGTGACGGTGGCACCGAGCCGAGTAGCCGCCTCGACGGTGGCATCGACGTCCGTGGTGCCGATGTAGGCGAGCCACTGGGGAACGGCGTCGCGCTTCTCGACCGTCGCGCCGAGCGGGCCGCTCGACGCCGCGAACATCTGATACGACGGCTCCTGCTCCCAGGCCTGCTTCTTCCAACCAATCGTCTTGCCGTAGAACTCGTGCGCGCCGGCGCCGTTCGGCGTGATGAGCTCGTGCCAGACGAAGCGCCCGCGTACGGTGTTGTCTGCCATGAATGCTCCCTTGTTATTGGTGAGGAGATGGACCCGCGGATGATAACCGCAGTTGGCATGGTTCTCGAATGAACTTCGTGGGACCTCGCGGAGAAGGAACGACGCATGAACGTGGTAATCATCGATCGCGCGAACAAGGAGCCCGTCGCCCGCTACGAGATCCATCTCGCGGGCGAGAACGACAGGCCGGGGGAACAGCGCTACTTCGACGACGCTTGGGAGAGAGCGGTCTCCGATCGGCTCGTGGAAGTGGAGCGGCGCGATCGCTACGACTTCCAGCTACAGCGTCCGAAGAACCTGTACGAGTCGTCGAGCTGACCGCGCGGGTGAATAGCGCCCAACGTTGGTGCAAAATCCCTCCGCGGAGGGCTAGCCGCCCTCGGAGGACTGCCGATGCCGACCGTTCGACTTCGCGCCCTAGGTTTCGCGCTGGCCCTGGCCGCCGCGGGCTCGCTTGCGCCCGCCGTTGCGAGCGCGCAGAGCGTAACCGCCGCAGCCCTCCAGGCCTGGCTCGGCAAGTACGAAGCCGCCTGGGAGCAGCGCGATCCGGACCAGGCGGCGGCGCTGTTCACCGAGAACGCGACCTACCGCGAGACGCCGTATCAGGAACCCTTCAAGGGCCGCGCCGGCATTCGCAAGTACTGGGCGGAGGTGACCGCCGACCAGCGCATGATCGACTTCAAATCCGACGTCATCGCGGTGCAAGGCAATGTCGGCGTCGCCCACTGGTCGGCCACGCTCAACACGGCGTCGACGGGCGCCAAGGTGGAGCTCGACGGCGTTTTCGTGCTCACCTTCGATGCCTCGGGCCTGTGTACCTCGCTGCGGGAGTGGTGGCACCTGCCGCAGTGATGCCCGCTCCGCGCGTCAGCGCTTGGCCGGCGACCCCGGTCCGAGCAGCGCCCACAGGATCAGGCCGACCAACGGCAGAACGATGATCAGCACGATCCACAGCACCTTCGCGCCCGTCGATCCGCGGCTACCCGCGATCTTCACGATCGCGTAGACGTCGAGGATCAACAGCACCAAGCCCAACAGACCGCTTCCAACGCCCATCCAGGCTCACCCCTCGCTGGTTGTGTCCCGCGAGGTATGGTAATCGCGGGAGCAACGCCGACACCAAGGGTTTACGCCGCTTGCGACTCTGGAGCATCGATCCGCAGTATCTGGACGCGCGCGGCCTCGTGGCGCTGTGGCGCGAGGCGTTGCTCGCGCAAGCGGTGCTCCAGGGCAAGACGCGCGGTTACACCGCGCACCCGCAGCTCGAGCGCTTCCGTGCGCTCGCCGCGCCCGTCGCAGGCATCGCGGGCTACCTTCGGATCGTGCACGAGGAAGCGACGCGGCGCGGCTATCGGTTCACGGCCGCCAAGATCAGCCGCGCGCGCGCACCCGCCACCATCGAGGTGACCCGCGGCCAGCTCGAGCTCGAGTGGCGGCACTTGTTGCGCAAGCTCGAGCGGCGCGATCCGCAGCGGCACGCGCGGCTCGCGCACCTGCGCTCGGTGCGGCCGCACGCGTCGTTTCGCGTCGTGCGGGGCGGCGTCGCGGAGTGGGAAAAGGCGCCGCGCTGACGCTCGGCGGTGTCCAACGTCGGAGCGCGTGACGCGGCTGGCAGGCGCCGAGCTTCAGCGCGCCAGCGGCCGGATGCCGACGCGCTCGCGGATCTCGGCGATGAACGGGCGGCTGATCGCGCGCGCCTTGTCGGCGCCCTCCCGCAGCAGCTTCTCGACGTGCGCCGGGGATGCGATCAAGCGCTCGTACTCCGCGCGCTTCTCCGCGAGCTCCGCATTGATGAGCTCGAACAGCATCTGCTTCATCTCGCCCCAGGCGATGCCGGCGGCGTAGCGTTCGCGGATCGCGGCCGTCTGCTCGGGCGCGGCAAACGCCTTGTAGACGTCGAACAGCGTGCTGTCACTCGGGTCCTTGGGCTGGCCCGGCTCGAGTGAGTTGGTCTTGATCTTCATCACGAGCTTGCGCAAGTCCTTCTCGCTCGCGAACAGCGGGATCGTGTTGCCGTAGCTCTTCGACATCTTGCGGCCGTCGAGACCCGAGAGCGTGGCCACGTCCTCGCCGATCACGGCTTCGGGCAGCACGAAGGTCTCGCCGAAGTGGTGGTTGAAGCGCTGCGCCACGTCGCGCGCCATCTCCACGTGCTGCTTCTGGTCTTTGCCCACCGGCACCTTCGTGGCCTTGAACATCAAGATGTCGGCGGCCATGAGCACCGGATAGTTATAGAGATTCATCATGATCGCGTGATCGGGGTCGTTACCCTCGGCCACGTTGGCGTCCACCGCCGCCTTGTAGGCGTGCGCGCGGTTCAACAGGCCCTTGGCGGTCGACACGTTGAGGATCCACGCGAGCTCCGGGATCTCCGGAATGTCGGACTGGCGATAGAACATCACCTTGTCGGGATCGAGGCCGCACGCGAGCCAGGTGGCGGCGATCTCGAGCGTGGTACGCGAGGTGAGCTCGGGATCGCCGAGCGCGTGATAGTCGGCGAGGAAGAAATACGACCGCGCGCCGGGCCGCACGCTCGCCTCGACCGCCGGCTTGATCGCGCCCACGTAGTTGCCGATGTGCGGCGTGCCGGTGGTCTTGACGCCTGTGAGAACCGTGTCCATCCATCCCTCGGCGCGCGGAACGCGCGCGAATTGTCTAATAGCCGGCCGCGTGGCCGTCTTTGCGCGACTCGCTCGCGCCGTGATACACGCCGCGTGCGTCGCGCAGAATCGCCTGATAGCCGCCGAACGCGCCGCCGACGGCCGCCTCCACTCGGTGACCGAGCGCGCGCAGCCCGTCGAGCGACTGCGCCTCGAAGCCGGGCTCCGCGTACACGACGCCGCCGTCGCGCATGCGCTCGCCGCCGCTGGGCTCGCTCGAGCCCTCGTGACGCAAACGCGGCGCGTCACCGGCCTCCTGCAGGTTCATGCCGAAGTCGATCATGTTGCAGAGGACCTGGACCTGACCCTGCGGCTGCATCCCGGCGCCCATCACACCGAACGCGAGCAGCGCCTCCCCGGGCCCGATCGCGAAGCCCGGAATAATAGTATGGAACGGCCGCTTGGCGGGCTCGTAGGCGTTCGGGTGGTCCGGCTCGAGCGCGAACGACGAGCCGCGGCTCTGGAGGCCGAAGCCGAACCGCTCGATCGTCATCCCCGAGCCGAAGCCCAGATAATTGCTCTGGATCAACGACACCATGTTGCCGCGGCCGTCGGCCGCCGCGAGGTAGACCGTGTCGCCGCCACGCAGCTGCGCGGGATCGCCGTGCTCGGGGGCGCGCGCCGCCCGCCGCGGGTCGATCCCGGCGCGCCGCCCTGCCGCGTAGTCCTTCGAGACCAGCGCGTCGACCGGCACGGCGGCGAAGTCCGGATCGGCGTAGTAGCGGGCCCGATCCTCGAACGCGAGCTTCTTGGCCTCGACGAAGAGATGCAGGTGCTCGGGGGCGCCCCACTCGAGCGCGCCGAGATCGAAACCCTCGAGCAGGTTGAGCATCTGCAGCACGGCGATGCCCTGGCCGTTCGGCGGCAGCTCGAACACCTCCCAGCCGCGATAGCGCGTCGAGACCGGCTCGACCCAAGTGGAGCGATGCGCGGCAAAGTCGTCGCGGCGCAGGTAGCCCCCCTGCGCCTCGAGATAGTCGTGGACCGCGGCGGCGATCGGCCCTCGATAGAAGGCGTCGCGGCCGCTCGCCGCGAGCAGCTCGTACGCGTCCGCGAGGCGCGGATTGCGGAACACGTCGCCGGCGCCCGGCGCCCGGCCGTCCGGCAGGAACACCGCGGCGAAACCGTCGTACTCGCGCAGCGCCCGCGCTCCCGCAGCCCAGTCGCGCGCGATGACCTCGGTGAGCGGGAAGCCGTCGCGCGCGTAACCGATCGCGGGGGCGAGCAGCTCGCCGAACGGCAGCGTTCCGAATTTTGCGTGCAGCTCGAACCAGCCGTCGACGGCGCCCGGCACGCTGACCGAGAGCGGGCCGCGGTGCGGCACCTCCTTGAGCCCGAGGCGCTCGAAGTGCGCTCGGGTGAGCGCGCGCGGCGACCGCCCGCTCGCGTTCAAGCCGAACAGCTGGCGGGAACCCGCGTCGCGAAGGATCGCGAACAAATCGCCGCCGATGCCGCATCCGGTGGGCTCGACGAGGCCGAGCATTGCGTTGGCCGCGATGGCCGCGTCGACGGCCGACCCGCCGCGCTCGAGCACCGTCACTCCGGCCGCGGTCGCGAGCGGCTGACTCGTGGCCACCATCCCGTGCCGTCCCACGACGACCGAGCGCGTCGCGAATCGCTGTCCTCTCGTGTTGCTCATGGAGACAAGTCGTGGATTGAGGCCGCCATTATCCCGAACCGCCTTGACGCGCGCCCGGTCGTCGGAGTATTAGTGTGTTGCAGGTCTAATACACCTCGCAACGCCAGAACACCGTCCGTCCACCAAACGGGAGCTCGAATCCGGGATGCTCACTTTGTACCTGCGCGCGGCGCTCGCGCGGCTGCGTTTCGGCAAGCAGATCGCGGCGATCAACGTCATCGGGCTCACGCTCGGCTTCACGTGCTTCGTGACCGGCTACGTGGTCTCGGACTACTTGCGCAGCGCCGATGGGCAAATGGCCAACATCGACCGCATCTACCTCGTCGAACAGCGCAACGTCCAGCCGGGCGACGATACCGCCAAGCCGTTTTCGCCGTCGGCCTCACGCCGCCTCGCCGACTACATACGCGCGAGCGTTCCGGAGATCCCGGCGGTCGCGCGCCTCAAGGCCGAAGTCGTGCGTGTGAGCGCGGGCGACCACGCGTTCCCGTTCTACGTGCGGTTCGCCGACGCGGACCTGCTGCGCATCTTCGACTTGCCGTTCGTCGCGGGCGACGCTTCCGCCGCGCTCGACGAGCCGCGCGGTGCGGTCCTTACCGTCGAGATGGCCGAGGCGATGTTCGGCACGCGCGACGCCGTGGGCAAGACGTTCACGATGACCGCTCGACAGCGCACCGCCGACGTGGTGGTGCGCGGGGTAGTCGCGCAATCGGACAAGGTCTCGACCCTGCGCTTCCCCTCGCCGCGCGGCAACATCCTCGCCGGCATGGACGTGCTCGACGCGCTCACCGAAGGGCAGCGCCCCGACGATTGGTACGGTGACTTCTCCGCGCCGACGTACGCGCTGCTTCCCTCGGATGGCTCGCTGTCGGCCAGCGACTTGGAACGCCGTTTGCAACAGCTCGGCGACCGCGTGGTGCCGCGGCGCGGCGACACCGCATCGTTTCGCGTACGTCACGTCTCCGACTACTACGATGACCAGGTGAGCGCGGCGCTCGGCGCACTCGGCTTCCAGCCGGGCTTGCGGGTGTCGTTGCTGTTGTTCCTGCCCGCCCTCGTGATCCTCGCGATGGCCTGCTTCAACTATATCAACTTGGCCGTCGCGATTGCCGTTACGCGCGCCAAGGAAGTGGGCATGAGCAAAGTGCTCGGCGCGAGCACGCGGCAAGTCGTCGAGCGGCACATGCTCGAGGCCGCCGTGGCGGTGGTCATCGGCCTCACGCTCGGCTTCCTGCTCGCGGCCGCGTTAGTGGCAGCCGCGAATTGCGCGCTCGACCTTTCCGTCCCGTTCTTCGGCCTCGTCGGTCTCGAGTTTTGGCTCACCGCGGCCGCGGTGGCGCTTGCCACCACGGCTGTCGCCGGAGCCTATCCGGCGTTCGTCATGTCGCGATTCCGGCCGCTCGACACGTTGCGCGCGGGTTCCAAGAAGACGGGGTCCGGCACGTTGCGCAATATCTTCATCGGCGTTCAATTCGCCGTTGCGAGCCTGATGCTGACTGCCGTATTCGTGATGTATGCGCAGAACGGTTCGTTGCGGGGCGAAGCGGCGCGGCTACCCGAGGACCCGCTCGTGCAGCTCGACAACAACCTGCTCGAAACGCCGGACGTCGACCCGGAAACCTTGACGTCGGCGCTGCTCGCCTCGCCGTCGATCGGGGGCGTAACCGGAATGCCCGACGGCGTCTGGTCGACGACGATGGGCACCGAAACGTACTCGCGCACGAACCTCGATTCCGATCTGCCGGCGGACCTCAATCTGCCTCCCGGAACTGCACTTCCGCGAGCCATGGCGGTCGAGCTGCGGAGCCGCGCGGTCTCTTTCGACTTCTTCACGACGATCGGCGTGGCGTTGAGCGCGGGCCGTTCGTTCACCCGCGGCGTCGATCGGCCGCGCGATCGCGACGCGGATCGGGAGGGGCGGCAGACCGGCCGCCGCGGCCTCGTCGCGGATCGCGATGCGCTGCGATTGCTCGGCTTCGAAAATCCGGGCGACGCGGTCGGCGCGACGATCTATAGGCGCGCCGTGCCGGGCGAGGGACCGGCGGCCGCGAGCTCCGTGGAGTACGAGATCATCGGCGTGGTGGACCGGCCGCCGCTACAGACTCTGTCGAGCGGCACACCGAACGTCTACGAGCTCGATCCTTACAACTCCCGGCTCATCGTCCGGCTTGCGGCCGGCCACGTCCCTGCCGGCTTGGCGCACATCGAATCGACGTGGCGACGCCTCGTGCCCGACAGCCCGCTTCGCGCCGTTCGCTTCGTCGACGAGTCGCTCGAGGAGAGCCTGCGGACGATGAACTTGCTCACCACCGGACTCTTGAGCGTCGTGACCTTCGGCTTCCTGGTCGCGGTCGCGGGTATCTTCGGCATGGCGCTGTTCGTGGCGAGCCGGCGGCGCCACGAGATCGGCATCCGCAAATCGTTGGGCGCCGCCGCAAGAGATATTTTGCGCCAGCTGCTCGTCGAGTTCGGGCGGCCCGTGCTGATCGGCAACGTCGCGGCATGGCCGCTCGCCTACATGCTCGCGCAAGTCTACGGGAACCTGTTTCTCGAGGCGGCTCCCCTGACGCCGTGGCCCTATGCCGCCAGCCTGGCGCTGACGCTCGGCATCGCTTGGCTCGGAGTGGGCGGCCAGGCGCTGCGCGCTGCACGCCTGCAACCGGCGCGGGTCCTTCGCTATGAATAGCGCCGGCGGGGCAGGTGAGCCCGAGCGCCGCCCGAGGTGTGAGCACCCTACGGCTCGAGGGTCGATAGTCGGGGCGGCGCGGGGCGTCTATCATTCCCCGCTTCGAACAGGAGCGGAACCCGAGACTTGAGCACCTCGCGACCCATCGGCATGGCTGCGCCCGGCGGCGACGCGCGAGCGGAAGAGCTCGGCGCGAAGCTCGGGGCCGAGTACGGCGCACACCTCGCGATCCTGGACCGCCGGCTCGAGGAGGCGCTCGCCGCCGCCGGGCTCGAAGGCGCGGTGATCTTCGCCGGCGACGAGCAGGTCGTGTTTCGCGACGACCAGACCTACCCGTTCGTCTCGGAGCCCTACTTCAAGCAATGGGTGCCGCTGACGCATGCGCCCGGCTCGTTCCTGCGCCTCGTGCCCGGCCAGCGCCCGATGCTGGTCTTCAAGCAGGTGGAAGACTTCTGGTACGAGCCCCCCGAGGATCCCAGCGGCTACTGGACGCAGCACTTCGACATCCGCATCGCGCGCAGCGAAGCCGAGGCGCGCAAGCTCTCCGGCAGCGGGCCGCGCTGGGTGGCCGTGGGCGAGCCCGCGTCGATTCCGCCGCCGGCCACGCCGCAAACCCAGCCCGCGGTGAACGACGCCAAGTTCCTGAGCTACCTCGACTACTACCGCGCGGTGAAGACGCCGTACGAGCTGCTCTGCATGCGCGCCGCCCAGGCGACCGCCGCGCGCGGCCACCTCGCCGTGGCCGCGGCGCTGGGGCCCGGCGTCTCGGAGCTCGACCTCCACAACGTCTACTGCAAGGCCACCGAGCAGCGCGAGACCCTGTTGCCCTATCCCAGCATCGTGGCGCTGAACGAGCACGGCGCCACGCTGCACTACCAGCACCTGCGCACGCGCGCGCCGGCGGTGAATCGCTCGCTGCTGATCGACGCGGGCGCGCAGCACTTGGGCTACGCGGCCGACATCACGCGCACCTGGGCCGCCGCGAGCGACGACTTCGGCACGATCATCGGGTCGGTGGAGGCGTTGCAGCAGCAGGTGTGCCGCGAAGTGAAGGCCGGCGTCGACTACGTGGAGCTCCACAAGCTCGCGCACCGGCTGCTCGGCGGCGTGCTGCGCGAGCACGGCCTGGTACGTTGCGGCGCGGAGGAGGCGGAGGCGCTCGGCATCACGCGTGCGTTCCTGCCGCACGGCTTGGGGCACCTGCTCGGGCTGCAAGTGCACGACGCCGGCGGGCGGCAAGTCTCCGCCGACGGCGCGCGCCGAGAGCCCCCGGCCGCCGATCCGTACCTGCGCTTGACGCGCGTGCTCGAGCCCGGTTTCGTCGTCACGATCGAGCCCGGAATGTATTTCATCCCGGCGCTGATGAAGGCGCTGCTCGCCCGGCACGAGAGCAAGGTGAACCGGGCGAAGATCGAGCGGCTCCTGCCGTTCGGCGGAATAAGGATCGAGGACGACCTCGAGGTCACGGCCGACGGCTCGAAGAACCTCACGCGCGAAGCGTTCGCGGCGCTCGGCGACCACGCCCGCAACCGCGACCGCCACTGATCAAACACGAACGACGGAATCGACGATGTCGCACCGCACTCAAGACCTCCCGCCGCTGACGGGCCTGCCGCACCTGATCCGCGAGCTGCGTTACCACGAGGCGGCGCGCCAGGGCCTCGCCGTGATTCTGATCGTGATCTATACGCTCACGGCCGAGCCCCTGCCGTGGCTCGCCGCGATCGGCGTGCCGATCGCATTCGTCGGCGCGATCGTGCGGCTGTATGCGAGCGGCTTCATCGTGAAGAACCAGGAGCTCGCCACCGACGGGGCGTACCGATTCGTGCGCCATCCCCTCTACACGGGCAACATCCTGCTCGTGATCGGCTTCGCGCTCGCGGGCTCGCTCTGGTGGGGCGTGCCGCTCGCGCTGTTCTTCTTCTGGTTCTACTACCCCACGGCGATCGAGTACGAGGACCGCAAGCTGCACCGGATCTTCGGCGCGGCGTGGGAGCAGTGGGCCGGCCGCACGCCGGCTCTGATGCCGCGGTTCGACGGCGGTGCAGGCGGCGGCCGCGACTCGTCACTAGGGGCCCTGCGCCGATGTCTCACCGCACCGCCGATCTTCCACCGCTCACGGGAATCGCCCGCGTCATTCGCGAGCTGCGGTATTTCGAGGGCGCCCGGCAGGGGCTCGCCGTCGTGCTTGTCCTGCTCTACACGGTCACGGCCGAGCCCATCCCCGTGCTCGCCGCGATCGGATTGGTCATTGGCCTGGTCGGAGCGTTCTTCCGCTTGTATGCGAGCGGGTTCATCGTGAAGAACCAGGAGCTCGCGACCGATGGCGCCTATCGCTTCGTCCGCCATCCGCTCTATACGGGCAATATCCTGCTCGTCGTCGGCTTCGCGATTGCCGGCTCGCGCTGGTGGG
>DASUFK010000291.1:0-19860 GCA_036274615.1 Gammaproteobacteria bacterium | reverse complement strand
AATCCGTTCGTGAAGCGGGCGCAGCATGGAAGCCGCTCCCTCCGGTGGGACATGAGACACGCGTTGCTCCTGCTGTCGCTCTCGTACTGTGCGGCCTGCACGACCCTGCGGCCGGTGGAGCTCGACACGCTCGCGGCTCCGACGCCCGCCGTGGTTCCCGGCGACCGAATTCGCGTGACCAAGAACGACGGATCCACGGTGAGCCTCAAGACAAACGCGCTCACCCCGATGACCATCGAGGGCACGAGCGCCCACGGAGAACGCGTGACGATCGGCGTGGCGGAGATCGATGAGCTCGCGGTCCGTCGCCGCGCTACGGGCAAGACCGCTGCGCTCGTCGCGTCGCTGATCTTCGGCGTAGGGGCCGTTGTGGAAGGGGTGAAGCAGCTGCCGCCCTACTAGACGCGCCGCATCCGTCGGGGAGCAGCTGCCGCCGTGCTTGACGACCTCCGCCGACTACCCTCGCAGCGTCTCTGCGGAAGGCACGGCCGTCAGCTCTTGCGGCCCGCCACCAAGTGACAGAGATAAGTCACGAAGCTACGGTCGTGCAGCCGGAGCGTCCACGGGACGTTTTCGCGCTCGGCCGCCAGGGCCAAGCCCGTAAGGGCGTGCGGATGCGCGCCGCCGGAAAAGAGCGAGCGGACGATCGCCGCGCTATTGCCGTGATTGCTGGTTCGCTGAGAGTGGCCGCCCAGCCAGGACTCGACCGTCGTGGCGTGCGCGGACCAGTCGTAGGGACTGGCGAGCAGGGCCGCGCCGCCCGGTTGGAGCACTCGGGCGAGCTCGCGCAGATGGTCATAGGGCGACGACACGCAGTCGACCAAATTCAGGCTCGTGCAGAGCGCGATTCCGGCATCCGCAAACGGCAGGTTGGTGACGTCGCACGCCCAAAAGTCGACGAGCTCCGTGCGCGGAAATTCCACCACCAAGCTGCGCCGCTCGAAGACGATCCCTCCCTTGCGCCGATCGTAGACGACGGTGCCGGTGTTCATGATCGCCGCGGCCGTCTTCAACATGCTGAAGTTCAAGTCGAGGCCGAGGACGAGGTCCTCGCCGCGGCCGGCGAGCTCGAACGTGGCTCTTCCCACCGAGCAGCCCAGGTCGAGCGCCAAACCGGACGGCCGCCGATCGATCAGCGCCATGCCCTGACGCAGGACATTGGCGATGGTGCCGGGCAACACGGTCTCGAAGTCGCTCGCATCCGTGTCGAAATCGACGTAGTGGTTGAAGACGTAGGTGCTCAGATACTGGCGCTGAATGTCGAAAGCGGACCCCGGGCCGCAGCAATCGCCGAGAAGGCTTTCCATGGTGCTGCTGAGATCGGTCCTAGCGAGCAGCGGGGCGATGCTCTGCGCGACGTACGCGCGCAGATCGGCAAGCAACAAAGGTATCCCGTCGACCACCGGGTATTCGGTCAAACACTGCGGGTTCCCGCACAACAAGATGCCCTCGAGAAGGGCTTCTTGGCCGTCGCTCTCGCGCAAGACCGTGTGAACGGCTAGCGGAAAGTCCCCGGCGGCGTTCTTGCGGCAACGGGGACAGAGCGGTCGAAACCGCTCGAAATGTCGATATCTGATCGGGCTATCCTCCGATCAGCACCGTCGGGCATCCGGGCGGCAGAATCTTGCCCACCGGGCTCGGGATCGGCGCCACACAGCTGGCGTGCGACGTCATGTCGTTGACGCGAGCGGCGGGCAATCCGCCGATCAGCACCGTGGCGGAGCCCATCGACACCATGCCCGGACCGCCGGGCACGCAGCCCGGCAGCGTGCAGGGCCCGGTCATGCTCGTCACCGTGGCCGCGGGCGCGCCGCCGATCAGTACCGTTGGATCGCCCTTGATGATCGTCAACGGCAGGGCCGGATGCGGCAGCGGCGTAGGCACGGGAGCCGGCGGATGGATGGGTGCGTGGCAATGAGGCGCATCCTGCTTTACCAGATCACCCATGCGCGCTGCGGCTGGCATTGTTCTACCTCGATCGAACCAAGGTCATTTTGCGCACGATGCTACGCGCGTTCGAGCGATTGCTCCATAGTCCAGCCGCGTGACACCGTGAAGCGCCAGTCGTAGAAGGTCTTGCGGCAGAGCCCGTTCGTCCCGGTCACTCGAGATTGAATATGATGATCGTCTCCTTGCCCACCCGGCCGACCGCAACGCCGTTCTCGATTCGCGGGCTGTAGCGCCATCCCGCGATCGACTTGAGCGCCGCCTCGTCGAAGAGGCCCTTCGGCTCCGCGTCGACGACGACCGCGTCGGTCACGGCGCCTGCCGGCGTGGTGGAGAACCGAATCTTGACCCACCCCTCCTGGGCCCGGTCCAGCGCGCGCCGGGGATATTCGGGCACGACCCTAGAGAGCGGGATCAAGTCGACGTTATCCTCGAACAGCCGCGCAACCTCTATCGACTCGGCGACGCTGGCGTTGTTGCGAGCGACGAGCAAGGCTCTGACGAGCGGCGGAGCGTCGGCGTCGACGGCGGCAAGCTCCGCCTGGACGCAGTCGGTGAAAGCCTTGGTGCCCTCGAAATACGCGCGCGCGGCGTCGCTCAGAGCCGGCTTCCGATCGCCGACTTGGCTCTTCGCCGGTATCGCGATGAGCGGCGGTAACGTGCACGCAAAGGTCGGCGAAGCGAGCGCGAGGAAAACGCCGGCCCCGATCACGCGGGCACTTCTGATCACGTGACAACGGCCTCGATTCATTGTTCTTCGACGTCCGGCGTGAGACGGACCGAGTATGGCGGAACGGCCTTGCACGGTACAGCCGCGTCGCCCGCAACGACGGACCGGTGTGCCGCGTGGCGCCGTGAACAGGGCGATGCCCGACCGCGGCGAGACGCCGTTGCACGCGGCTCACGGGACCGCGCCGCCGATCGAGCACACGGCGGCGCGCCGCGTGCCCGGTCCGCTACTTGAGCCCCTTCGACTCCACGTCCCAGTTCGAATTCTTGCAGAGCCCGCAGTCCTTGCCGGCGAACATCGCGCCCGCCTTCTTGTCGCCCTTGAGCTGCCAGGCCGCCCAGCTCCACGCCACGTTCGCGAACTCGCCGCCGCCCGGATGGAAGAACGTCGCGCTGTGGCCGGCGCCGTGGCGCGAGCCGTAGAACGCGGGCTTCTTCTCGAGCCAGTCGTAGGTGGCCTTCGACGTCTCCATCATGAAGTCGGTCTTGTTGCCGTTCACGAGCAGCACGGGTCCGTGCAATTTCGCGAGCGTTGCGACGTCCGGGATGGGAAACGGCGGCGGGTTTTTCGGGTCGAGCTTGATCACGCCCGAGTTGAACACGCCGATCGTCTTCACGCGCGGGTCGGCCCCTACTTCGATCGAAAGAAAGCCGCCGCACGAGCTGCCCATCGCGGCCACCTTGTCCACCGCGATCTTGCCCTTGAGCGGCGAGCCGTCGCGCGCGTTCTCCTTGTCCGCCCAGTCGATCGCGGTGCGCAAGTCGTCGACGTTCGCTTGCCGCCGCGGCGCGCCCTCGACCGCCGCGGTGCCGATCACGAGGAAGCCGTGCGACGCCACTGTCTGCATGAAGCCCATGAAGGCCCGGCTGTCGATCGCGCAGCCGCCGTTGCCCCAGGCGATCACCGGCAGCGTGTCCTTCTTCGGGAACGCATCGAGGTTCGTGGGACGTGCGATCACGTGGCCCGGCGAGCCGAACGCGGGCTCGGACGTGACCTCGTATGCGCCCTTCTCGGCGAGCGGCGCGCCTTCCACCGGCAGCGACGTGCGGATCATGTCCGGCGTCACGTTGGCGAACGGGGCCTGCGCGTGGCCGGCGGCGGCGACGGCGAGCAATGCGAGGGCGGTGGAGGCGAGTACGGTGGGCTTCGGCATGGTGTGTCCCCTGAGCGAAAGCGAATGCGCGGAATCGTCGCCCGAGGGGGCCAGGAGCGCAAGCGCGCGAGAGAAAACTTCTGTCCGTCGGGGCTCGCGCCTCGATCGCTAGAGCGCCCGTTCGAACGCCGGCCGGCCGATCCAACCGTCGTCGTTGATCTGCAGCGCGGTGTAGCCGCCCGCCAGCACCATCCCCGAGTCCGCCAGCACGGGCGGACCCGTGAGCAGCCGCGGCTGGTGGAAGTGGCCGCAGACGAAGTGCTTGTAATCGCCGAGATGCCGCAGCTCGGTTGCTTCGAGCGCTATCTCGTCGCTGCGAGGATCGTCGACGTGGCACGTGAACGTGAAGTTGTTGGGATGCGCCTTCATCCACGCACGTTCGCGCTCGCTCACCTCTTGCAGATCACGCGATCGATAGCTCGCGAGCAGCTGCTCGATCCCTGCGCGGATCGGACCCACGCGAGGGTCGTCCGGATTGGCCGACGTGTAGTCGATGAACGCGAGCTCGAGCTCGTTCGCGAAGCCCTCCCAGTTGCGTGCGCGCAGCGCGTCGCGTGCGGTCTCGAGGCTTTCGATCACTCGATGGGTGATCAGCACGCCCGCGTCGGACACCCACTGCTCGGCGCCGCCGAGCGCTTCCTTGGTGAGGAAGCCGGCGCGCAGCTGCGACGCGTACCGGTGCGCGAACGCGGTGGCGAGGGCCGTGACGCCGGCCCACGCCGACGGCGACTCGGCGAGACCCGCGGTGCTCGGCGTGAACAGATGCCAGAGCCATTCGTGCATGTGCCCGTGCGTAAAGAGCCAGCGCTCGCCGCCGATCTCGAGCACCAGGTACGGATAGTGGATCGTGAGCACCTTGGTGAGCCGGCACTCCTTCGCGAGATCCGCGGCGAGGCCGCGGACCACCGCCGATCGTTTCGACAGGGCTTCGCCCCACTTCATACGGTCCACCGTGTGCAGCGTGAACACGAACGGATCGTGATTGCCGGGCACGTAGTGGATCTCGACGCCATCGTTGTGCAGCTCGGCGAGCAGCCCGAATAGGCGGCGCCACTCGCGCCTCACGGTCTCCTTCTCTTCCTTCTCGTCGAGACCGGCGATCCAGAAATCGAGCACGTCGCCGAGCAGAATCAGCCGGTCGCCGCGCCGACAGAGCGCGAGCACGTCGTCGAATCGGTCGTACGCGGACGGCTGGATGCCGAGGTGCACGTCGGACACCACGAACGTGCGGCCCCGCTCGGTTTCGAACTGGCGCAGCGCGTCGTGCCAGCGCTGCCCCGGGAGCCGGCCGCCTGCCGATTGGATGCGGATGAGGTGATCGATGACGCCGTGGGCGTACTCGAGCGCCACGGCGGGAGCGAGACGGTCGGCCAGCTCGCCGATCTTGTCCACTGCGGCGCGGCGGCTCGGCGTTCCGTACACGCCGTAGAAGAGCTCGGTCTCGAGCCAGCCCTTCGCCTTGAGCTCCGGCAGCAGCGTCGCCTTGCGGTCCGCGGGCTGGGCGCGCTCGATCTGCTCGACGAGGAACAGCCCGTAGCGGAGCTCGAGCTCGCGACGCAGGAGCACGGCGTCCACGCGGGCGCGTGCTTGGTGGAGCAAGTTCATCCTTCGATTCTCCACCGGAGCGGCCAGGCGGCCAACGACAACAGCAACGGCAGCGCCACCGGCACGATCAGCTGCGCCGCCAAGGACGGATCGTGAACCACCACGTCCGCGGGCGCGACTACGAGCTGCCCCAGCGCGCGGGTGGCGAGATCGAGCACCACACCGAGCAACGGTGCGATTGCGGCCGCACTGTGCCGGCGCAGGATGCCGATGGTGCAGGCGACGTAGCACAATCCGGCCGCGATCAGTAGGAGGACGTGCAGCCAGTCGGCGAGCCGGCGGAGCGCGCGTGGCCGAGCGGTCATCGGCTCGCCTTGGCCGCGCGCAGGGTCGCGGCCACGTCCGGGTGCGCGGTCTGCAGAATCGCGCGAGCGGCCTTCACTCCGGCGGCCGACAGGCGATAGACGTGCCGCGGCGGCCGGCCGCCCGAGTCCGACTCCTCCCAATCTTCGGCGAGCATTCCCTGTTCGGCCAGGCGGATCAGGATTGGATACAGCGTGCCGGACTTGAGCCCGGTCTCCTTCGCGAGATCGTAGCCGTGGCGCCAAGCCGACGGGCGCTCGAGAAGCGTCGCGAGCACCAAGTGTGTTTGCCTCGAACGGTTTGCGGTTCGCGCCATGCGAAGCCTCAGGCGCGCGAAGCGCGGCGCCGTTGCACGGCGTGTGCCGCGCGTGCAGCCAGTACCGCGCCCGAGGCGGCGGCGCCAACCACTATCATTCGGTCAAGAAGGCGTCGATGAGCGCGGGATCGAGCGCTTCGTCGCCGGAAGGCGTTGCAGCGGCGGCGTGAACGGGAATCTCTTCCGGTCGCAGCGCTCGAGCGGCAAGCGCTAGCCCGGCTTCGACGACGACGGCGAGAGCCGAAAACACCAGCACGGGGAAGAACCAGCGGTCTCGCACAGTGTGGAACAAGCGCGTGCCCGGAGGAGAACTGTAATTACTCTACCTATGTTGATTATAGGGCGTCAAACGCGTCGACTGCTTCCGCTCGTCCGCACCTGTTACGATTCGGGGCCGGGGCGCTCGCGCGAGGCGATCATGCCGAGCGCTACCGATGAACAATTGGGGGGCAGCGGTGAACACGACGGCGACAATGCGCACGCTCGCGCGCATCCTATCGATCGGTTTTGGATTGTGGGCAAGCGCGGCCATCGCGGCGCCGCCGCTGGACGCCGACTGGCCGATGTACTCCCGCGACTTCGCCGGCACGCGTTTTTCGCCGCTCGCCGACATCGATGCGGCGAACGTGAACCGCCTCGCGCAAGCCTGGTCGGTGCCCGTGGCGCGTGCGGCCGGCGACGCGAGCGACGCGCCGGGCGCGAGCGGCAATCCGCAAGCCACGCCGATCGTCGTGGACGGCGTGATGTATCTCCCGGTGCGCGGCAACGAGGTGCTCGCGCTCGACGCTGCGAGCGGCAAGGAGCGCTGGCGCTCCGCGCTCCCCGCGCCGCTCGCCACCACGGCCCGCGGCGTGGCGTACTGGCCCGGTGACGGCACGCTGCCGCCGCGAATTCTCGTCACGGCGGGTCCCACGCTCGTGGCGCTCGACGCCCGCACCGGCGCGCCGGCCCAGGGCTTCGGCCGCGACGGCGTGGTGCAGATCGCCGTTCCGTGGAACGGCGTGCCGCTGATCTACAAGAACGTGGCGATCTTAGGCGCCACGCTGGGCGAGGTGCAGCTCGCGGAGCCCGGCGATACGCGCGCGTTCGACGTGCGCACCGGCGCGCGCGTGTGGGACTTTCACACGGTGCCGCTGCCTGGCGAGCGCGGCCACGAAACCTGGCTCGACAACGGCTGGCGCGGCCGCTCCGGCGTCAACGTCTGGGCGTGGTACATGACGCTCGACGAGGAGCGCGGCGTGCTCTACATGCCGGTGGCGGGACCGGCCGCCAACTACTGGGGCGGCGATCGCCCCGGCGACAATCTCTTCGGCAACTCGATCGTCGCGGTGGACGCGCTCACCGGCAAGTACCGCTGGCACTTCCAAACCGTGCACCACGATCTCTGGGACTCGGACATGCCGAATCCGCCGGTGCTCGTGGACATCGTGCAGAGCGGCAAGCGCGTGCCGGCGCTGGCATCCGTGGGCAAGACGGGCTGGATGTTCATCTTGAACCGCGAGACGGGCAAACCGGTGTTCGGCGTGGAGGAGCGGCCGGTGCCGCAGGGCAGCGTGCCGGGCGAGTGGTACGCGCGCACGCAGCCGTTCCCGCTCAAGCCGCCGCCGCTCGCGCGCGTGGACTTCGACAAGGCACGTGACCTCGTGCGGCCCGAGGACACGTCGCCGCAGCACGCGGCCGCCTGCGAGGCGCTGTTGGAAAAGAGCGGCGGCTTCTACAACGCCGGGCCGTTCACGCCGTTCGGCTTTCACGCCGAGGGCGACGCGCCGAAGAGCACGATTCAGTTTCCCGGGGGCACGGGCGGCGTGAACTGGGGCGGCGCCGCGGCCGATCCGTCGAGCGGGCTCGTGTTCGTGAACACGCACGACACGTCGCTCGTGGGCTGGATCGAGCTCAAGAAGCCAGGCAAGAACTACGGCCGCGGCACGCAGGGCGCCACCACGCCGTACGATCGCGCGAGCGTCGACGGCGCCGGTCCTTACTTCACCTTCAGCGCGCCGCTCTTGGACGACGCGGGCAAGAGGCTCGGGACGCTGCCGTGCACGCGGCCGCCGTGGTCGCGGCTCGTGGCGGTGAACGCCAACAGCGGCGACATCGCGTGGCAGAGCACGCTCGGCGTCACCGACGCGCTGCCCGAGGGCCGGCAGCTCACGGGCGGCAGCGGCAGCGCCGGTCCCACGGCAACGGCCGGCGGCCTCGTGTTCGTGGGCGCCACCAACGACCGGCGGCTTCGCGCGTTCGACGCAAAGAACGGCCGCGAGCTCTGGGCCGTGCAGCTCGCCGAGCAGGTGAACGCCAATCCGCTGAGCTATCGCGGCGGCGACGGCAAGCAGTACGTGGCCGTGGTGGCCGGCGGCACGTTGGCGGCGTTCGCGCTGCGCTGATTCTCGCCGCCCCTCCGGGCCGGGGGCGACTCCCCGGCATGGACACCGCGCCCGAACTGGCCGAACATCGCGTACGGAGGTGCGCCATGAAATACGCCGTATGGTTCGTGCGTCTCATCTTCGCGGCCTGGATGATTCCGGCCGGCATAAATCACTTCGTCACGCTGTTCCCGCAGCCTCTCGGCTCCCAGCCGCTCAGCCAGGAATTGTTCCTGGCGCTCTTCGACAGCCACCTGTTCGATCTCGTGAAGGCCGTGGAGCTCGTGGCGGGAATCGGAGTGCTGTTCGGCTGGTACGTGCCGCTGTCGCTCGTGATCTGCATGCCGGTGTCGTTCTGCGTGTGGTACTGGGACACGCCGCTCGAAGGCTGGGGCTCGCGCGCCTCGACGTTCGGCACCGCGGTGCTGGTGACCAACGTGCTGCTCTGCCTCGCGTACTTCGGCAGCTATCGCTCGATGTTCGCGTGGACCGCGAAGCCGCGCGCGCTGGGCGCTTCCGGCGACGCGGGAGCAGGAAAGAGCCTCGTGCTCGCCGGGCGGCTGCTGTTCGGCGCCTGGATGCTGCTCAACGGCGTCAACTACTTCTTCGTCTCGATGTACGCGTTGCCGAGCGGTCACACGCCGCTCGCCATCCAGCTGATGAACGGCCTCGAGCACAGTCAGCTCCTCGCGGTGGTCATGGGCATCGAGCTCGTCACGGGTGCGCTGATCCTCGCGGGCGTCTTCGTGCCCGCGGCGCTCTGCGTGGTGATGCCGCTTTCCGTGTGCGCGGCGTTCTGGGCGCTTCTCGACCATCAGCCGTTCGCGCTGCTCCTCGGGATCGGCGCCGTCGCGCTCAACGGCCTGCTGATGCTGGCGTACCTCGACTACTATCGGGGCGTGCTGCAGCGGCACGCGCTCGCCGTCGGCGAGGAGCTCGCGAGGGACTTCGACACGCTGTTCGTCCGCTACGCGGGCCGCACCGGCCGCGGCGAGTTCGTCGGCGCGCTCGTCACGCTGCTCGCGGCGCTGGCGTTCTACTACTTCCTGGTGCCGGGCCGTAACAGCCAGTGGGTGCAGCTGACGCTGCTGTTCCCGGCCATCGTGCTGCTCGCGCGCCGCCTGCACGACATGGGCCGCTCGGCCTGGCCACTGGTCGTGCCGGTTGGGCTGATCGTCGCCACCGCTTGGCTCTACTTGTACGTTCCCGGGGCGCAGGTGAAAGGCACCGTGGCCCTCGCTGCGCAGATCGTATCCGCCGCCTTCATCGTCTGGGGCCTCGTCGGCAAGGGCAAAGGCGAGGGCGATCGCTTCGGGCAGCCGGCGGCGCAGGCGCTTTGAACGAGGAGCTCAGCGGCACGTTCAGCGTGAGCCTCGGAACCGGCACCGTCCCGGTGCCCGAGCCCTACACGCTCTCGCTCATGGCGCTCGGCGCGGCGGCGCTCGGCCTCGCGCGTCGCCGCCGCGTAATGGGCTGAGACCTCGTCCGCCGCCCGTTCCGGTGCTTCCGCCGTATCGGTGACGAGCGACTCTCGACGGTAGCGGCTCTTCCGGCGATCGCATCGGCGTTCTCGATGTGATCGTGCGATATTCTTCGTTTGTCTACGCGCCGCCGCGTCCTTACCTTCTTCGTTGTGTCTGTCGCGCATGTCTCGCGCCCGTGACGGGCTCGTTGGCCACGCGCCATCCGCAACATGGAGGAACGATCATGAGCTCACGCTCCGCACTCACGTCACATTCCGCCCCGCCGCGAGAGGAACGGGCGGGTCCCGCCGCCGGCGCTCAGTCGAAGGTAAGCGTGGAAACGGCCGCCAACGACGACGAGTCGACGTCCGGATTTTCCCTTTACGGCGATCCGCTCTTCGGAATGGCGATTGCCACGGGGATCTTGTTCGCGCTCTTGGCCGCATTCGGTGCGCTCGGCTGAGACGCTGCTGCGAGCGATCGCGTGATGCTGGTGTGCGCCCGAGCGAGCCCCCGATCTTGGACGCTGTGCCACGCGCGGCGCAGAATCGCGATTCCATACGAGAACGACCACGATCGTGGAGACTGCCGCAACACGAGGCCCACTCGACGGCTCGATCGGCGCTCATCGGCTTCCCGCCGACGCCGTCCTCGCGGCGCTTGCCTCGGACGACAAGCTCGGCCTCGAGCACGGCGAAGCGCGTGCACGGCTGGAGCGATACGGTAGAAACGAGCTCGCCGCGGAGAAGCGCATCCCGGCGTGGCGGAAGTTCGTCGCGCAATTCCAGAACGTTCTCGTCGTCCTGCTCCTGATCGCCACGGCGATCTCGGCGGCGCTGTGGCTCGTGGAGCGCGACGCGGCGCTTCCGTACGAGGCGATCGCGATCTTCGCCGTCGTGATGCTCAACGCGGTGATGGGATACGTTCAGCAGGTTCGCGCCGAGGAGGCCCTCGCGGCCCTTCGGCAGCTGTCCGCAGCGCACGCGAATGTGGTCCGCGGCGGCTCGCGGCAAAGCGTTCCGGCGGCGGAGCTCGTGCCGGGCGACGTGATCGTCGTGGAAGAAGGCGACACCGTGCCGGCCGACGCGCGGCTCATCCGCGTGGCGGCGCTGCAGACCGCGGAGGCGGCGCTCACGGGCGAGAGCCTGCCCGTGGCCAAGGACACGGCCGCGATTGCGGAGGAGGCCGCGCTCGGCGATCGACACGACATGATCTTCAGCGGCACGGCGGTTACGTACGGCCGCGGCAGGGCCGTCGTGACCGCGACGGGCATGCACACGGAGATGGGCGCGATCGCGAGCATGCTGAAGGAGGCGCCGCAGGAAACGACGCCGCTGCAGAAGGCGCTCGCGCGCGTCGGCAAGCTGCTCGGCGCGATCGTGGTGGCCATCGCGGTCGTGATGATCGCCACCATCGTGATCGTGGAGGACATTCGCGGTTGGGCGGCGTTGTTCGACGTGCTCATCCTGGGCGTCGCGCTCGCCGTGGCCGCGGTGCCCGAGGGTTTGCCGGCCGTCGTGACGGTGGTGCTGTCGCTCGGTGTGCAGAGAATGGCCGAGCGCAACGCCATCGTGCGCCACCTGGCCGCAGTGGAGACGTTGGGCTCCGCCACCGTGATCGCTTCCGACAAGACCGGCACGCTCACGAAGAACGAAATGACGGTGCGAACGGTCATCACCGCCAGCGGCCGCGTGAGCTTCGGTGGCGCGGGCTACGACCCGGAGGGCGAAGTGGCGCGCGACGGCGGCGGTCCCATCGACGGCGCCCTGCGCGCCGAATTTACGCGCGCCCTGGCGGCAGCCGATCGCGCCAACAACGCCGTCCTGCGCGAGCGCGACGAGCGTTGGACGGTGCAGGGCGATCCCACCGAGGGCGCATTGATCGTCGCCGCACGCAAGGCCGGATTGGAGCAAGAGGTTCTCGACGCACGCTTCCAGCGCGTCGCGGAAGTGCCGTTCTCGTCGGATCGCAAGCTCATGAGCACGGTTCACACCGACGCGAAGCGCGAGTCGTTGCTGCTCGCGTTCACCAAAGGCGCGCCCGACGTGCTGCTCGCACGCTGCACGATGATCGAAGTGGGCGATGACCGGGAGCCGCTCACGGAGGAACGGCGCGAGGAGATCCGCCGGAGCAACGAGGCGCTCGCGGGCCAAGCGCTTCGCACGCTGGGGGTTGCGATGCGGCTGCTGCCGCGGGAATCGTTCGACCGCGACGATGTGGGCGAGGACATCGAGCACGATCTCGTCTTCCTCGGCCTTATCGGCATGATGGACCCGCCGCGACCCGAAGCCGCGGCCTCGGTCGCGCGCGCCCAGGCGGCCGGCATTCGCACGCTGATGATGACCGGGGATCATCCCGTAACGGCCGCGATGATCGCGGCGGAGCTCGGCATCGCCGAGGACGCGACCGCGATCACCGGCGCGGAGCTCGAGCGAATGTCCGACGACGAGCTGCGCCGCAAGGCAAGCACCGTCTCCGTTTACGCGCGCGTGAATCCCGGCCACAAGCTGCGGATCGTGGAGGCGCTCCAGCGCGAGGGCGAGGTCGTTGCGATGACCGGCGACGGCGTCAACGACGCCCCCGCGCTGAAAAAGGCGGACATCGGCGTGGCGATGGGTGTGACCGGCACGGACGTGTCCAAGCAGGCCGCCGATGTGGTGCTCGCGGACGACAACTTCGCCTCGATCGTCGCGGCGGTGGAGGAGGGCCGCGCGATTTTCGCGAACATCCGCAAGTTCCTGCGTTATCTGCTGTCCTCGAATGTCGGCGAGGTCATGACGATGTTCTTCGGCGTGGTCTTCGCGGACGCCCTGGACCTCCGCGCGATCGAGGCGGGCGCCGTCGTGTTACCGCTGCTCGCCACCCAGGTGCTGTGGATCAACCTCGTGACGGACGGCGCGCCCGCGCTCGCGCTCGGCATCGATCCGCCCGACGGCGACGTGATGCGGCAGAAGCCGCGGCCGCCAAGCGAGGGCGTGATTACACGCGCGATGTGGGCGCGCGTGGTGCTCGTCGGCACGGTAATGGCGGCGGGTACGTTGCTCGTGCTCGACGCGAGCTTGCCCGGTGGCCTCGTCGAGGGCACGGGCGACATGCGCTACGCACAGACCATGGCCTTCACCACGCTCGTGCTGTTCTCGCTCTTCACGGTGTTCGTCTCACGCTCCGACGCGAACAGCGCGTTCGCCGGGTTGTTCGCCAATCGCTGGTTATGGGGCGCCGTGGCGCTGTCCGTGCTGTTGCAGGCGGCCGTGGTGTACGTGCCGTTTCTGCAGAAGGCATTCTCGACGGCGGCCTTGAGCGCGGCCGATTGGGTGCGCTGCGCCGTCGTCGCGAGCTCGGTGCTATGGCTCTCCGAGGTCGGCAAATGGCTTGCGCGCGCGATCCGCGGGCGCTGAGCTCGGAGTAACACCCGCGGCGCCGATTCGCGATTGCGCGACGTTAATGCGGCAACCGGCGCTCCAAATACTCTCGCAAGACCACGGCGCTGTTGTGCTCGGTATCGCGCGCGCCGTAGAGCAGGGTTACCGCACCCCGTCGCGCGGCGTCGAGTATCGGCATCCACGCGTCGGGTTTGGTGTCCAATTCTTCGATGTAGCGGCGCCTGAACTCCGGCCACCGTTCCACACGATGACCGAACCACTTGCGCAGGTCGGTGCTCGGCGCAACCTCCCTGAGCCACGCGTGCGCGTGAAGCGAATCCTTCGTCATCCCGCGCGGCCAGAGCCGTTCAACGAGGATGCGGCGGCCGTCGCCGCGCGCGCGACGTTCGTATGCGCGTTTGATTCGTATCACCGCGGCGCGCTCCTCCCGCTCGTTCGACCGAGCGCGCGCTCGCGTCGAGTGGCGTGTGCCGACCGCACTGCCTCGAGCCGGGCGGCGAGGCTGATCTGTGCGCGTTTGCCGAAGGCGGATGAGCCGAGACTCCGCGCCGTACGTGATCGGCGCAACGTGGCAGCGATTCGTGTGGGATTGCCGAGGTCGCTCCACCCGCATTCGGGAACCGCGAGAACGCGCAGCGCCGGAGCGACCGCGTTGCTCAACACATCGCGGGAGAAGTCGAGATTGGGCAGACACGCATAGAGACTCGCCGTGGCGATCGGACTGTTCGGGCGGTGCCGGTCTCGTCGCACCGCATCGCGCATGGCGTCCACGATTTCAGGGAACCGTTGTCTCAAAAGGCGCAACAACGTTGACGCCGTGCCGGCCACGATGAACGAGTTCCACAGAGCGCCGCTCTCGATCAACTTCGTGGCGACCGGAGCCGCCGGCTTCTCGACGAACTTTGCGATGTCGAAGACCCCCAGCGGGAAACGATCGCCCGGAAGGATGTAGCCGAGCTCCGGGTCGGGCTCCGCGGCCTGTATGCCGAGCAAGAGCACCTCGCGGGTGCGCAAGCGAAGATGCGCGACGGCGCCGCGCAAGGAATCGGCGAGCGTGGGCTCGTGCTCGACGTGATGATCGGAAGGTAACAGCACCACCCGCGCATTTCTGTCGCGTTCCGCGATTCTAGTGAGGCCCAGCAGAATGCCGTTGGCAGTGCCGCGGTTCTCGGGCTGCACGATCACGTTCGACGTCGGCAGGCGGTCCGGCAGCCGCTCCCACCAGCGACGATGTTGCGCCGCCACGATGGCGCAAATGCGCCGGCGTGGAACGACGGACTCCGCCCGTGCGAGCGCCTCGTCCAAGAGGGATGGTCCGCCGATCAGGGAACAGAACTGCTTCGGCACGTGAGCACCGGTGGGCGTCATCGTGAGTGCCTTCAAACGGCTGCCTTCGCCGGCCGCGAGCACCAACGCCCACGCATCGTCCTCGTTGTCGTTGCGGTGGATGAGCGGGCGCGCCTGCTGCTGCGAATCCGCAAATGTCGACATGGGTCGGTCCTCCAAGGCTCGAGACGCAAATCAGGGACAGGTCGGCGTCGAGCCATGTTGGATGACGTAACTCCGCAGCAGGCGCATGTCGGCAAATGCGTAACGAGCCATTGTCTTCGGATTCCTCTGTCGAGCGACGCCGGCGCATTGATCGCTGGTCGATGCAGCGCGTCGCTTTCAACGGGTGCTACGAATCGAGTGTCGGTCTTCGCGTTGCTTTTGACAAACGATGAATACTGCGGCTGAGCATCGAAGCCATCGATACGAGAGCTCGGCTGGGTCTCGCTTGCGGTTGCGATCGGGCGCGAGAAATAATGCCCGAGGCTCGTGAGGCACCTTACCGATGGATACAGAGCTCGCGAGGACATTCCTGTCCGTCGTCGCCGCAGGCAACTTCGTCAAAGCCGCCGAGCGGTTGTTCGTCACTCAATCGACGGTGAGCGCGCGCATTCAGTCGCTCGAGGAACAGCTCGGATGCCGGCTGTTCGAGCGCAACAAGAACGGAACCACGCTCACGGCCGCCGGGAAGCAGTTCCAGAGGCACGCCGTGAGCCTCATGCGCACGCTTCAGCAGGCTCGACAGGACGTCGGCACGCCTTCGGGTTACCGCGCATCCCTCACGATCGGCGGTCGGATGGGAATATGGGACGATCTGCTGGTTCAGTCCCTCGCGCGAATCCGATCCGCGGCGCCGGACATCGCGATACGGGCCGAGATCGGGTTCGAGGAAGACTTGATGCAAGGGCTCGTGGAGGGGCGCGTCGACATCGGAATCATGTATGCACCGCAGCATCGGCCCGGGCTCAACGTCGAGATGCTGTTCGAGGAAGAGCTCGTGCTCGTGTCCACCGACCCCAACGACTCCGCGCACGTCGGATCGAACTACATCTATGTCGATTGGGGGCCGGAGTTCTACGCGAAGCATCAATCGAGCTTTCCGGAGCTCACCGGCCCGGGGCTCAGCGCAAACATCGGCTGGCTCGGGTTGCAGCATGTGTTGCACTCGGGCGGCAGCGGGTTCTTTCCGCGGCGGCTCGTATCCGGCCACTTGAAGTCCGGGCGCCTGCACCAGACCCACGACGTGCCGCTCTTCACCCTGCACGCGTTCCTCGTGTATCCGAGCGATTACGACAAGGAGACATTCGACGTCGCGCTCGAGGTGATCCGGAGCGCTACGGCGGAGGCGCTCGCGCCGCCGCAGGTGATTCCGGGGCCGCGCGGATGAGGCCCTTCGCGAGCAGGCTGGCGCCGAGCCCGCACAAATACAGATAGCCGCGCAGCTCGCCGAAGCGCTCGACCACGCGATCGAGCTCGCCCGGCGCTCGCAAGCTCAGTAGCGCGTTGAGCCCTCGCATGGCGCCCGAATCGCCGGGCGGGAACACCTCGAGCCGGCCGAAGCCGCGCAGCATCACCAGCGCGGCGCTCCACGGACCGATGCCCGGCAGCTGCGTCAACATTGCCAGAGCATCGCGCGTGTCGAGCTTCGCGATCGCTTCTTCGGCGAGCTCGCCGCGGTCGATTGCCCTGGCGAGAGCACGCAGCGATTCGGCTTTCGAGCGGCTCAAGCCGCAGGCGAGGAGCGCGGGCAGCCGTGCGGCGGCGACGGAGCCGGCAGTGGGCAGCGCGGCGAAACGCCGTCCGTCGAACGGCACGTGATCGCCGAAGCGCGCGACCAGCCGGCGCACGATCGCGATGCCGGCGTCGAGGCTCAGCTGCTGGAACGGCACCACGTTCATGAAAATGTCGAACAAACCGCCGAACCGCGGCGGACGCATGCCGCGCAACGCACGCGCCGCCGGACGCAGGCGAGGCACGCGGCTGGCGGCGGCGTGTAGCGCGGCAGGGTCGACGTCGAGCCCGAGCATCGTCCGCACCGTCTGCTGCAACCGGCGCCGCACGTCCGGCGACGAAGCTCCCGCGAGGATCGACAGGCGAACGTCGGGGGCGTCGACCGAGCCGCGGTCTTCCACGGCGGCGAGCGCGAGGCCCTCGGCCGCGACGAACGCGTGCAGCCAGCGGCCTTCCTCCCAGATCTCGACGGCGTTCGAAGGCCGGCGCTGTAGCACGCGCACGGTCGCCTCGAGATGAAACGGCGCGGGCGCCGGGAGCCGAGCGCCCGCACCGTCGTCGCCGCCGGGAGCAGTAAGAGTCTCGTCTACCACGACATCGTGCGGCGCACGCGCTACGCCGGCAGCGTGTAGCGCGCGCCGATGAGCGCTCGAACCAGGTCGCGGGTCTGCTGCGGCGTGATGTCCGTGCGCTGCTCGATGCGCTCCATCTCGTCGGCGAGGCGCGAATCCTTGATCGACTGGCGAAACCACTGCGAGTAATGGTGGCTGCGCAGATGAAACATCCACGTTTCCTCGTCGATGCCTTCGGCGATCTGGGAGAAGATGGCGAGATTTTGCGCCCGGAGGTTGTGGCGACAATCCGGCCCGCGAAAGTAGAAGCTGTGATAGCCGAGATTGCCTTCGGCGTACTTGCGCAGGTGGCGAAGTCTTTCCGCGCGCGGCGACTGAGCCTTCATCGAAAATGGCTCGCCTTGCTCGCCGACGATCCAGGCGACGATCTTGCCCGGCTCGTACGCCAAATCTTGCGGCCAGGTGAGCCGCCGACCGGTCGTGCGTGCGAAGGCGCCGAGCGTTTGATCGGGCGAGTGCCCCACCGCGAATGCCACGTCGATCAGCGACAGAATCGGCGGCGTGAGGTAATCGGGATGGACCGTCACGAGGATCGTCTCGCCGAACTTCGGCGGCAACGTCGATTCGGCATGACGCCAGGTCTGCGGCAGCATGTGGTGAGCTTCGTCCAGCACCACCCAGTGCGGCCGGCCGGTACGCGCACGCAAGGCCACGAGGCTCGGGATCAGCTGCGAAAAAAACGCGGGGCGGTCCTCGAGCGGCACGCCGAGCAGGTTCACGCTGAGATTGACTGCAGGGTCCTCCAGGATCGAAAGGATCTCGTTCACGCTCGGCGCGCGCCGGCGATTGCCGATGGGCACGACGCGCGGCAGCGCGCCGTAGTCACCCTCCGGATCGACGATGCACACCTGGTAGGTCTTGTCGATCAAGCGCTCGACGAGCGCTGTCGTCACGGTGGTCTTGCCGCTGCCGGACGGACCGGCGATCAGCACGTTGCGGCCGTAAGGCGGAATTCGCACCGGCGTACCGCCGGAACGGACACCGACGTGTACCAAGTTGCGCTCGATCTTGCCTTCCATCCGATGCAAGTCGTCGGCGACGATCTCGTCGATCAACTCGGCCACGCCGCTGCCGTTGGCGCCGCGCGTGACGAATGCTGCGACTTCCTTCAGCGCCGGGGCCGCGTTGGCCACCGCCACGCCGCACTCGCACTGCATCAACAACGAGTGGTCGTTCTCCGCGTCGCCGATCGCAACCGCCTCGTGGCGCGACAGGCCGAGCCTATGAAGGGCGAATTCCACGCCGCTCGCCTTGTTGATGCCCGGGGGCAAGGCCATCACGGCGGATCGATTGGCGATCACGTGCAGCTCGAGGCCGAGCTCGCGAATCGTCTCGAACATCATGGGGCCGTAGGGGTCTCGGGTGGCAACGAGCACCTTGCCCACCTCGACGGGCGCCACGCCGCGCTCGCGCAGCCGATCCACGAGGTGCCGGGGGACGGGCGCGCCGAGCACGATTTCCTCGTGGCGGCGCGGGTCGTACACCACGGCGCCGTTCTCGGCGACGACGACGTCGAACAACGCGACGGCGGGGCAGACGCGGAGCAAATCGTCCAGACGCCGGCCGGTAACGAGAACGATGCGCCGTCCCGAGATGCGCAACCGTTCGACCGCACGTTGGGCATCGTTCGACAACCGGTCGTTGCGCGCCGCGGTGCCGTCGTAGTCGACGGCGAGAGCGAGATAGCGCATCGGTGAGATCTCCCTCCTGGCTTGTCGCTCCCTGGATCGGCGCATCCGATCTCGGCCTCGGAGGCGCGCTGCCCGATCAACGGTAACCGATAACGAGCTCCTTCGCAGCCGTCGCGGGCCATGCGTGGCGGCCGTCCTCGGCGAGCCGCAGCCTCTCGTTGGCGAAGTCCCAGTTGAGAAGATGCCCCAAGAGGGCGTCGACGTATGCGGCCCGGCGGTATTGATAATCCACGTAGTAGGCGTGCTCCCACACGTCGATGACGAGCAGCGGGATGTGGTCCTCGGACGGAAGGTCGGCATTCGAGGTCGTGATCACTTCGAGTCTGCCGTTTTGCAGCGCGAGCCACGCCCACCCGCTGGCGAACTTGCCGATTGCTGCTTGGCGAAGCCTATCCACGAAGGTTTCGTAGCCGCCGAAATCCTTGTCGATCAACGTGGCGACGGCGCCGTGCGGCCGTCCGCCGCCGCGCGGATGGAGCGAGCTCCAGTAGAACGAATGGTTCCAAGCCTGGGCCGCCATGTTGAACAACGTCTGATCGTTGCGATTGCGCGCCACGGCCACGATCTGCTCGAGCGAGCGGCTCGCAAGCGCGGTGCCGGCAACGAGCCGGTTCACCCGATCCACGTAGCCGGCCTCGTGATGCTCGTGATGCAGCTGCACGGTGGTCGCGGAAATGTGGGGCTCCAACGCATCGAGCGAGAACGGCAGGGGCTTGAGTGAGAGGGTCATCGCAGATCTCCGTCTCGGTTGCTTTGCTTGGTGTCGAGAAGGTAACCCCGCCTCGCATTCTCGGCAAACGAATAATATTGGCGGCTGCAATCGAGTTCGCCGATGCGGACCATCGCGCGGGATGCGCCAAGACCTCGACGTCGTGATCCGCCCTCGCGCTGCTAGGCAGCGGCGGGTGACGATTTTTCTCGGCGAGTGCTAACATCCCCTGGCCGCAGACAGACAAGAATCAACGACCGCGCTTGCGGCGATCAGCGGTTCGGATGACCGTGGTTGTTCCCTGGTTCGTACTAGCCGGAGGGCCTCCGATGAGCTGGATCCCGACTACCGACGTAGCGCGCGCCGTTTACGCGTGCGGTTTCGAATACGAGGCGAAGCAGGACATCATCAAGTCGCGAAACGACGCGTGGCAGCGCCACACCGGGTTTTGCTGGGCTTACGACATCGCCTCCGCGTACCTCTCGATGATCCTCGACTGCGAGAC
>DASUFK010000290.1:0-6497 GCA_036274615.1 Gammaproteobacteria bacterium | reverse complement strand
ACGCGCATCGACGAGGTGAGCCCGACTCATCGGCGCATGCTCGACGCGCTCGGCGTGCCCGCCGTGATGATGACGGCGCGCTGGGACGTGCTCGCCTGGAACGACCTCACGAAGATCTTCCGCGACTACTCGTCGCTGCCGCGCGAGCGGCGTAATTTGCTCCGCATCCTGTTGGTGGAGGACGAGACCTACCGGCGCGATGCCGCGCAATACGAGGCGATGGCGCGCCGGGTGCTCTCCAAGTTCCGCGTCGACTATAGCCAGACGCCCGACAACGCGGCGTTCGAGGAGCTCATCGGCGAGCTCCAGAACCGAAGCGCGATGTTCCGGCGCCTGTGGAACAGCCCGGAGGTCACGAGCCGGTCGGAAGGCGTGGGCCACTATCCGCACTTGGGCGGCGTGAGCTTCACGCACTCGTCGTACGTGCCCGAGGGATCCCCCACTCTGCGGCTCGTGATCTACGTGCCGCACGACGAGCTCAGCGCGCAAAAAGTCTCCGCGTGGCGCGCGCAAGCGGACGGGCCGGTTCACTAACGGACCGAGCACACGCTCGGTGTCCACACGCTCGGTGTCAGACACTACCGGTGTCAGACACCCTCGGTGTCAGACACCAGGCGGCGGTGCTCGACCGGCGGATGCATCGCGTACTTGCGAATCACCGTGGTGATCTCGCGCGGGTCCGCGGGCTTGACGAAGTGATGCCGGAACCCGGCGGCCTTGGACCGCTGCCGGTCCTCGCTCTGACCGTACCCGGTGAGCGCGATCAGCAACGGGACGCGCGCCGCCAGCCGGCGAGCGAGCTCGTAGCCGTCCATGCCGGGCAACCCGATGTCCACCACGGCGATCTCGGGAGCGAAGATCTCCGCGCTCGCGAGCGCCTGCGGGCCGTCGTTCGCCGTTTGCACGTCGTGGCCCTCGAGCCGCAGGAACACGGCGATCGCCTCCGCGGCATCGTTGTTGTCGTCGACGACGAGCACGCGCTTGCGCGGCGCATGCATCACCACTTGCTCGACGCCCGTCGCGTGCACGCCCTGCCGCACCTCGCTGATGCACGGCAAGATCACGCGAAATTCGGCGCCGCGGCCGATGCCGTCGCTCGACACCTCGACGCGGCCGTCGTGCAGCGCCACGAGCCGCTCCACCACCGCGAGTCCGACACCGAGCCCGCCTTGACTCCGGTCGAGCGTGCGGCTGCCCTGGGTAAACGGCTCGAACACGTGCGGCAGCAGCGCGGGATCGATACCGATGCCGTTGTCGCGCACGCTCACTACCACGCTGCCCCGCTCCGCCGACACGCTGATCTCGATCCTGCCGTTGTCGGGCGTGTACTTCGACGCGTTCTGCAGCAGGTTGCCGAATACTTGCGCAAGCCTCGCGAAGTCTCCTTGCACCCAGATCGGCGCGGGCGGAACGTTCACCGATAGCTGATGCTGCTTCGCCTCGAGCTGCGGACGCGCCGTCTCGATGCTGTTGAACACCACCTTCGCAAGCTCCACCGGCTGCCTCTGCAGCGCCACCTTGCCCTGCGTGATGCGCGACACATCGAGCAAGTCGTCCACGATCTGCGCCATGTGCGTGACTTGCCGCTCCACCACCTCGCGCGCCCACGTGAGCCGCGGGTCGTCGGGCGCGATCTTGCGCATGATCTCCGCGGCGCTTCTGATCGGCGCGAGCGGATTGCGGAGCTCGTGCGACAGCATCGCCAGGAACTCGTCCTTGCGGCGATTGGCCTGCTGGAGCTTCTCCTCGGCCTCCTTGCTCCGCGCCATCTCGAACTTGAGCGTGCTGTAGAGCTGCGCGTTGTCGAACGCGATGGCGGCGCGGCTCACGAGCTCGAGCAGCGTGCTCTCGTCTCCCAAGTGATGCGACGCCGCGCCGAGCGCCGCGGCGCCCACCGTGCGATCGCCCACCATGAACGGCAGCACGCGCACGAACGGTGCATCCGCGGGCCACTGCGACGGCGCCTCGCTCAGCAACCGAATGTCGACGCGACGGCCGCTGGCCATCACGTCGTCGACGGCGCGACGCAGCCGCGCCGGCAGCTCGAGGCTATCGAGCCAGCGCACGCCCTCCATGCCGCACGACAGCAGCCGCGTTTCGCGCTCGCGCCCGTGCACCACGAGGAGCGCGTGGGCCGCGAACCCCGGCACCAGCGTCGTCGCGAAGCTCCGCATGCCGTGCTCCAAGTCGAGCGACGAGGCAAGCTGGCGGCTCGCGCGCGCGATGAGCTCGGAGCGCCGAGTGGCCTCCTCGGCCGCGGCGCGATCCGCTTCCGCCCGCGCGAGCGCCTGCGCGCGGCGCTGCGCCCGGTACAAGTCCACGAACACGCGCACCTTGCTGCGCAGGATCTGCGGCACGATCGGCGAAAGAATGTAGTCGACGGCGCCGAGCTCGTAGCCGCGCGCCGTTTGCAGCTCGTCAGCATACGCGGTCACGAAGATGATCGGCGTGTGCGCGGTCTTGCTGTGCTGGCGGATCAGCTCCGCCGTCTCGATGCCGTCGATGTCCGGCATGTTCACGTCGAGCAGCACCACGGCGAACTCGCGGCGCAAGAGCTCGCGCAGCGCGTCGGCGCCCGACTGCACGAGCACGAGGTTCTGGCCGAGCTCCTCGAGCACGGCCTGGAACGCGAGCAGCTTGTCCGGGAGGTCGTCGACCACGAGGATGTCGACTCTGTCGTCGTCGGTCATTGCGGCGCCCCGGGGGGAAAATAGGGACATGTTACTTTTTGGCGGTATCGCAGAGGGACAGGTTACTTTTTCGGTCAATCATTGCCGCACCTCAACGCGCGTCGACGAAAAAGTAACCAGTCCCTATCCGATCAGCGGTGGAGCCAGCCGCGGAGGACCGCGAGCAGGTGCACGGTGTCCACGGGCTTCGAGAGGTAGTCCCAGGCGCCGGCCTCGATGCACTTCTCGCGATCGCCTTTCATGGCTTTCGCCGTGACGGCGATGATCGGCAGCTCCTTGCCGAGCGGCAGCTTGCGGATCTCGCGCATCGTGGTCATGCCGTCCATCTCAGGCATCATGATGTCCATGAGCACGATGTCGATCGCGCGGTCCTCCTTCACGAGGCGGATCGCCTCGCGGCCGTTGTTGGCGGACACCATGTGCATGCCCTGATCGTGCAGCACGGTGGAAAGCGCGAAGATGTTGCGCATGTCGTCGTCCACGATCAGCGCTTTCTTGCCCTCGAGCACGCGGCTGCCGCGGTGCAGATCCTCGATCGTGCGGCGCTCATGGTCCGAAAGCTCGGTCAAGCCGCGATGCAGGAACAGATAGATGAAATCCATGAGCCGATCGAGCGAGCGCGCCTCGCGGAGCGCGAACACGCCGTCGTGGCGCTGCCAGCGCGCCAACGGCGCTTCGCCGCCCTCGCCGAACATCACGATCGGCAGCTGACGGCTCACTGAGCGCTGCTCGAGGATCTCGATGAGGTCCCCGGGCTGCAAGTCCGTGGCCCCGGGCTCGACGACGAAGCAGTCGATGGTGCGCGTTGCGAGCACGTCGCAGATCTCCGCCGCATCGTGCGACACGACCACTTCCACGTCCTCCTCTTCGAGGCGCTCGAGCACGCTGTCGAGCTCTTGGCCGGGAGCCATCAGCAGCGCGAGCGTGCGGCGCGACCGCAGGATGTATTCCTTGAGCTGGCCCAAGGCGTCGAAGATGACCTCGCGCGAGGCTACGGGCTTCGTGATGAACCCGATCGCGCCGGCGTTGAGCGCCCGGTCGCGCGAGTCGTCGGTGGATACCACGCAGATCGGAATGTGGCGCGTCGACAGGTCGGCCTTGAGCCGGTCGAGAATCCGCCAGCCCGGCATGTCGGGCAGGAAGATGTCGAGCGAGATCAGCGACGGCTGATACTCCTTCACCATGGAGATCGCGGCGGCGGCGCTGCCGCTGACGAGTCCCTTCATCCCGTGCTCGCGCGCCACCTCGAGCAGCATCTTGGCGAACGCGAGGTCGTTCTCGACGATCAGCATCGACTGCTCGCCGGGCTGGATGCTCGCGCGATCGTCGTCGGCTTCGTTGACCGTGGGTAAGGCGGTTTCCTCCGCGTACAACGGCTCCACCTCCGGAACCGGCTGCGGTTTCGGCTGCGGCAGCGACCGCACGACGGTGAGCCGCGGCTGGCGCGACGCGCGCGGCGGATGGCCCGCGGGCAGGTAGAGCGAGAACGTGCTGCCCTCGCCCGGCGTGCTCGCGAGACGAATCTCGCCGCCCAATAGCTTCGATAGCTCGCGGCTGATGGCTAGACCCAAGCCCGTGCCGCCGTACTTGCGCGACGTGGAGCCATCCGCCTGCTGGAACGCCTCGAAGATGATCTGCTGCTTGTCCGGCGCGATGCCGATGCCGGTGTCCTTCACGTGGAAGGCCACGATCTCACCAGCCTGCGCGAGGTCCTCGTTCTCCGGCACGAACCCTTCGGGCGCCGGCCCGATCGAGAACGACACCGCGCCCTCGTGGGTGAACTTGAACGCGTTCGACAGCAGGTTCTTGATGATCTGCTGCATGCGCTTGATGTCGGTGGACATCGATTTCGGCAGCGCGGGATCGAGGTGCACCTCGAAACCCACCTGCTTCGACTCGGCCACGTGGCGGAAGGTGCGCTCGACGTAACGTTGCAGATCGAGCAAGCGCAGCTCGCTCACGTCGACCACGACGGTTCCGGACTCGATCTTCGACAGGTCGAGGATATCGTTGATGAGCGCGAGCAGGTCGTTGCCCGACGCGTGGATCGTCTTCGCCGACTCCACCTGGCGCCCGCTCAAGTTGCCGTCGGCGTTCTTGGTGAGCTGGTCGGACAAGAGCAGCAGGCTGTTGAGCGGCGTACGGAGCTCGTGCGACATGTTCGCGAGGAACTCCGACTTGTACTTCGACGTGAGTGCGAGCTGCTTGGCCTTCTCCTCGAGCGCCTGGCGGGCCTGCTCCACCTCGGCGTTCTTGCGCTCGACCTCCTGGTTCTGGTGGGCAAGCTGCCGCGCTTTCTCCTCGAGCTCCTGGTTGGTCTGCTGCAGCTCCTCGGCGAGCGACTGCGATTGCGACAGCAGGTTCTCGGTTCGGCTGTTGGCCTCGATCGTGTTGATCACGATGCCGATCGACTCCATGAGCTGATCGAGGAACGCCTGGTGCGACGGGTTGAACTCCTCGAGCGACGCGAGCTCGATCACGGCGCGGAGCTCGCCTTCGAACACCACCGGCATCACGAGCACGGACAGCGCCGAGGTCTCGGTGAGTCCCGTGCTGATGCGGAACGAGTGGCCGCCCACGTCGCCCAGAAAGATCTTGCGCTTCTCGATCGCGCACTGGCCCACGAGCCCTTCGCCGAGGTCGATCTCCTTGCCGTGCGCGCGCTTGCCGGCCGAGGCGAAGCTCGCGAGCAGCCGCAAGCGGCTCGCCTCCCGCTCGCCGGTGAGCACGTAGAACTCGGCTTGGTGCGCGCCGACCACCGGCGCGAGCTCGGAGAGAATCATCTGGCCGACGGTCATGAGATCGCGCTGGCCCTGGAGCATTCGGCTGAACTTCGCGAGGTTGGTCTTGAGCCAGTCCTGCTCGGTGTTCTTCTGCGTGGTGTCCTTCAAGTTGCGGATCATCTCGTTGATCGTGTCCTTGAGCGCCGCCACCTCGCCTTGCGTCTCGACGGTGATCGATCGCGTGAGGTCGCCCTGCGTCACCGCCGTGGCAACCTCCGCGATCGCGCGCACCTGCGTCGTGAGGTTCGCCGCGAGCTCGTTCACGTTCTCGGTGAGGCCCTTCCAGATGCCCGCCGCGCCAGGCACCTTGGCCTGGCCGCCGAGCTTGCCCTCCACGCCGACCTCGCGCGCCACGGTGGTCACCTGGTCGGCGAACGTGGCGAGCGTCTCCGTCATGCTGTTGATGGTCTCGGCGAGCGCCGCGATCTCGCCCTTCGCTTCCACGGTGAGCTTCTGCTTCAGGTCGCCGTTCGCGACCGCGGTGACGACTTTCGCGATGCCGCGCACCTGCGAGGTGAGGTTGCCGGCCATGAAGTTCACGTTGTCGGTGAGGTCCTTCCACACGCCCGACACGCCTCGCACGTCGGCCTGGCCGCCCAAGCGTCCTTCGGTGCCGACCTCGCGCGCCACGCGCGTCACCTCCGACGCGAACGACGACAGCTGGTCCACCATCGTGTTGATCGTGGCCTTGAGCTCGAGGATCTCGCCCTTCACGTCGACCGTGATCTTCTTCGACAGGTCGCCGGCCTGCACGGCCTTGGTGACGTCGGCGATGTTGCGGACCTGCGAGGTCAAGTTGCCGGCCATGAAGTTCACGGAGTCGGTGAGGTCGCGCCACGTGCCGGCCACGCCCTGCACGTCGGCCTGGCCGCCGAGCTTGCCTTCGGTGCCGACCTCGCGCGCCACGCGCGTGACCTCCGCCGCGAACGACCGCAGCTGGTCCACCATCGTGTTGATCGTGTTCTTGAGCTCGAGGATCTCGCCCTTGGTGTCGACGGTGATCTTCTTCGACAGGTCGCCGACG
>DASUFK010000289.1:0-11034 GCA_036274615.1 Gammaproteobacteria bacterium | reverse complement strand
GGGTTCGCGGCAACCGCGCGGCTCGCCTGGGCGAAGACCGTAGGTACCGGGCCCACACCGCCCAGCAGTCCGAGACCGAGCCCGCCGGCGCCGAGGCGCAGTAGGTCGCGGCGTGATACGCCGCTGTCGTTCTCGATGGTCATGACGCTTCGCCCCCGCCCGCGCCTGTCGGGGAGTATAGCGCCGGTGCCGTCTGACGAAGGCATCCCGTCGGGACGCGCCGCGCGTCGTCCGGTGCCAGGCACCTTTGGTGCCTGGCACCTCGTGGAAGGCGCTTACTTCGCGGGCGCTACCGCGCTCGTCTCGGCCAGCGGCTTGCCCGACTCGGGTGACAGGTTGCCGAAGCCGACCGTCTTGCCGTTCACGGTGAAGGCCTGGATGAACCCGCCGTCGCCGCCGTCGCGCCGCGGCGCGATCAGGATCGAGATCTTGTCGCCGACCTTCACCATGTCACGCGTGTAGCCCGCACGGTAGAAGTGGCTCAGGCTGTGCCCTTCGAACTCCCAATCGCGGGTGCCCTTGGCGTCGGTGACCGCTACGCGGGCGGCCGTGTGCGGATTCGTCACGACGAACGCCTCCACGGTGCCCTGGACGGTCACTCGCTGGCTGAAGTCGAACTGCGCGGCCGAATGGTGCGCAGTAGCGAGCGTGGCCGAGAGCAGCAGCACGGGAGCGCCGAGCGCAACGATGGACTTTCTGATGATCGCAGACATTGAAACTACTCCTTCGCTTCGCGCGCCTTGTAGACGTCGCTCATGCGCGCGTTGGCAGGTTTGCCCGCCTTCAACTGTGCGCGCCGCAGATCGAGCAGCGCGTACCAAAACTCGTCGGGACAGCGGTACGTGATGATGAACCCGTCCGGCAGTGGCTCGTACTTGCGGCTGATCTTCACCGGCGCCGTGTAGTAGACGGGATCGATGATCGACGCCTCGTAGCTGATGATCTTCTTGCCGCCGGTCTCGGCGAGCGAGAAGCGTTCCTCGATCGTGGCCTGGTCGCTGTGCGGGTGGCCGCCCTGGTCCTGGCCGTCGAGCAGGTCCGTGGTCTTGACGACGAGCACGTCGCCTTCCCAGTGGCCTTGCGAATAGCCGGCGCGGCTCGGCGCGCGCTGCTCGGCCGGCATTTGCCGGTCGCCGATGTAGATGCGCCGCGTCTCGCTCTCCGGCTCGTAGATGATCGTGACCTGATTCGGCTTCGAGATGAACTCGAGCGGATAGCCGCCGGGCAGCTCCATCATCGTGGGTGTGCCGTATTCGACGCAGTAGGCGGCGGGGTTGGCCTGCTCGGGCCCGAGCAGCTTGCGGTATTCGTCCACGCGGCGCTTGCCTTCGGCGGTAAACGGCAGGTCGGCGCGAGCGGCGCCGAAGCCCGAGGCCCTCGCGCCATCGCGAGACCCCTGCCAGAGGCCCGTGAAGTCGGGATGCTCGGGCTCCGCCGCCGACACGGCGGTGCAGACCGCGGCGGTCGAGATCAGGGCGGCGGCCGAGACTATGGCGCCACGGAGGGCTCCGACGTTGGAAGGCATGCTCAACCTCTCCTCGAAATTTCCCCACTTTACCCGAGTGGATCTCGCCCAAGAATACCGGTAATCCGGGGGTGGCCGGCTCAAGTATTCTTGCGGCCCGCGCAAGACGCCGGCCGTCCGGGACCTGCCCCGAGGGCGTATTGCGACGGCCCAACCGGCCCCACTAGCCTGCCGCCGCAGTGCCCTTCCGATCCTCGAAGACCCAACGACCAGAAGGTGCGGCCATGACCCCATCGTTCCGAGCGCTCCTCGCCGGGGCCGCCGCCGACCTCAAGTCCGCGTGGCCCTGCCTCTGGCGCACCGACGTGGCCTACAAGCTGCTGGCGTTCGCGGTGCTCACGCCGCTGGCGTCCTGGCTCATCTACTGGCTCCGCGGCGGCACGTCCGACCGGGTGATCGCGGACGTGGACATCGCGCTGTTCTTCTTCACCACGCCGGCCGGCATCGTGACGCTGGTGCTCGGCGCGGCATTGTTCGCGTCGATCACGGCCGTCGAGAACGCCTGCCTCATGGCCGTGGGCTTCGCGCGCGCACACGGCATCGTGCTCGAGGCCCCGGGCGCGCTGCGCTTCGGCGGCAGCCGCGCGCTCGACGTGCTGCGCGTGGCGATCCAGATGGTGCTGCGCCTCATCGCCGGCGCGATCCCGTTCGGGCTCGCCGCGGGCGCCGTGTATCTCGCGCTGCTGCGCGACCACGACATCAACTACTACCTGGCGCGCCGGCCGCCCGAATTCATGGCGGCGATTGCCATCGCCGCGCTGCTCGGCGCGGGGCTCGCGGCGCTGTTGCTGCGAACCATCGCGCGCTGGGCGCTCGCGCTGCCGCTCGTGCTCTTCGAGAACGTGTCGCCGCGCCGCGCGCTCGGCGAAAGCGCGCGGCGCGCGGCCGGATCGCATCTCACGATTCTCACGGTGCTCGCGGCGTGGGCGGTGGGCGCGTTCGCGCTCGTGGCCGCGGCGGCCTGGCTGGTCGATTTCGCGGGACGCGCGATCGCGCCCAGCCTTGCCGGCTCCCTCACGGCGCTGCTCGTGTTCCTGGGCGTGCTCACCGTGCTCGGCGCGGTGCTCATGCTGATCGTGGGCATCGTGAACGCCTCGGCCGCCGCGCTGCTGATCGTTCGGCTCTACACCGCCGTGGGTTCGTCGCAGGCGGCGCCGGACGTGCTCGCGCCGTACGCGGCGCATCGCCGGCTGCTGTCGAACCGCACGCTCGCGATCGGCGGCGCCGTGGCGGCCATCGCGGCGCTCGGCATCGCGCCGGCCGCCTTCCTCGTGAATCGCGGGCAGCTGCCCGCGCTGATCATCGCGCACCGCGGCTCGTCCGCCGAGGCGCCCGAGAACACGCTCGCCGCGTTTCGGCTCGCGGCGAACGAGCGCACGGACTTCATCGAGCTGGACGTGCAGGAGTCGTCCGACGGCCAAGTGCTCGTGGTGCACGATAGCGATCTGATGAAGGTGGGAGGCAACGCCACCAAGGTGTGGGAGGGCGACGCGGCGAAGCTGCGCAGCGTCGACATCGGCAGCTTCAAGTCGCCGCAGTTCGCGGCCGAGCGCGTGCCGACGCTGGCCGAGGCGCTCGACGCCTGCAAGGGCAAGTGCAAGGTCGTGGTGGAGCTCAAGCAATACGGGCACAGCCAGCGGCTCGAGGAGCGCGTGGTCGAGATCGTGGAGGCGGCCGGCATGCAGGACGACTGCGTGTTCATGTCGCTCGATCACGGCATGGTGCAGAAGATGAAGACGCTGCGGCCGAGCTGGCGCGTGGGCGTGCTCGTCGCCAAAGCCATCGGTGACCTCACGGACTTGAAGGCCGACTTCCTCGCGGTGGAAGCGCGGATGGCCACGCGCGGCTTCATCCGCCGCGCGCACCGCACGGGGCAAGACGTGTTCATCTGGACCGTGAACGATCCCGCCTGGATGTTCGTGGGCTTGAGCCGCGGCGTGGACGGCCTGATCACGGACAAGCCGGACGTCGCGCGCGCCGTGATCGAGCGGCGCGCGCGGATGACCGACACCGAGCGGTTCGTGGTCGCGCAGATGATCCGCTTCGGCGCGACCACGAGCGCGCTCGAGCGCGAGGACGCGCTGCGGCCGTAGCGCGCCGCCGCGGCGATCACTCGTAGCGCAACGCCTCCGTGGGCGGCACGTGCGACGCGCGCCACGCCGGCAGCCAGCTCGCCGCGAGCACCACGAGCCCGAGCACCGCCGTGGCCGCGGCGAACACCACGGGGTCGCGTCCCGACAGCCCGAACAGCACCGTCTGGGCGGCCGAGCCCAGCGCGAGCGCGCCCGCGAGGCCGGCGCCGGCGCCGATCGCCGCCATCACGCCCACCTGCTTCAGCACCATCGCCTGGAGCCGCGCCGGCGCCGCGCCGAGCGCGAGCCGCAAGCCGAGCTCGCGGGTGCGCTGCGTGACGTTGTACGCGAGCACGCCGTACAGCCCGACCGCCGCGAGCAACGTCGCGAGCGCCGCGAACGCGGCCGACAGCAGCGACAGCAGCCGGTCGATGTAGACGTCGTCGTTCACGCGCGCACGCACGGTCTGGATCGTGGCGATCGGGATGTTCGGGTCGATCCGCGCGAGCACGCGCGGGATCGTCGTGAGCAGCGTGTCGGGATCCACCGCGGCGCGCACGTAAACCCAGAGCGACTGGATCGCTCCGCTGCCCTGCCGGCGCGGGAGGTAGGCGAGCGGCGGCACCGGGCCCTTCACCGAGTCGTGCTTCGCGTCCGCGACCACGCCCACGATCTCGATCGGGAAATTCGTGGTGATGCCGATGCCCACGCGCTTGCCCACCGGATTATCCAGCTTGAACTTGCGCACGAAGGCCTGGTTCACGACCACGACGGGAGGCGCGGTGGCCGTGTCCTGGCTCGTGAACTCGCGGCCGGCGAGCAGCCGCATGCCGAGCGCGTCGAAGAACCCGTCGCCGACCGCGCTGATGGCCGCGTTGCGGTCCACGTCGACGCCCGAGTCGAACCCCTCCACCGAGAACGGCGCGCCGAGCGAGAAGTCGTAGAACAGCGGAATGCCGGTGGTGCCGACGCCGCGCACGCCGGGCTCCGCGGCCAGCGTCTCCTCGATGCGGTCGTAGAGCGCGGCAAGCCGGGGCTGATCGTAGGCGTTGAGCTGCGCGGTGATGCTGAAGCCCACGAGCGAGTCCACGTCCACGCCCAAATTCTCGCGGCCGATGTTCATGAGGCTGCGCGTGAACAAGCCGGCGAGCACGAGCAGCAGCATCGAGAACGCGATCTGCGCCGTCGTGAGCGCGCCACGGAAACGTTCCGCGCCGCGGCCGCCCAACGTGCGCGATGCCTGCATGCTCATCACCCGGCCCGGGTTCGCGCCGCTCACGCGCCACGCCGGCGCCACGCCGAACACGAGCACGGTGCCGAGCGACACGCCGGCGGCGAACAGCATCGCCGTGCCGCTGAGGCTCGGCGCGATGCCGAGGCCGATGTTGAGCGGCAGCATGTTGCCGATGATCTTCACCACTGCCGCCGCTACCGCCAAGCTCAGCGCGCCGCCGATCGCGAGCAATACGAGCGACTCGGCGAGCAGTTGCCGCACGAGCACGCTGCGGCTCGCGCCGATGGACGCGCGAATCGCGATCTCCCCGGTGCGCGCGGCGCCGCGCGCGAGCAAGAGATTGGCGATGTTCACGCAGACGATGAGCAGCACGAGCACCGTGACGCCGAGCAGCAACTGCAGCGGCCGCCCGGCTTGTGCGGGGATCGGGCTCTGGCCGCGGGCGCCGCTCGAGAACGCGAGCTCGCGCTTCCGGAACTGCTCGAGCGTGCCGGTGGGCAGCTGCGCGCCGCTCAGCTGCGGCGCCTCCACCTCGTTCAGGATGCCGCTGTAGAGGCCGTTGAGCTGCGCGCCGGCCTGGTCGAGCGTGACGCCGGGCTTCAAGCGCGCGAACGCGTAGAGCCAATAGTTGAAGCGCGAGTCGATGTCCTCTTGCGTCGGCGGGCGCAGCGTGGGCGTCATCAGCCAGCGGAGCGTGAGCGGCACGAACACGTCCATCCGCGTGCCGAGGACCGTGCCCGAGAAACCGCGCGGCGCGATGCCGATGATCTGGAGGGACTGGTTGTTCACGGTGAGCTGCTGGCCCACCACGCTCGGGTCGCCGTTGAGCTCGCGCTGCCAGTAGTCGTAGCTCAGCACCACGACGGCGCCTTCGCCCACGCGCGGCTCGTCTTCGGTGGTGATGAATCGGCCGAGCGTGGGCCTGAGTCCCAGCACGCCGAAGTAGCTGCCGGATACGAGCGCGGCGCGGCCGTAAACCGGCCGATCCTTGAAGCTCATGTTCGCCACGAGCTCGGTGTGGCCCGCGATTCCGGTGAAGCCGGTTTGGCCGCGCTCGAGGTCGCGGAACATCGCATAGCTCAACTGGGCGTCGGCGTCGTTGATCGCGAGGTCGCGGTACCGTCCGCCGCCCTTCGGGCCCGGCGTCGACAGATTCACGAGCCGCTCGGGCTCGGGCAGCGGCAGCGGCCGCAACAGAATCTGATGGTAGAGAGAGAACATCGCCGTGGTGGCGCCGATGCCGAGCGCGAGCATCAGGATCACGACGGCCGAAAGACCGGGGCGCAGCCTGAGCTGCCGGAATGCGAGCTTGAGTTGGTTCACGATGCCCCCCTGAACGGCAAATTCCGGAATCCGACGGGGACAGGCGGTTTCAAGTGCCGTGCCAGCTCGAGAGCCGGGCGCCTCCCAGCACCGACGCGGCTTCCAGGCCAGCGGGAGCGCCGTGGATATCCCGTGCGCGGGACAGTGGTTCCGGTTTCAAGACGCGTCAGTGCGCGCGGGGTGTCGCCTCGGCAAGCGGCTGAAAAACATCCTCAGAACACGGTACGAAGTCGCTTGGCCAGGGCGCCGTGAGCGTGCAGAGCAGACGATACTGAATGGGGGCCGTCGGATTAACACGTTGGACGGTCACGCGAACCCGATCCGCGAAAAAATGAACCCGATACGTCTCATCCGGCGTTGGTGTTGGACACGGGGTCGCCGAGCCGTGGGCTTTTCTCAAGCAACGAAATCGGCCAGTACCAACACCCCGGGCGTCGAATCTTGGTTGCGGGGACGAGACGTGGAGGCTTGGCCCCGAGCGAGCCGAGCCTCCGCGATGCGGCACCATCAGCGCGCGGGCGCGCCCAGGTCCGACACCTTACCGTGCGGCAGCGGCCCGAACTCGGGCGGCGGCTTGCGGTGGTGCGTGGCCGCCTCGTACGCCGAGGCCACCTTGATCACCTCCGGATCGGTGCCCGGCCCGGCCCACACCATGAGGCTGATCGGCATCGGGTGCGGCAGCTCGCTCTTCACCGTGCCGGTGACGCTGCGATAGCTCTTGCGGTCGGCCGACAGCACGAACTGCGGCTCGTAGACCACCGTGGTGTAGCCGGCCGGCACGTCGATCTCCGGTCCGCCGAGCAGCGCGGTGAACGCCTGGCAGCAGCTCGCGGAGCCGCGGTTCTCCACCGCCGGCTCGCCGGGCCCGCCGATCTTCGGCGGCGGCAGCGTGTTCTCGGGGTTCACGAACACGTCGATGCCGTTCTCGTACATGACCTTCTGCACCGCGAGCCGGAGCACGGTCTGGAGCTCGAGGTAGCTCATCACGCCGTCGCGCGGCCGCAGGTCCTGTACACCCACGGCGTTCTCCGACTCCGCGCGGTGGTTGTCGTCCTGGAACTTCGAGTTCGCGACGAACGCGCCCCAGTCGATGATCCGCGTGTCGCCGCGCTCGGCCAGGTACTTGTTCACGGTGAACGGGCTCTTGAAGCTGTCCACGTTGCTGCTGATGCGCCGCAAGTTCAGCTTCGGCGACAGCGGCGCCTTGCCGAGCGCGAGCGCGATGGCGTAGTCGATCGTGCGCACGTCCCAGCCGGGCACCGCGAACTCGAGGTCGCCCGAGCGCGTGGTCTGCCAGAAGTACTCGGGCACGTTGTGCGCCATGATCTCGGCGAACGCGTCCTGGAACGTGTACTTCATGTTCGGGATCGCGGGATCGTCGGGATAGAGAGGATCGGTGGACTCGACGAGCTCGGCGCCGAGCCGGTCGCGCAGTACCTTCTTGATCTCCGCATCGAGCTGATCGCTGATCGCCGCGTCGTTCTTCGTGTGCTTCACCATGAACTCGCGCACCACGCCGATCCGCATGCCGGCGAGCGGCTTCTTCTCCGCGGTCTTCACGAGGAAGCTCGTGTAGGGCTCCGCGGGGATCAGCCGCTTCGGGATCGCGGTGAACATGTCCTCGTGCTCGAAGCCCTTCACCGAATCGAGCACGGTGACGGCGTCTTCCACCGTGCGGCAGTGGATGCCGGCGCGGTCGCCGATCCGCTGGCTGTTCATGCCGCCGTGCTGCATCACGCCGCGCGTGGTGAGCAGGTTCACGACGTTGTTGCGCGACGCCGGTCCCTTGCACGACGCCGAGCCCTGCTCGCAGATCGAGCACATCACGAGGTTCGCCGACACCGACACGCCCGAGCCCGAGCTCGTGCCGCGCGGCACGCGCTCGGTGTCGTACGGGTTGCACGCCTGGCCGCCCCACTGCGCGTAGGCATAGTTGCCCTCGGGCAGATAGGTCTTCGGCTTGGCCGCGCCGTCGAAGCCGAGCCCCGTGCGCGCGGCGGTGGCGGTGGCGTAGACGATCGCGCCCTTCTCGCGCAGATCCGCGATGTCGGGCGAGTCCTTGGGCGGTACGTCCATCGCGTAATTCACGTCGTTGCCGCCGGTGGAGCGCATGTCCTTCGCGTCGAACCAGTTCTTGTGCGACGTCACCACGCAGTAGAGCGGCATCGCCTCGAGGTCGGGATTGCGGCCGTACTTCGCGTCGAAGGCCTTGGCCGTCTCGAGCGCGTCGGGCTGTTGGCGGAATTGCTCGCACCCGGCCGGCGCGCCCGCGGGCAGCGGCGTTCCCGGCGGCGCGTCGAACGCGCCCTTGCAGGTCACCGACCGCTCGCCGCGGATGTTGAGCGTCTCGAGCGCGTTGAGCTGCCCCGCGTTGCGGATGCCCACGCGCATGCCGAGCTGCTGCTGCACGCTCGGATCCGAGATCGTCGGCTCCATGCGGCCGAGGTCGAGCGGCAACCCTTCGTACTTGTCGACGTCGGGCAGGATCGTGGACACGGCCACGGTTGGCGTGGGGAACTCGGTAGGCTTGCCCGTGCGCACGCTGCCCTTCGCCGGCGCGATCGGCGCGCCGTCTTTCGTGACGAGCGCGGTGCACACGCCGTTGTAGGCGCGCGCGCGTTCTATATAGGACTGCACGACTTGCGTGCAGGTCGTGCGGCCGTCCTGGATCGCGTCGTGGAGCTCCGCGATCGTCGTTTCCTCGAGCTCGAACGGCGCTTGCGCCGCGGCGAACGGAGGCGACAGGGCGAGCGCGGCGGCCGCCAGCCAAATCTTGGTTCGGTTCATGTGATTCTCCCTTTCTTCAGAACGAGGCACGGATCGTGGCCTGCCACCGCCGGCCGGGCATCGCGGACGCGAGCGCGTCCGACAACGTGTCGCCGACGCGCGCGCGGAAGTAGCGCTCGTCGGTGAGGTTCAGCGCGTCCACCTTCACGTGGAAGCGGCCGAAGTCGACGAACACGCCGGCGTCCACCGTGGTGGTGGCCGGCAGCTCCACGAGCATCAAGCGGCCCGTGTACACGCTCGAGAAGTGGTTACTCGAGAACGTGAGGCCGATACCGTTGCCGAACTGGTAGTTCGCGCTCAAACCGAACTGCGTCTCCGGATTGCCGCGCTTCGTGTCGAATCCCGGCATGTCGTTCGGCATCACGAGGAAGCTGCGGCCGCCGTAGAGAAACGCCTCGGCCGGGAAGATCACGTTGCCGTCGGCGTCGAGCACGTCCTTGAAGCCGAGCACGCGCGCATCGACGAGGAACGTGCCACCGCTCACGGGGTCGAACTTCGTCTCCTGCTTGAGCGCGTAGAACGACAAGAACATGTTCGAGCGCGGCACCCACTTGAGCTCGGCCTCGAGACCGTCGGTGATCGTGGAGCTCACCTCCGCGTCGAGCACCGACGAGTCGTCGTTCTCCGTGACGTTGATGCGCGTCTGCTCGTAGCGCGCCATCGTGAAGAACAGCTTCTCGTCGAGCATGCTCGACTTGAGGCCGATCTCCTCGAGCCGCGCCGAGCCGATGTGGCCCGCAAGGATCACGGCGTTCGACATGCTGTTGTTGTTGCTCTCGAGCGTGAGGCTCGACTCGGCCACCGTGATGTACGGCCGGAGGTTGTGCTTGAGCTGGCGCGACGCGCTGATGCTCCACGAGCCGCCCGAGTCGCGGCCGTGCGCCGCCGAGTCTGCGGTGCGGAACGCGCCCGGATTCGCCGACGTGCCCGTGGTGGCGTTGAACGTGCCGCCGTAATCGACGTTCTCCGCGTACGACTGGTCGTAGCGGCCGCCCAGGATCAGGTTGTTCTTCTCGAAGAGGTCGATGTCGAACATGAGCCCGACGCCGGCCTCGTGGTAGGCCGTGCGGTAGTTGCTCGTCCACGGCGCGCCGTCGTTCTCCAAATCGGAGTTCTCGAACGGGTGCACGAACGTGGCGTTCGGCAGCATCGAGCCGTCGCCGTACATCACGTCGGTGCGGTTGGTGCTGAAGTCGCCGCCGTAGCGATAGCCCGTGGCCACCGTGTAGCGGGCGTTGATCGACCCGAGCGTGTTCACGGCCAGCCACGACGGCGCGTTCGCTAGCCGGCGCGTGACCGTGAACTTGTCCTCGACCACGTGCACGTCCTGCTTGCCGCCGCCGGGCTGCTCGGAGAGCTTCCCTTGATCCATGCTGTCGTAGAACAGCTGGTTCTTGAGCGTGAAGTCCGGGTCGTCGTCGTTGACCAGGTCCACGTACATCAGCCGGAAGTCCGCGTGCACGTCGCGCTCGAGCGAGTCGGAGCGGCGCGGGTCGAGCGTGTCGTAGCCCACCGTGCGCGGGTCGAGCGCCATGCCGAGCGGCACGAAGCCCGACGTCGGCTGCGGCCCGCCCACGCCTTGCGCGCGGAGCGCGCCGGTGGGGTCGGCCTCGGGGTGCGCGGTGAGATAGTCGAACAGCGATCGCGGGATGCCGGCGACCTGCGGGAACTGGTCGATCGGCAGATAGTTGCCGCTCGGGTCTTTCGGCCAGTTCCAGCGCTGGATCAGCGGCTGGTTCGCCGAGCTCACGTTGCCGCGCACGGGCGACGCCGCGTGCATCTCGCGATAGCCGATCTTGCCGTTGCCGTTGAGATCGAGATTCGCGAGCGGCAAGCCGCGCACGTAGCGGCCCGTGTCGACGACGTCCTGGTCGAAGCGGTTGATCAGCGCGCCCGAGGTCGTGGAGTGCTGGTAATTCAGGCCGGCCTCGAGCCGGAAGTCGCCGATCATGTTGTCGATGCTCGTCGCCACCTGACCGAGGTGTTGACCGACGTCGACTTGGCGCGCGTAGGTGCCGGAATTCTCCGCGAGGCCGTAGACGTAGAAGCCGCCTTCGCGCTCGCGCAGCGGCAGCGGCCCGCCCAAGCCGAAC
>DASUFK010000288.1:0-2032 GCA_036274615.1 Gammaproteobacteria bacterium | reverse complement strand
TCGAAGCTGTTTTCCACGAGCAGCTTCCAGTTCGCCTTGATGTCGTACTCCTGCGTGCCGTGGATCACCTCGAGGCGACGCGAGGGCGACTGGTCGAGCACGAGATCGATGTACTCCTTCGCTGCGCCGAGATAGCTTTCGACCGGCTCGACGGCAGCGTCGAAGCTGACGAAGACGAAGCCGCCGTACGCGGCGACCTTCGCCGGTTCTCCGAGAGAGTAGTCGTCTTTCGAGAAGCACGGCGGATAGGCGCTCTGCCCCGGCACGGCGTACAGGCGGCCGTCGCGATCGTAGGTCCAGCCGTGATAGAAGCACGTGTAGCGCTGCGCGTTGCCTTCGCGCTCTCGGCACACCATCGCGCCGCGATGGCGGCAGGTGTTGAGGAAGACGCGCACCGCCCCCGCCGAGTCGCGGCAAAAGATCACCGGCCGGCCGCACACCGTGCGCGTGCGGAAGTCTCCCGGCGCGCGCACATCCGACTCGTGCCCGACGTAGATCCAGCAACGGTCGAAGATCCGCGCGCGCTCCCGCTCGAGCACCGCCGGGTCCACCAGCGCCGCGCGGTTGATTTCGAAACGCAGCGCCTGCGGGTCGTTGCGAACGAGCGGCATGCCGTCCATGGATCGATAATATTGAAACGAGGAGGAGCCGTCATGCGATGGATCGCCTGGCTGTTGGCGCTGGCTGCGACGGGCGCGGCCGCGCAGGACTGGCCGTCCCGGCCGGTGCACGTGGTCGTGCCGTACACGCCCGGAACCGGCGCCGACATCCTGTCGCGCGTGCTCGGCCCGAAGCTCTCGCAGCGCTGGAAGACGGCGGTCGTCGTAGACAACAAGCCCGGCGCCACCGGGAACATCGGCGCGGAAGCGGTGGCGAAATCCGATCCCGACGGCTATACGTTCCTCGTTACCGCCACTTCCTTCACCACCAATCCGGCGCTCAAGCCGGCGCCGTTCGATCCGGTGAAGGACTTCCAGCCGGTCGTGCTGCTCGCCACGGGCGCGCTCGGGCTGTACGTCAATCCCAATGTCCCGGCGAAGACCGCGCCGGAGCTCGTCGCCTTCGTGCGCGCGAATCCCGGCAAGTACTACTACTCCTCTCCCGGTGTCGGTGGCCCGCAGCACCTCGCCATGGAGCTCTTCAAGCTCGAGACCGGCATCGACATCGTGCACGTGCCCTACAAGGGCGCTTCGGGCGCGGTGGCGGACCTCGTGGGAGGCCAGGTGCAGGCGATGATCTCCGCGCTGCAGACGGTCGCCCCGCACGTGCGCTCCGGGCGGCTGCGCATGCTCGGCGTCATGAGCGACAAGCGTGCGCCGGCGTTCCCCGACGTGCCGACGCTCAAAGAGCAGGGGCTGCCCGGGCTCGAGGTCGAGACGTGGTACGGAATGCTCGCGCCGGCCGGCACGCCGCCGGCCGTCGTCTCGCGCGTGAACGCGGACGTGAACGACCTGCTCAAGGAAGAAGACATCGCGCAGCTCCTCGCCAAGCAGGGCCTCTCCGCGGCCGGCGGCACGCCGCAAGCGTTCGCCGAGCGCGTGAAGCGCGAGCTGGAGAGGTGGACTCGGGTCGTGAAGGCGGCCCACATCAAGGCCGATTGATGGAGATCTTCGACGACCTCGTCGCCGCCTACCGCACGCTCGCCGAGCACGGCGTGATCGACGCCTACGGCCACGTCAGCATGCGCTCGCCGCAGAACCCGCAGCGCTTCTTCATCGCGCGCTCGCTCGCGCCCGAGCGCGTGCAGGCCGAGGACATGATGGAGTACGACCTCGACAGCGTGCCGCTGGAGGAGCGCGGACGCGAGTCGGTACGCGAGCGCTTCATCCACGGCGAAATCTACAAGGCGCGGCCCGAGGTGATGGCGGTGGTGCACAACCACTCGCCCTCGGTCATTCCTTTCAGCGTCACCGGCGTGCCGATGCGGCCGATCTACCACATGGCCGCGTTCATCGGCGAGGGCGTGCCGAACTTCGAGATCCGCGACGTAGAGAAAGGCACCGACCTCCTCGTCAAGACGCCGAAGCTCGGC
>DASUFK010000287.1:0-11509 GCA_036274615.1 Gammaproteobacteria bacterium | reverse complement strand
GAAGGGGCTTCCCGAGACACGCCGGAAGACCGTCCCTGGGGCTCGTCGCCGCACGTCGGCCCGCCATGGATGGCGGGCATGCCGCGATTGCAGGACGCAAATCGCGGCCCTGTGCGGCGACGGTCTCGGGAAGCCCCTTCGAGGTACGTCCGCCGCCGTCGCGTGCATCGCGCGGCCAAAGTGAGACACTTCCGTTCATTGACTAGGAGCTCCTTCGGTTCGCGGCCCTTCGCCGGACTGGCCGAGGTGAATGGTCCAGCTCGCGCCGCCCTGCTCGAGACGCACCGACTGCGCGTCGATGCGCGTGAGGGTTGCGCCGTCGACGCGGTCGCCTTCTTGGCGCGGTGCGCCGTTCAAGATCGCGACGCGGCGCGTCGGGGAGATCAGCACGGCCGTCAGGCGGAAGCGAGGGCCGCCCGTGACGCTCGTGCCGCCGGTGCCGGCGGCCGCCTTGAACGGCTGCATCGGGTCGCGCAGCGGCGGAGCATCGGCGCGCGCGCCCGCCGCCGCCACGGCGACGAGCAGCAAGCAGAGCCGAAGGGGCGCGAGGTTAGACACCGATCCATCCCGGCTCGAGGCTCAGCGTCTGGACCTCGAGCACGATGTCGTTGCGCGGATATTCGCCCGCGTCGAGCTCGAGCCGCGTCCAGTAGAGATGCCACGGCAGCCGCTCGATCGACTGGAGATACGCGAGGCAGTCGAGATAGCTGCCCTGGAGGCGCAGCACGAGCGTGTGTCGGTAGAGCCTGTTCTCGACCGCCGCGGGCGCGGCGCCGTCCTGACCTGGGTCCGCCGTTGGCGGGGCCCCCTGCTCGCCGTCTTTCCCCGACTCGTCGAAGAGCGGTCGCACGGGAAGGTTCTCGGCGCTCACGAGGCGGAGATTCGTCTGACGGTGGAGCAGGTCCTCGAGCACGGTGCGCATCTGCGCCGCGTCGACGAGATCGGTGGTGTAAACGCTCACCGCGGCACCGGACTCCGCCACGCGCGCCCGCAGCGCGGCCAGCCGCTCGAGCCGATTCGGCAAACCTTCGCTCAAGCCGTCGGCCGTCGATACGATCGACTGGTTCAGAGTCTCGAGGCGCGAGTGGAGCGTGTCGATCTTCGCCGCGGCCGCACGCTCGCGCGCCTCGAGCGGCGCCGCGAGCAACGCCTCCCAAACGCCGCCCAGCGCGACGATCATCGCCGCGAAAACGAACAGGCGCTCGCGCAACGTCAAACGGTCGATGCTCTCGGCGAGCTTGGCGAGGCGCTCCTTCATTGCTGCACGCTCGCCACCGCACCGTCGAGCGCTTCGTCGGATGCCGCGGCCTGGCTCGTCGCCCGGAACGCAACCTCGCCCGCGGCCTCGTCGCGCTCGATCTCGAGCCGGTCGAAGCGTTGGCCCGCGAGCGCGGTCTCGGCGCCGAGCCGGCGCAAGTACTCCGGCACGGCCTCGGCACGCACGCTGCGGCCGGCGAGCTCGAGCGCGCGCGTGCCGCCGTTCACCGCGATGCGCGTGAGCCAGAGGTCCGGCCGGTGCTGCCGGCCGAGGGCCGCGAGGTAGCCTGAGAACCCTTCGCTGCTGCCGAGCGGCCGGTTGCGCAGCACCTCGATAAGCCGCCGCCGTTCGTCGAGCGAGGCGTTCAACGCGGCGATCTCCTGTTCCGCGGCCGCGCGCGCATTCGCCGCGAGCGACGGGTCGATGCCGCCGAGCTGCGCGGTGAACGTCTGCTCGAGGCCTTCGAGCCGCGCAACCTCGGTCTCGAGGCGCGCGACCTTGAATAGCCCGTATCCGTAGAGCGCGAGCAACGCCGCGGCGACGATGCCCGCCGCTTGCGCCATCGTGACGGCCGAGAAGATCAGCCGTTGCTTGCGAAAGACGGGCTGGTAAAGGTTGATCTGCTGCCGCATGACGTCAGCTCGCCGCCTCGTCGCGGAGCGCCGCGCCCACCGCCGGCAGGCAGCGGCGCAGGACGTCGGGCGAGAGCCGTGCGTTCGTGTCGAACAGTGCCGCGAGCTCCACGTCGCGAACGGCCGCACCGAGCTCCTGCGCGAGCTGTTCGCGGTCCGCCGCATCCAGGCCGCTGGCGTAGAGCTGCGCGATCGCGGATTGCTCGTAGTGGCTCTCGAAGTAATCGAGCGACCGGCGCACCTCGAGCGCGAGACCGGCCAGAAGATCGCGCTTGAGCTCGCCCGCTTCCGCGAGGGCGGCCACACCCGTCTCGACGTGCCGCGCGAGATAGAGGATGCCCTGGCGCACGAGCAGCAACGTGCTGCGCCGGTCGCCCAAGTAGAGCAGCGCGGCGCCGCGATCGTCGGCCTCGAGCAGCGCCGCCACGTTGCGCAGGCAGAGCTCGGGAATGTCGATGACGTCGAGCTCGAGACCGGAGCTTCCCACGAGCTCCACCTGCTGCTTCACGATATCGGCCTTCGCGGTGACCGCGTACAACATCTTGCGCGGACCGCCGCGCGCGTGCGCCGGCATCTCGAACACGTCGATGACCGCGTCGTCGATGTGGAAGTCGATGAGGTCCTTGATGCGCCAGCGGACCGCGGCGGCAAGCTCCGCGGTGGGCACTTCCGGCGCCTCGACCAGCGACAGCCGATAGCCGGGCGCATCGAGCACGGTCGATGCCGGCGTGCGCCGCGCCGACACGGAGCTCACCACGCGCGCGAGCGCGTCCTCGGTTCCGCGATCCTCGTACACGCACTGCTCGAGCCTCGGCCGCGCGCCGCGGCCCCGGACGACGCGAGCGCCGGCCACGCCGTCCTGCGTCATGAAGACGCCGATGCGGCTTGCGGAACTGCGCGCGCGTTTGAACAGCGATAGCATGGCGAGCGGGCTCGGTCTTGAAAGGGCCTACACTTTTTCGGGCGAAAGCTCGACGGCAGGCATCCGAGGGATGCACGCCGCCGGCATTAAACTTAATACCGCCGCGCGGGAAGCCTTGAGATGCGAGTCTCACTTTGTCCCGCGCCGCGGGGAGCCTTGCGGCAATGTGCGACGTGCGTCATACGGGCTCCGGGCGGCCGGCGGCGAACCGCGTGAGCCCGCGGTAATGACGATCCGCGGCTGGGAATTCTGGATCGACCGCGGCGGCACGTTCACCGACGTCGTGGCGCTCGATCCGTTGGGCGAGATCCGCACGCTCAAGCTGCTGTCGGAGGACCCGGGCCGCTACGACGACGCCGCCGTCGAGGGCGTGCGCCGGATGCTCGCAACGGGCGACAACGCCGCCGGCGGCCGCGACGTGGCGGCGCTCAAGATGGGCACCACGGTGGCCACCAACGCGCTGCTCGAGCGCCGCGGCGAGCCCACCGCGCTCGTGATCACCGCCGGGCTCGAGGACGCGATCCGCATCGGCGGTCAGCAGCGGCCGCAGATCTTCGCGCTCGACATCGTGCTGCCCGACATGCTGTACGCGCGCGTGGTGGCAGCGCACGAGCGTCTCTCCGCGCACGGCGAGGTCGTCGAGGCGCTGGACGAAGCCAGGCTGCGCGACGACCTCGCGAGCGTCCGCGCGAGCGGTATTCGAAGCGTCGCGATCGTGCTGCTGCACGGCTACCGCTTCCCGCGGCACGAGTCCGCCGTCGAGCGCATTGCGCGCGACTTGGGCTTCGAGCAGATCTCGGTGTCGCACCGCGTGAGCCCGCTGCCGAAGCTCGTGCTGCGCGGCGACACCACGCTCGTGGACGCGTATCTGTCGCCCGTGCTGGGCCGTTACGTCACGAGCGTGCGCCGCGGCCTCGAGCGCGAGCTCGGCGGCGCGCCGCTCCTGTTCATGCAAAGCCACGGCGGGCTCACCGAGGCGGACCACTTCCACGGCAAGGACAGCCTGCTGTCCGGCCCGGCCGGCGGCGTGATCGGGATGCTTCGCGCGGCGCGCGGAGCGGGCTTCGACGACGTGATCGGCTTCGACATGGGCGGCACCTCCACCGACGTGTCGCTCTACGCGGGCGCGCTCGAGCGCACGCAGGACACCGTGATCGCCGGCGTGCGCGTGAGCTCGCCGATGCTGCGGATTCACACCGTCGCAGCCGGCGGCGGCTCGATATTGAAGTTCGCGAACGGCCGGCTCCAGGCGGGGCCGGAGTCGGCCGGCGCGTACCCCGGCCCCGCGTGTTACCGGCGCGGCGGCCCGCTCGCGGTCACCGACGCCAACGTGCTGCTCGGCCGCGTTCAACCGGACTTCTTCCCGCGCGTGTTCGGACCGAACGCGGACCTGCCGCTCGACGCAGCCGCGAGTGCCGCTGCGTTCGCGCGCGTAGCCGACGCGGTCGAGGCCGAAACCGGCGGGAGGCGCTCGCCCGAACAGCTCGCGATGGGCTTCCTGAGGATCGCGGTGGAGCGCATGGCGAACGCGATCAAGCAGATCTCGGTGCAGCGCGGCCACGACGTCACGCGCTTTGCGCTCGTGTGCTTCGGCGGCGCGGCCGGTCAGCACGCGTGCGCCGTGGCCGACGCGCTCGGCGTGCGCACGGTGGTGATCCATCCGCTCGCCGGTGTGCTGTCGGCCTACGGCATGGGAGTGGCAGAGCGGCGCGTGCTGCGGCAGCGCAGCCTGGAGTCGCCGCTCGACGCGGCCGCACTCGCCGCGCTGCCCGGCGCCTTCACGGCGCTGGCGTCCGACGCGGAGAACGCGCTTCGCACGCAGGCGCTCGGCGCCGAAACCGTCGATTTCGCCCGCCGCGTGCTGCTCAAGCTCGACGGCTCGGACACGAGCTTGCCCGTGTCTTGGACGGCCGGCGCCGCCCTGCCCGACCTGCGCGCCGCGTTCGACGAGGCGCACGCACGGCACTTCGGGTTTCGCGCGGACGAGGGCACGCGGCTCGTGGTGGAGTCGCTCGAGCTCGAGGCGAGCACGGCGGCCGCAGCCGCAGTGCACGAGCCGCCTGAGCTCGGTGCCGCACGCCCCGAGCGCGGCCCGGCCGCCGCTCCGGTGGCCGCCGCGACCCGCCGCGTCTGGTTTGGCCGAGGCTGGCGCGACACGCCGGTGTACGAACGGTCTGCGCTGCGCCGCGGCGCGCGGATCCCAGGCCCCGCGATCATCGCCGAAGCGAACTCGACCACCGTGCTCGAGCCCGGCTGGCGCGCCACCGTCGACGCGGCCGGCTGCCTGATCCTCGCGCGCGTACGGCGCGCGGCGCGCACCGAGGCCGTGGGCACGCGCGCCGATCCCGTGCTGCTCGAGGTGTTCAACAACCTGTTCATGCACGTGGCCGAGCAGATGGGCGTGGTGCTCGAGAACACGGCGCACTCGGTGAACATCAAGGAGCGGCTCGACTTCTCGTGCGCGCTATTCGACGCGGATGGCGAGCTCATCGCCAACGCGCCGCACATCCCCGTGCACCTGGGCTCGATGGGCGACAGCGTGCGCAGCATCCTCCGGTCGCGGCCGCTCGCGCCGGGCGACGTGTACATGCTCAACACGCCCTACAACGGCGGCACGCACCTGCCCGACATCACCGTGGTGACGCCGCAGTTCGGCACGGACGGCGCGATCCAATACGTGGTCGCGAGCCGTGCGCACCACGCCGACGTCGGCGGCGCCACGCCGGGCTCGGTGCCGCCGCTGTCGCGCACGATCGACGAGGAAGGCGTGCTGCTCGACGGTGTGCGGATCGTCGCCGGCGGCCGGTTCCTCGAGAGCGAGGTGCGCCGCTTGCTCGCCGCCGGCCCGTTTCCGGCGCGCAATCCCGACCAGAACGTCGCCGACTTGAAGGCGCAGCTCGCCGCCAACGCGCGCGGCATCGACGAGCTCGACGCGCTGATCGCCCGCTTCGGCTTGCGGGGCGTGCAGAGCTACATGCGCCACGTGCGCGACAACGCCGAGGCGAGCGTGCGCGCCGCGATCGAGCGCCTGCGCGACGGCGCGTTCGCGGCGGAGCTCGACGGCGGCGAGCGCATCGCCGTGCGTATAACCATCGACCGCGCGCGCCGCGAGGCCACGATCGACTTCGCGGGCTCGTCGCCGATGAGCGCGGGCAACTGCAACGCGCCGGAGTCGATCGTGCATGCGACCGTGCTGTACGTTTTTCGCACGCTCGTGAGAGACGGCATCCCGCTGAACGCGGGGTGCTTGAGGCCGCTGACGATCATGGTGCCGAAGCCGAGCCTGCTGTCGCCCGTGCATCCGGCCGCGGTGGTGGCGGGCAACGTCGAGACCTCGCAGCAGATCACCGACGCGCTGCTCGCAGCGCTCGACGCGTGCGCGGCCGCGCAGGGCACGATGAACAACTTCACGTTCGGCAACGCGCGCGTGCAGTACTACGAGACGATCTGCGGCGGCGCCGGCGCCGGGCCGGACTTCGACGGCGCAAGCGCCGTGCACACCCACATGACGAACTCGCGGCTCACCGATCCGGAAGTGCTCGAGCTGCGTTATCCGGTGCGCGTGCGGCGCTTCGAGATCCGCCGCGGTTCGGGAGGACGCGGCCGCCGGAGCGGCGGCGACGGCGTGATCCGCGAGATCGAATTCTTGGAGCCGATGCAGGCGGCGATTCTCTCGAACCGCCGGCGCGTGGCACCGTTCGGCCTGCACGGCGGCGAGCCCGGCGCTCCCGGCAAGAACTACGTGCTGCGCGCGGACGGGCGGCGCGAAGAGTTGCCGTGGACGGCGTCGGTGGGGCTCGCCGCGGGCGACCGCTTCGTCATCGAGACGCCGGGCGGCGGCGGCTACGGCCGATGAGGAGCTGCGTTCGCACCGCGTTCCGGAGCGGGACGTGCAGCATCACCCGCGCGCCGCTCATCCCAGCCAGCCAAACCCGCGCGCCATCAAGCCCGCCAACCCGATCGCCGCGACGATCAGGGCACCGAAGAGCACTCTGAAGTCGACCCGCGCTTCGCGCCGGGTCTCTTTCAAGTCCTCTTTGATCTCGCGAACGTCCGCCTGGATGTGGCCCACGTCCGATTCGAGCTTCGCCATTCGCGCGTGCATCTCGTTTCCGCCGTCCCCGCCCGACCGTTGATTTCGAGGTGGAATATACATCTCGCTGTACGTCGCCGCGCAAGCTCGACGGTTCTCCGTGGGAGTGCCGTCGCACCAGACTACTCGGCGGCGCGCCGGAACGAAGCCGGCGAAAGTCGCGACAACCGGCAGTTACCGGCCTAGTATTAGTCGTCCGATCCCTCGCCTTCTTGGGCACACGAGGAGCCGTGGAAGTCGTGTACGGGGTTGCTCTGTTGCTGTTTCTGCTCCTGCCGCTCTGGGCGCTCATTGCCAGCCCGGTGATCGCGGGCTTCGTTCTCGTGGGACGATTCATGCCCGACCGGACGCTGCGGCCGACTTGGACGCTCGTTGCGGCCGCGCTCGCCTTCGCGCTGTTGGCGTCGCCCGTGCCGACGCCGATCATCACGATTCTCGAGCCGCTGGGGCTCGTGCTGGTCTCACACGAACGAACGTCCATCGGGGCCGGGATCGATCCGTTCCAAGCGAAATGGATCGTCGCGTCCTTCCTGGTGACCGCCACGGGCGCATTCGTGATCATGCGAAACGGGCGCAATTGGTGGTCGAAGTCGTCGAAGCGCGTTAAAGCCTGCGGCGTCGGACTGCTTGCCGTTTGGGCCGTGGGATCCCTCGCATTCCTCGTCAGCCGAGCGCTCGCGTAGCGATTCGCTCAGCGCTCAAGCTCGCCATGTTTGATGCCTCGTCAGAGCTCTATGACGCGATCTATGGCGCGTTCAAAGATTACGCGGGGGAGAGCGCGGCCGTAGCGCAGCTCTTGCGCGAAGTCAGCCCACGATGCACGACTGTATTGGACGCGGCGGCCTGTACATCGCCTCGCTGATCGACGACTGAGGTCGCGCCGGCCTCACGACTACCTTACTTGCAAGGATGCGGCCCGAACTGCTCCGTGAGAAACGCGATGAACTGCGGCTGATACTTCGCCGGCAGCTCGCAGTCGAACGGCGGCTGGTCGATCTTCGCGCCGTACAGGAAGATCGAGCCGATCACGGCGAAGTATTCGCGCGGGTTCTCGAGGAAGTGCGCGCCGGCATAGCGCTTGTAGGCCGGCAATTTCATCGCCTGCTGATAGGAGTCGCGGATCATCGGCGTGGGCCCGAGCTTCACGCCGTGGTAGGCGTGCAGCAGCTCGTGCAGCAGGATCGGCCGGTCGCGCGGCAAACTGGCGGCCTTCAGCTCCACGATCTGCCGCTTGCTCTCGTCCACGCGGGCGTGACCGAAGCCCGTGGCGAGCTCCGGCACGATGACTACCGGCACGCTCTTGAAGAACTCGAGCGTCGCGGGCGGCACGCCGGACTGCTCGACGATCTCCATTTGCCGTTCGAGCGTGGGCCGCATGCGCTGCAAAGCGTCGAGGCCAACCTTGGCGTACTCGACGGTGAAGCCGCGTATCTCGACGACGTCCGCGCGATCGTCGTCGGCGTTGGCAGCCGACGCGACTGCAAGCGTAAGACTCACCCAGCAGAGCGCAGTTGCTCCTCGCATGTTCGGATCTTCCTCCTGCGAAGCGGCACCCCCACGAGCGCGGAGCATGCCGCCGATCGAGGCGCCGAACAAGCTCACCGAGCGGTTCCGCGCTAAGATGTCGCCGCACCGCGCCGTCCGGTTCGACCTGCCGATTCGGCCGGCGCGCGGCAATAATACGAAATCACGAGGGAATCCCGCCGTGAAAACAACCAAGCTCAGCGTGCTGCTCGGCGCCGCCGTGCTCGCGGCGTTCGCGAGCGTCGCGAACGCTCAAACGAAGGGCCTCGACCGCGCCGCGTTGCTCAAGCTCGCCGATGCCTACTTCACCGCTCTCGTCGCGCACGACCCGCGCAAGGTCCCGCTCGCGAGCGACGCGAAGGTGGTCGAGAACGTCACGCGCATCGAGCCGGGCGAGGGTCTGTGGAAGACGGCGTCGTCCGCGCCCACCGCGTTCAAGATCGTGGTGCCGGATCCGGTGTCGCAGCAGGTGGGCGGCTTGGTCGTGATGCGGAGCGACGACATGCCCGTTCAGTTCGGGTTTCGGCTGAAGGTGGTGAACGGCAAGATCGCGGAGGCCGAGCATCTGATCGCGCCGATGCGCGACGCGAACAATCCGCTCCTGCAAACCGTGCGCCCGGGGATCCCGCTCGAAGTGCCCTACGAGTACGCGGATTCGCGCGGCCGGCTCATCTGGATCGCGAAGTCGTACTACGACGCGCTCGACAACAACAACGGCACGCTCGCGCCCTTCGCGTCCGACTGCGAGCGGCGCGAGAACGGCATCCGCACCGCGCCGTCCGGCGGCCCGTCGCTCGGCGGCGGCCCCCCGGCCCCCGCGGGCGCGCCGCCGCGTCCGTCGTCGCTGCTCGGCATGCAGGATTGCACGTCGCAGATCAGCTCGGGCACGTTCCAGTACATCAATACGATCGAGGACCGCCGCGTGGAGATCGCGGACACGGTGACGGGCTTAGCGCTCGGCTTCTCGCACTTCCATCATCCGATGGAGCAGAAGGTGTTCAAGATCACCGGCAACCCGAGCCGCGAAGTGTCCGACATGACCAATCAGCGCGCCTTCGACATGCCGGCAATGCACATCTACAAGATCTGGGGCGGACACATCCACGAGATCGAGGCGATCGGGATCGTGGTGGACCTCAACTCGCCCACCGGCTGGGAGTGACGCCGAGCTGATCGCTCTTGCGGGGGCTCAGTCGAGCTTGCTGCCCACCCGATCGAAGCGCGGCGCCCAGTGGCCGAGGATGTCGGCCGACACGACGATGTGGTGCGCATGGCCCACGAGCAGCTTGCGCGGCACGAAGCCGAAGTAGCGCGAATCGGCGCTGTTGTCGCGGTTGTCGCCCATCATGAAGTACTGATCCGGCGGCACCACCGCGGACGCGAAGTCGCGCTTGCTCACGCCGCGTAGAAACTGCACCGCGTGCTCCGCACCGGCTACGCTCTCGCGCGCCGTATCGGCCGTCATCGGGAAGCCGTACTCCCGCGATTCGTCGGCAACGTCGAAATCGTCGTAGCGGGCGACTTGGCCGTTGATGGTGAGCACGTCGTCGCGCACTTCCACCACGTCGCCCGGAAGCGCGACCAGCCGTTTCACGAGACGGACCCCGTCGGCCGGGGAGTCGAACGTGACGATGTCGCCGCGCTGCGGATCGCCGAGCCGTGCGAGGGCGACATGCGTGAACGGGATCTTGAGGTCGTACGCCAGGCGATTCACGAGCACCACGTCGCCTTCGAGGATCGTCGGCCGCATCGAGCCGGTGGGCACCGGGTTCCAGTCCGCCACCGAAGTGCGGAAAACGGCAAGGCAGAGCAGGAAAATCAGGAAGCCGCGATTGGTCTTGAGCCAGCTTTTCATGGTGTAAGCGATGGTGATCCCATTCCTGCGACCGCGCCCGCGGCCGGTTCGTTCCCCCGCCGCCGCGGGGGGCGCTCAGCCGAGATGCCGCTCCGCGTCGAGCACCGGCACCACTTCGGTGGTCATCGTGAGCCCGTGGTAACGGAAATCGTAGCAAAGGAACTCATTCGGCTTCTCGGGCGCGAAGCCGATGCGCAAGGTGAGCGCAACATCGTGGTCGGGATTTACCTGCGCGCTCGTGCGCACGAAGAACGCCTGGTCCGGCTGCGTGCCCGCGAACGCGCCGCGCTGATTCAGGCGGGTTAGGAAAATCCACACCTGGCGCTCGAGGGTGGCCGGCACTTCCTCGACGAGCTGCGCGGTGAACACCCAGCGAGTGTGCCGCTCCACCGACTTCAGGACGAACGAGCAGAGCCGGCTCGTCGCGAGACGCTGCCAGAGCCCCGTGACGGCGGTGAGCCCGGCGAAGCTCACATTGCCGCGCAGCACCGCGAGGCCCGGCTGCAAGCGCACGAACACGTTCACGCCGCTGCGATTGAGCCCGTCCGCTTCACGTTCGTCGAGCGTAACGAGCGGCGCGAGATTGGCCTTGAGGGTCGCGTCCGCATTCGGCAGCTCGTGCCACACGCCGTTCTGGTCGCAGCGTGCGAGGATGCCCGCGATCGCGCCGCACGCCGGCAGCCCGAGCTCGTGGCGCATCGGCTCGCCGCGCGGCCGCACTCGCGGGAAGTAAGTGATCGCGCTTTGACTGGCCTGTTCGCCGCCGCGCACGCCGAGCAGCGCGCCGTGCACCGACATCCACGACCACGGCGGGTCCCAGATCAGGAGCGCGCGCCGCCGCTCGCAGTAGCGCGTGGCCGCGACGAAGGTCGTTACGCCCAGGTCGCGCCCGGGCGGCGCCGGGATGCAGAGAAAGTCGAGCGTCTGACAGCCGTCGAGTGCGAACAGCCCCGTGCCTTCGCTGTTCGAGCCGATGATGTCGTAGTCCGTGAGGTCTTCGCCGTCGGTGCCCGCGCGGGCCATGCCGACGTAGGGGATCGCGTCGCCCGGCCGCTCCGCGCGCGTGGCGTCGGGCCGCTGGACGGGCACGGGGCCCACGAGCCGCACGAGCTCCGAGTCGTGCAGCGCGTCGACGACGAAGCGCGAGTCGGCGGGATCCATCGACAACGACTCGTAGAGCTCTTGATCGTCCACGAGCTGCGAGCCCGCGCGCGCGAGGCGCTGG
>DASUFK010000286.1:0-6390 GCA_036274615.1 Gammaproteobacteria bacterium | reverse complement strand
AAAAATAGGGACATGCTGCTTTTTTGGAGGAACACCCCTCGAACGGGCCGAGGCGAATAAATCAGCATGTCCCTATTTTTCGCGGGCGTATAATCGCCGCCTCGTTTCGGGACCGGGCTCGAACCATGGCCAAAAAATTCGCGGCGCGCACGAGCATCGAGCAGGTGGAGGAAGGCAACGACCTCGCGCCGAAGTTCGACGCGGACGGACTGATCCCCGCCGTGACCACCGACGTGCACACCGGCGAGCTTCTCATGGTGGGCTACATGAACGCCGAGGCGCTGTCGAAGACCATCGAGACCGGCGAAGCGCACTACTGGAGCCGGAGCCGCCAGGCCATCTGGCACAAGGGCGCCACGAGCGGCCTCGTGCAAACGGTGAAAGAGCTCATGATCGACGACGACCAGGACACGGTCTGGCTCAAGGTCGACGTGGCCGGCGGCGCGAGCTGCCACGTGGGCTACCGGTCGTGCTTCTATCGCCGCATTCCGCTCGGCAAGGGCGCCTCGCGCCTCGAGTTCACCGACACCGAGAAGGTGTTCGACCCGAAGCAGGTCTACGGCGACGCGCCGAACCCCACCAAGCTCTGAAATTTGCGACAGCTGCTTTTTTCGCCGGCAAACGCTCGTCGCGCGCCGAAAAACGTAACGCGGGGAAATAGGGACATGCCGCTTTTCCGCGGGTGAGCGCCGCGCACCGGCCGCGCCGCCGCGCTCCGCAAGAAACGCAGCCCGTCCCTGATTTTTGGGAGCGTACGTGGTCTACTACGCCGTCAAAGTCCTGATCAGCGCTTCGGTCGTCGTGCTCGTGTCGGAGCTCGCGAAGCGCAGTACGGTGGCCGGCGCGGTGCTCGCGTCGATTCCGCTCGTGTCGGTGCTCGCGATGATCTGGCTGTACGTCGACACGCGCGACGCGGCGCAAGTCGCCGCGCTGTCGCGAGGCGTGTTCTGGCTCGTGCTGCCATCACTGGTGTTGTTCGTGTTGCTCCCCGTGCTGCTGCAGCGGGGCGTCGGCTTCTACGCGAGCCTCGCCGCTTCGATCGGCGCGACGGTCGTGGCTTATTTCGGCATGATCGCGACAGCCAAGCACTTTGGACTGCGGCTCTGAGCGAGCGGCACTCTCACAAGCGCGCGCTGCGCAGCCGCAGCGCGTTGCCGATCACGGACACGGACGACAGGCTCATCGCGAGGCTCGCCACGATCGGCGACAACAGCCAACCGAGCGCCGGGTACAGCACGCCGGCCGCGAGCGGCACACCGAGCGCGTTGTAGCCGAACGCGAACCAGAGATTCTGGCGGATGTTGCTCATCGTGCGACGCGACAGCCGCAGCGCCCGCACGATGCCGCGCAGATCGCCCTGCACGAGCGTGACGCGGGCCGACTCCATCGCGACGTCCGTGCCCGTCCCCATCGCGATGCCCACGTCGGCCTGCGCGAGCGCGGGCGCGTCGTTGACGCCGTCGCCGGCCATCGCGACCACGGCGCCTTCACGCTGCAGCCGCTTCACGATCTCGGCCTTGTCCTGCGGCAGCACGCCGGCATGCAGGTCCGCGATACCGAGCTCGTCGGCGACGCTTCGGGCGGTCGCTTCGTCGTCGCCCGTTAGCATCACTACGCGCACGCCGGCTTCCTTGAGCGCCGCGATCGCGTCGCGGGTCGTGGCCTTGATCGCGTCGGCGACCACGAGCAGCCCGGCCGCGCGGCCGTCGATCGCGACGTAGATCGCGGTCGCGCCTCGCGCGCGTTCCTGCTCGCCGGCTGCCGCCAACGCCGCGGCCTCCACGCCATGCCGTTCCAGCAAGCGGCCATTACCGACGAGCACCCCCCGGCCGTCGACGCGCCCCCATACGCCGAGCCCGGGGTCGGAGTCGAACTCAGCGGTAGCCGAGATGGCGACGCCGCGCGACTTGGCCGCATCGACGATCGCGCGCGCCAACGGGTGCTCGCTCGGCGCTTCCACCGCGGCCGCGAGCCGCAACACCGTTGCCTCGTCCGCGCCCGCCGCCGGGATGACGCGCAGCAGACTCGGCTTACCTTCCGTGAGCGTGCCGGTCTTGTCCGCAACCACCGTCGTGACGCGCTCGAGCCGTTCGAGCGCCGCGGCGTCCTTGATGAGCACGCCTTCGCGGGCGCCCCGGCCGATGCCGACCATGATCGACATCGGCGTGGCGAGGCCGAGCGCGCACGGGCACGCGATGATGAGCACCGACACCGCCACGAGCAACGCGTGCGCGAACCGCGGAGCCGGCCCCGCGACGCCCCAGGCGACGGCCGCGATCAACGCCACCGCGACCACCGCCGGCACGAACCAGGCGGCGACCCGGTCGGCCAGCCGCTGCACCGGCGCGCGCGACCGCTGCGCCTGCGCCACGAGATGCACGATCTGGCCGAGCAACGTGTCGGCGCCGACGCGCTCGGCGCGCATCACGAAGCTGCCGCTGCCGTTGGCGGTGCCCGCGGAGACGGCCGCGCCCCGCTCCTTGCGCACCGGCGCCGGCTCGCCGCTCAGCATCGACTCGTCGACGTGGCTTGCACCGTCGAGCACGGCGCCGTCCACCGGCACCTTCTCGCCCGGCCGCACGCGCAGCCGGTCGCCGGCGTGCACGTGCTCGAGCGGCACGTCGCTCTCGGCGCCCTGCTCGTCCACGCGGTGCGCGATCTTCGGCGCGAGCCCGAGCAACGCCCGCACCGCGGCCGACGTCTGCGAGCGAGCGCGCAGCTCGAGCACCTGCCCGAGCAGCACGAGCGTGACGATCACCGCGGCCGCCTCGAAGTAGAGCGGCGGCGCACCGGAGGCGCCGCGAAACGACGCCGGCAGCACGCTCGGCACGGCGACCGCCACCAGGGAGAAGACATACGCGGCGCCCGTGCCGAGCGCGATCAGCGTGAACATGTTGAGGCTGCGATTCACCACCGACTGCGCGCCGCGCACGAAGAACGGCCAGCCGCCCCACAGCACCACCGGCGTCGCGAACGCGAGCTGCGCCCACGCCACGGCCGCGTGCGGGAAGAGACGCATCGGATCGACGGCGGGCACGAGCTCGCCGAGCATGGACCAGAGCAGCGGCAACGTGAGCGCGGCGCACATCCAGAAGCGCCGCGTCATGTCGGCGAGCTCGGCGTTCTCGCCCTCGTCGGCCGTGGGCGTCAGCGGCTCGAGCGCCATGCCGCAGATCGGGCACGCGCCCGGCGCGTCGCGGCGGATCTCGGGGTGCATGGGGCAGGTCCAGACGATGCCCGCGGCCGCTGCGCGGGCCTCCCCCGGAGGACCGTGGCGACCGTGCTCGGCGTGCGCAGGCGCCGAATGCGCGTGCCCGGAATGCCCGTGCTCGCCGTGCATCGAATTCCTAACTCACGGCGCCACGCAGGTGCTCACCGGCTGATCCGCCACGGCGACACGTTCGGCCAGCGCATGAGCGCGGCCTCGGCGGCGGCCGGCGTCATGTCGCGGTGACAGCTGCTGCACGGGTTCGGGATCTTGTACTGCTCGGTGGCGGCCGGCGGGATGAAGCGGAACGTGTGGCTCCGCACGCTCACGTCGGCGATCGTGCGCTCGACCTTCGGCAGGTGGCAGTCCACGCACTGCACGTTGCCCACGCTGTGGTGCGTGTGCTCTTGGAGCGGCTCGGGCGGGCCCGCCGGCGTGCCGGGCTCGTGGCACGTGCCGCACACCGACGTCACCGGCTTCACGAGCAGCGACTCGTTGTCGGTGCCGTGAACGTCGTGACAGTCCCAGCACGCGACGCCGCGCTTGTACATCTGGCTCTGCACGAAGTCGTTGCCCTGCATGCGGTTCTTGTGCGCCGTGCCCTCCGGCCAGTGCGTGAAGGTCTCGTCGCCGAGCTTGTGCTCCTCGAGCTCCCAGAAGTCGGCGAGCCGGTCGCCCGGCTGGTAGCCCACGGGCCAGTCGTAGTAGACGCCGTTCAGCGGCTTCTCCTTCGGCTGGCCTTGCGAGTGGCACTGGAGGCAGGTGTCGACGCCGCGCACCTGGTCGAGCCGCGCGGGATTCACGATGTTCTGGACCGTGGGATGCGCCACGTGCTCCGCGCCCGCGCCGTGGCATTTCTCGCAGCCCACGTTCCACTCGGTGACCTGCTTGGTCGTGACGTCGTAGTTCGTGGAGTGGCAGCCGTCGCAGAGCGGCCCGGTGCGCCGCTCGGCCGGGTCGGGGTAATGCTCCACCCACCAGTCGGTGCCGGGCTCCACGGTGTAGCGCCGCCAAACCTTGTTGATCACGTCCCACTGCACGGGCAAGACGAAGTAATCGTCGCCCCGTTTCACGAAGTAGCGCTGCTTCCAGTGGCTGCCGTAGAGGAACGCGACGTCGCGGATCTTGAAGTTGACGAGATCGTTCGGCTTCGAGAAGTCGCCGAGCACCGCCTCCGGATGCTTCTTCGGATCGACGACCACGTTCGCCATCCTCGTTTTCTGCCAGCGGTCGTACTCGCTGCGATGACAGTCGCGGCAGGCGGCGGAGCCCGTGAACCCGCCGCGCGGCGAGGCATCCTGGGCGCGCGCCGGGGCGCCGAGCAACAACAGCGAAGCCACGGCGACGACGATCCCGATTCTCATCATGGCGTGCTCTCCCCAAGGCCCCGAGCAACCGGGCCAAGGGCGAAGATACTCCTTCGCCTGCGCAATCCTACGATAAGTAACCTGTCCCTATTTCTCGAGCGCGTCGAGCACGCGCCGTGCGGCCTGGTCCATCGGCACGCGGCCGTCGACGTACGGCTGCCACTCGCGCTCGAGCGGCGCGCGGAACTTGGGCCACGCGCGCGTAAAGAGCTCCTCGCGATAGACCGACGGCTCGTAGTCCTTCACGCCCTGCTCTTCGAGGCGCTCCTGCACCGCGCGGCCGGTGGTGAAGAACAGGAGCGCGTGCCAGAAGTCCTGCGGCTGGGTCACGCCGCTCGCCGTGCCGGCCCGCTGCAGCGCGTTCCACAGCCGGCCCCTGCCCACGCCGAACAGCGTGTGCGACGCCTCGTGGAACACCACCTCGAGCGCCGAGTCGCCGCCGTTGCCGGGGTCGACGCTCGACACCGCGATGTGCTCGGGATCGACCACGCTGTCCGCGCTCGCCACGCCCACGTAGCCGACCACGTCCACCGGGATCGGCCGCGTCCAGGTTGCCGCGTAGAGCTTCGACAAGCGCGCGCGCAACGCATCCTCGTTCGCCACCAGGCGCGGCAACAAGTCGCCGATCCACCGCCGGTTGCGCGCGTCGTGATCGACCCACCAGCACGCCTCGTACGCGTCCGCCGCGGCGCTCCAAGCGGCGACGAGCGGCGCGAGGTCTTCGTCCGGCACGAGCCGAACGCCGGTGAAGCCCGCGAGGCGGTAGCGGGCCGCGAGCAGCAAGCGATCGGCGGAGCGATTGCCGCGAAACGTGCGGTCGTAGAGCTCTTGCGCGCGCTCGAGCGCCGCGCGCCGCTCGTCCGGCAATCGCGCGAGACAGTCCGCGCGCGGCTCGATCGGCCGATCGGAGCGCGCATTCCACAGCAGGAAGTCGTGCAGGTTCGTGGCGAGGTCGCTGTAGAAGACGAACGCGCGGCTCGCCGCGACGAACGACGCGTCGCGGTCGGGGAGACCGTCGAGCTGCTGGGCGAGCGACGCGTGCGAGATCATCGTCGCCAGGAGCAGCAAGATGCGTGCCGAGACGATGCGTGGGTTGCGGCTCGCGGCGTCGGCGAGGGCCGGGGTGCGGTCCAACCCTCCTCCGTCCCGGCGGCGGCAGGCGGGCACGTTAGTCTCGCGGGGACCCGCGGAGCGTGAACGTCGGCCGGCCGGCGTCGTCGATGAGCCCGTGGCGCAGGAGCCAGTCGCGGGCGAAACGCGCGTCGCCCGCGAGCCAGGCCGCGCTCGGCCCCTCGCGGAAGCTGTAGCCCCACGCGTCCATGTCGCGCAAGCACTGCGCGCGGCCCAGGCCGTCGAGCGCGTCGGCGAGCAGGAGCTGGAGATAGCAAACGCCGCATTCCTCGTCGTCGTCGCCGCCCGCGTCCACCGCGAGCCGTGCGCGGCGCTCGGGGTCCATGCACACGTAGTGGCAGAGCTCGTGGAGCAGCGAGTGCGCGGGCGTGTCGGCGCGGATGAAGACGTCGTTCTCGATGAGGCCGGCTTCGGAGCCGCCCCAGTAGGACCCGGGGATTTCGCGGCCGGGCGGCACGTCGACGAGGCATGCGCCGTAGCGGGCGGCGAGCGTGTCGAGGTCGGGGCGGGCGAGATCGGCGACGGTGACCACGACCGGGGCCCGTGCCGCCGCGGGCGGCATCGCATGAGGGACAGTCCCCATTTCGTCAAAGAGGATCGCTGCGGTTTGGCGCATCTTCGAAATGGGGACAGTCCCTTTCAAGTTTTGGGGGAGGCGACTTCGATGCGGCGCACGAGGCGGCG
>DASUFK010000285.1:0-4834 GCA_036274615.1 Gammaproteobacteria bacterium | reverse complement strand
GGTCCGGCCCGCGGTCGTTCCGGACTTGGCGAGCCAGCTGAACCGGCGTGCCGCCGCGGTTCCGGATGCTCGCCTACGGCTCGCCCCGGGCGCTGCGCGCCCGGCTCCGCGGCTCTCGGCGCTGTGGCTCGGCGGTCGCTACCGCCGCGGCACAGGCACCACACGTGCGTACGCGGTACGGCCGCAGCGCCTGAGGGTCGTGGTCGGCCAAAGTGAGACACGACAGAGCCGTGGCATACGTCTTGCAGCCGTGCCGCGATGATGTTCGACGACACCGTCCGCACCGCGATTTGCTTGGCGAAGCGCGCCGCCACGTGCGCGAGCGTCGTCGGCATTTTGACGCTCGTGTTCGGACCGTTGACGCACGCGGCCGATACGGCGTGGCAAACGCCCGATAGCATTCGCGCTGCCGCACGTGAGGTCGTGCTGCGTACGCTCGGCGGCGACCGCGAGGCGACCGTCGAGGCCGTCGGCGTCGACGATCGGCTCAGACTGCCGAAGTGCTCAGCGCCGCTCGACGCGGCTCTCGAGCGCGAGCTCCGCGGCGGGCAAGGCGTCGTCGCGGTGAGCTGCGGTGCGCCGGACGGTTGGAAGCTGTTCGTACCCGTGCGCGCCGTCGAGCAGATTCCCGTCGTGGTCACCCGCCGCGCCGTGCAGAGCGGCGAAGTGCTCCGCGCCGACGACGTCATGCTCGATGAGCGGCGCTCGGCCTCGCTGCCCTACGAATACTTCAGCGCGACCGCGCAGGCCGTCGGGCTCACGGCACGCCGCACGCTGGCTGCCGGAACCGTGATCGTGCCCGCGGCCGTGGAGCACCCCACCGTCGTGCAGCGCGGGGCGATCGTGACGGTCGTGTCCGGGAGCGGCAGCGTGCTCGTCAAATCCGACGGCGTGGCCCTCGAGCCGGCCAAGTTGAACGACCGCGTCCGAGTGCGCAGTCGCTCGGGGCGGATCGTCTCAGGAGTGGTCGAACCTTCGGGGGAAGTACGAATAGGCCCCTAATGGATACGCCCTAAAGTTCTCGGCCGACCGGCCGATACCAATGACCGAGGCGCCGCGAGCGCCGGAGACACGTTATGACAGAGCGAATCAATGGCCAGGGATTCCGCCCGGCTGACGCGGCCGGAACACGGCGCGCCGACGCGACGAAGCGCGCCGGCGGCTCGTCGTCCGCCGATAGCTCCGCGGCACCGCCGCCGAGCACGTCGGATCAGGTCAACCTCACCCGCTCCGGCGTGCTCATGAGCAAGCTCGAGGAGATCGTGCAGAGCTCGCCGGCCGTCGATGCCGACCGGGTGCGCGCCATCAAGGACGCGCTCGCTTCCGGCAGCTACGAGATCGACGACCAGCGCGTCGCCGACAACATGCTGCGCTTCGATCGCGAGCTCCTCGGCTGAGCCTCGAGCGACGACGCGGAACGACCGACGTGGAACATCTGAGTCAAGGTTTGATCGCCGTACTGAACGAGCAGATTCGCTGCGCCGAAGAGATGCTGCGGGCGCTCAGTGAGGAGAATCGCGCGCTCGTCGACGGCGATGCCGAGCTGCTGAATCGAGTGGGCGCCGAGAAGGCCCGGCTCGTGGCGGCGCTCGAGGCGCTCGAGACGGAGCGGCGCGCGCTCGCGACCGCGATCGAGACGCATGTCACCCACAACGGCTCGGAGCCCTCCGCGCCCGACGCGAGCTGGCGCATGCTGCTCACCCTCGTGGCCGAGTGCAAAGCGCAGAACCAGCGCAACGGCACCCTCGTGAAGGCCCGGAGCGAGCAGGTACGGATCGCGCTCAAGGCGCTGCGCGGCTCGATGGACCCGAGCTGCTACGACCCGAGCGGGTTGGCGGCGGCCCCGAAAAGCGCCCGCCGGCTCGGCAGCGCATAGGAACCGGCACCATGCTCGTCGTCAGCAGGCGATCGGACGAGGCCATCGTCATCAAGCTCTCGGAAGGCGCGAACGGCAACCTCACGCTCAACGAGCTGTTCGCGAAGGGACCGATCGAGATCACGCTGCTCGGCGGCAACGGCCGGCGGGTGAAGATGGGGATCGCGGCCCCGCCGGAGCTCTGCATCCGCCGCAAGGACAATAAAGAATAGGCCCGGCGGCCCACGCTCCATCCAGCCCACTGTTTTTTCTCGTAAATTCGTAGAATCGAGCCGGGCCTCGCAGCGCGCGAGGCGCTACATAATGGCGCGCCGAAGAAGGCTTCCCCCGAACGCGGAAAACGCGGCCGTTGCGTTTTGGACATGGGGCTTGATTTCCCCCGCGGTCCGGGCATCCTGAGCGTGTCTCCCATCCAATAACAATGAAAGGTGCGGCAGATGGAACGACGTCTGCTGGAGAGAAACAAAGTTGCGACCACGGTCTACCTGTCGGTGCCAGGTGGCCGCTTGCATCGTTGTCGGGCGAGAAATCTATCAGCCATGGGTGTCTTCCTCGAGATCAAAGCCCTTGGACTGCCGGCAGGGACCGTGGTCAACCTCGTCTTCGCCGTGAACCTCGGCGACACCGTGCGTCTGCATCGCCGCAAGGCGGTGCTCGCGCACGTGTCCGAGCGCGGCGCCGGGTTGATGATGCAAGGCCGCACGCAGCTGCGGCCGAGCGCCTGATACCCGCGATCTAACGCGAGGCTCGTCTGGCACCGGCGGTGTCAGACACCACGGGTGTCAAACACCAGCGGTGTCAGACACGTCGGCTCTTCGTCGTCCGTTCAGAACACGTCCTTCAGCGCGCGGGTCTTCGCGAAGACTTCGACGTCGGTCGCCGCGGTCAAACCGACCTTCTCGCGGAGCTCGCGGCTCGCCGCGCGCAAGAAGGGGTTGGTGGCCTTCTCCGCCGCGAGCGTCGTCGGAATCGTCGGCCGCCCGAGCGCGCGCAAGCGCGCCACATCCGCGGCGCGCGCAACCAGAGCCGCATTGGCCGGCTCGACGGTGAGCGCGAAGCGGGCGTTCGCTTCCGTGTACTCGTGCGCGCAGTAGATCCGCGTGGCATCGGGCCAACGCAAGATTTTGCCGAACGAGCCCCACATCTGCGCCGGCGTGCCCTCGAACAGCCGCCCGCAGCCGATCGAGAACAGCGTGTCGCCGACGAATGCGGCCCCGTCGTCACGGAAGAAATAGACGATGTGGCCGCGCGTGTGTCCCGGCGTGTCGAAGACCTCGGCACGGTGCGAGCCCAACGCCACGACGTCGCCGTCGCCCACCGCCTCGTCGATGCCCGGGATACGCTCGGCGTCGGCGCGCGGACCGACGATGGTGCAGCCCGTCTCGCGCTTCAGCGCGAGATTGCCGCCCGCGTGATCGTGGTGATGGTGGGTGTTCAAGATGTGCGTGAGCTTCCAGCCCTTCGCGTCGAGCTCGCGCAGGATCGCGGCGGCATCCGGGGTATCCACGGCCGCGGTGACCTGGGCCTCCGCATCGTGCAGCAGGTAGCCGTAGTTGTCGGCCAGGCAGGGGAACATGTGAATGTCGAGCGAGCTCATGGCGCCTCCCGCAAGAACGGTGTCTGGTGGTTATCGTACAATGCCCCGCCTAGCATCCGCAGAGCTCCACCCAAGCTTCACCATGCCGATCATCACGTTACCCGACGGTACCCAGAGAACCTACGACGCCGGCATCGACGGCGCCGCGGTCGCGCGCAGCATCGGCGCGCGGCTCGAACGCGACGCCGTGGCCGTGCGCGTCGACGGCGCGCTGCGCGACCTCACGCGGCCGATCGAGAACGACGCGAAAGTCGAGATCGTCACGCGCACCACGCCGGACGGCCTCGAGCTCCTGCGTCACGATGCCGCGCACGTGATGGCCGAGGCCGTGAAGGAGCTCTATCCGGAGACGCAAGTCACGATCGGTCCCGCGATCGAGAACGGCTTCTACTACGACTTCGCGCGCAAGGAGCCCTTCACGCCCGAGGATCTCGAGAAGATCGAAGCGCGGATGCACGAGATCGTGCAGCGCAACGAGCAGATCAAGCGCGAGGTATGGAAGCGCGACGACGCCGTGGAGTTCTTCCTCGAGCAAGGCGAGAAGTACAAGGCGGAGATCATCGGAGCCATCCCGCAGGGCGAGGACATCAGCCTCTACCGCCAGGGCGGCTTCATCGACCTGTGCCGCGGCCCCCACTTGCCGTCCACAGGAAGGCTCGGCAAGGGTTTCAAGCTCACCAAGCTCGCGGGCGCCTATTGGCGCGGCGACTCGAACAACGAGATGCTCCAGCGCATCTACGGCACGGCCTGGTCCGACGAGAAGGAGCTGAAGGCGTATCTCGACCGCCTCGCCGAGGCCGAGCGGCGCGATCACCGCAAGATCGGCCGCGCGATGGATCTCTTTCACTTCCAGGACGAGGCAGTCGGCGCCGTGTTCTGGCACGCCAAGGGCTGGACGCTGTTCCGCACGCTCGTGGAGTACTTGCGCGCCCGGCAGATCGAGGCCGGGTATCGCGAGGTCAACACGCCCGAGCTCATGGACCGGTCGCTGTGGGTGGCGTCGGGCCACTGGGATACCTTCGGCGAGAACATGTTCACGAGCGAGACGCGCGACGAGCACGTGCTCGCGGTGAAGCCGATGAACTGTCCCGGCCACGTGCAGATCTTCAAGAACGACTTGCGGAGCTATCGCGACCTGCCGTATCGGGTGTCGGAGTTCGGCAAGGTGCACCGCTACGAGCCTTCGGGCGCCCTGCACGGATTGATGCGCGTGCGCGCGTTCACGCAGGACGACGCGCACATCTTCTGCACGGAGCAGCAGATCACCGAGGAGACCGGCAACGTGTGCCGGCTGCTGCTCTCCATCTACAAGGACTTCGGCTTCGACGATGTGGTGATCAAGTTCGCCGACCGTCCGGCGA
>DASUFK010000284.1:0-7036 GCA_036274615.1 Gammaproteobacteria bacterium | reverse complement strand
ACGGGCGTGCCGTCGGCGAGGTCGGCCATCGCGACGAGATCGTCGGCGCCGTTCGCGCTCAGGAACTGGCACATGTCGGAGCGCCCCCGGAGGCAGCGATAGCACGAGCCGCACTGCGGCGTGCCCGACACGCACACGCGGTCGCCCACTTGCACGCGCCGCACCTCGGGGCCCACGGCCTCGACGACGCCGACGCCGCCGTGGCCCTGGATGACGGCCATGTCGGCGAGCCGCCGTGCGCCCGGCGGCGATGCGAGTCCACCTGGGCGCGCCGTCGGCGGGACCCCGCCCGGCCGCGGCGCGGCCGCGCCCGGCGGCGTCACACCGAGCACCGTGGGCACGTTGGAGTAACAGAGGTTGGTGGCCTCGGTGCGCACGAGCACCTGGCGGCCGGCGATCGGCCGCAGCACGGCTTCCTGCAGCGTCGTGCGTCCCGGGCCGTCGCCGCGCGAGATCCACGCCTTGAAGCGGCGTTTCGTGATCGCGGCCGGCGGCTGCGCGAACGCGCCCGCTTGCGCGAGCAGCGCCGCGCCGCCCGCGGCCGCCGCCACGGTCTTCTTCAGCAGCCGCCGGCGCGACAGCGCGCCCTTCTCGTTCTCGGTGTCGCTCATTCGCCGTCCCCTCTTGAGCCGCCCCGGTGCGCAAGTGCATCTTACGTCGAGTTTCGGCGCGACGAACGAGGAGCGGCAGATGCGATGGCTCAAGCTCATGCTGGTGTGCGCGTCGGTGGTCGCGCTCGCAGAGTCCGCGGCCGCGGAGACGATCGCGCTGATCGGCACGGGCAACGTGGGCGCCGCGCTCGGCCGCCGGTTCGCGGAGCACGGCCACACGGTGACCTACGGCTCGCGCAACCCCGCCGACGCGGACGTCGTCGAGCTCGTGCGCGACACCGGGCACGGCGCGGTGGCGCTAGCGCCTCGGGAGGCCGCCGCGCGCAGCCGCATCGTCGTGCTCGCCGTGCCGTGGACCGCGGCCGAGGACGCGGTGCGCGGGCTCGGCGACCTGTCGGGCAAGATCGTCGTCGATCCCACCAATCCGCGCGTGCAAGCCGCCGACGGCTTCGCCGACTACCCCCCACTGCCCGACTCGAACGCCGAGCGCATCGCGCGCCTCGCGCCCGGCGCGAAAGTCGTGAAGGCCTTCAGCACGCTCGGCGCCGAGACGATGTACGACCCGCGGCTCGCGGAAGGGCCCGTGACCGTTCCCGTGGTCGGCGACGACCGCGCGGCGAAGGAGATCGTGGCCGCGCTCGCCCGCGAGCTCGGCCTCGAGGCCGTGGACGTGGGGCCGCTGCGCCACGCGCGCATCATCGAAGGCCTGCACTACCTGCGCGCGAACGCGCTCGGCGGCCGCGTGAACTTCCACTTCCCACGCGACCACGCGCGCGACTGAGCTTGCCGGCGCTGCCTCCGACCAAGGTCCAATCAATCCCGCGCGAGCGCGGCGCCTACGATCGCACAGACGTCATCGGACCAAGGATCGGAGCGATCGCCACACCGCGGACACGCGCCCTCGCCTGGTTGCTGGCAACGCCGGCGCTGCTAGGCGGCTTTGCCGCGGCCGACGACCTCGTCGTGCCACGCGACTTCGCCGACATCCAGCAAGCCATCACGCGCGCGAGCGTGGGCGACCGTGTGATCGTGCAGCCCGGAACCTACGACGATAACTTGCGAATGCGCTCGGGCGTGGACGTGCTCGGCGTCGAGACGGCGCGCGTGATCCTGCGCGCGCGCAATCCCGCGAACGCCACCGTCACGTTCGACACGGTGACGGGCGGCACGCTGTCGGGCTTCACGCTCGACGGCGGTACCGTCGGCGTGCAGGTCATCGCCAGCAACGGCGTCACGATCGCGAACAACGTAGTGGAGAGCACGGCAGGCACCGGGGTGCTCGTCGACGTATTCTCGACGGCGCTCGTCCGCAACGTGACGTTCGTGAACAACGCGATCGCGATCGAGCGCGGCACCGCGTTGCCGGTAATCGGCAACATCTTCTTCGGCAACGGGCGCACGATCGTCTCGGCGGGCGGCGCCAGCGATGGCCGCGCCAACGTCTCGTTCAACTGCTACTTCCGTAACACCGACCTCGAGCCGGCGTTCGGCGCCGGCGCGCAGCTCGGCGATCCGCTGTTCGTGAACCCCGACGTTCGCGACTTTCATCTGCAACAAGGGTCGTCCTGCATCGACATCGGCGGCGGCACCGACGCGGTCGACGCGAGCGTGGCGGACGCGGGCGCCTACGGCGGAGCAACGGCGGACCTGAATCCGTTCCCCGTCTCCAAGCCCACCGCCACGGCCGCCGGCGCCACGGCGATCGACGTGAGCTGGCCGCCGAACCTCGACTACCACGTGACGAGCTCGGTCGTGCCGGGCGGTTATCGCCTCTTCTACGCGTTGAACGACAGCGAGCCTCCGCTCGAAGGCACGGACGCCGGCGGCGGCACGCAGCATTCGCCGATCGACGCGGGCAACGTCACCGCCTTCACGCTCGCGAATCTCTCGCCCGCCGTTGCGGCGCCCGCCGCGCCGCAACTTCTGTCCGCGGAGCCGCGGCAGAACGGCGCGGTGCTCGCGTGGAGCGCGGTGCCCGGCGCCACCGCGTACCGCGTGAGCTACGGCATCGGCTCGGTCGACGAGAACCGACTCGACGTGGGCGCCGTCACCACCGTGACGCTCGGCGGCCTCGTGGACGGCACGCTGTACCGCTTCGCGGTGACCGCGAGCGCGCAGGCGCAATACTCGATCGCGGTCACCGCGCTCGACAACACGCAGAGCCGGCACGAGAGCGCGCTGTCGGCGATCGCCACGGTGCCGCTCGGCAACGCCGTCGGGGGCGCGCGCTCGAACGAGCTCACCGCGATTCCCGGCCCCACGATTCCGGTGCCGGACCTGCCCGACGAAGGGGGCTGCTTCATCGCCACGTCGGCGTTCGACGGTGCCGACCGCGCCGAGGTGAAGATCCTGCGCGACTTTCGCGACCGCTATCTGCTACCGACGCGCGCCGGCCGCGCGTTCGTGGCGGCGTATTACCGCGCGAGCCCCGCCTGGAGCCGCAAGCTCGACGCGCACCCGGCGTGGAAGCCGTGGGTGCGCGGCGCGCTCGCGCCGGCGGTGGGCGGGGCGCTCGTCGCCGTGGGCTCGAACGCCGCGCAGAAGGTCGCGCTCCTGGCCTTGCTCGTCGCGCTCGCGATCGTGCGACTGCAGCGCCGGCGCCGCGAGCGCCTGCGCGAGGCGGCGCCGTGACCCGCACAGCCTTGCCGCTCGCCGTGCTGCTCGCGGCCATCGGCATCTGCGGCGCCGGTGCCGGCGCCGCGCACGCGCAGCAGCCGAGCGAAGCGCCGGTCGTCGCCGCGCCGCGCTGGAACGTCTCGATCGGCGCCGGCAGGCTCGAACCCGACCTCGACTCGTTCGAGCTCTTCTACGACGACAGCCAGATGGACCAGTGGTCACTCGGCTTCGCTTACGCGTTTCGCCCGTGGCTCGAGGCCGGTGCCGAGATCGGCCGGGCGCGCGCCCACGGAGTCGGAATCCTCGCGGACCAGGGCGCGCCCGGGGGCGACGTCGACTACGTGCTCTGGCCGGCCCACGCGTTCGTCAAAGTACGCGGGCTGTTCCGGCCGAGGCAGATGTTCGTGCCGTATGTCGGCGTCGGCGCCGCCGCCGCGTACTACGAGGAACGGATCGACGGCCAGGAAAAACGCACGGGCACCGCCGAGCTCGGCGCCGGCGCCCGCGTGGGTCTCGAGCTCTACTTGAACCGGTTCGACGGCGACACCCACGGCCGCTACGGCGACGGCGCCGTGAAGCAGACGTACCTGTTCCTCGAATGGCAGCAATTCTCCACGAAACAGACGGGCATCGAGCTCGGCGGCGATCAGTGGCTGCTCGGGCTCAAGTTCGCGTTCGGCCGAGACACGCGCTAAACGTTGCACGTCAACGACTTGGCGCAGGATCGCCGGCCCAAGTTCTGTAAACGCCCTGGCCGACGCGCGCCGATTCTTGGTACCCTAGCTCGCCTGCAATCGACCAGAATTCATTCAGAAGGCGGAACCGCAAGTGGATGCACAAACGATGACCCCGGTGCCTGCGGCACGGGGTACGCAGAGTTCCATTAGCCCCGAAACGCGCTTGAAGCTCTACCGCACGATGCAAGAGTGCCGGATGCTCGAAAAGCGCGCCTACGACTTGTTCATGCAGAACCTGATCAAGGGCACGAGCCACCTGGCGCTCGGCCAGGAGGCGATCGCCGCCGGCTTCGGCGTGGCGATGCGGCCCGAGGACTACACGTTCTGCACCTACCGCGGCCACAACCACACGCTGGTGCGCGGCGTGTCGATGACCGAGATCTTGGGCGAGCTCATGGGCAACTCGTCGGGCCTCATGCGCGGCAAGGGCGGCTCGATGCACTTGACCAGCGTGAAGCACAACATGCTCGGGTCGTACGCCATCATCGGCGCGCACCTCACCATCGCCAACGGCGCGGCCTGGTCCGCGCAGTATCGCGGCACCGAGCAGGTGGCCGTGTGCTTCTTCGGCGACGGCACCACCAACATCGGCGCGTTCCACGAGGCGTTGAACTTCGCCGTGATCTGGAAGCTGCCGGTGGTCTTCGTCTGCGAGAACAACCTATATATGGAGTACACGTCGATCCACGACGTGACGGCCGTCGAGCGTCCCGCGGCGGACCGCGCGAGCGCCTACGGCCTCGAGCCCGTGCTCATCGACGGCAACGACGTCGACGTGGTGTATCGCACCGCGCAGCGCGCGCTCGACCTCGCGCGCCGCGGCGGCGGCCCGAGCTTGATCGAAGCCGAGACCTATCGTCACGGCGGCCACTCGCGCGCCGACCCCGGCAAGTACCGGCCGGACGAGGAAGTGAAGGAGTGGCTCAACAAGGACCCCCTCCCGCGCTATCGCGCGCGCCTGCTGCAGATGGGCGTGAGCGAGGCCGATCTCGCGAAGATCGAAGAAGAAACCAAGGCGAAGATCGACGAGGCCACGGAGACCGCGCGCAACGCGCCGCCGCCCCCGCTCGAGATCGCGAACACGGACGTCTGGGCGAACGGAGGCTCGGCATGGCGCAACTGACTTATCGCGACGCGGTGGCCGCGGGCATGGCGCAGGAGATGCGCCGCGACCCGAGCGTCGTGTTCCTGGGCGAGGACGTGGCGGCCGCCGGCGGCGTGTTCAAGACCACGGTCGGTCTCCTCGACGAGTTCGGCCCGAAGCGCGTGAAGGACACTCCGATCTCCGAGCAGGCGATTCTCGGCGCCGCGATGGGCGCCGCGATGACCGGGCTTCGGCCGATCGCCGAGATCATGTTCTCCGACTTCTTCGCGGTGTGCTGGGACATCGTGGTGAATCAGATCGCGAAGGCCCGCTACATGACCGACGGCCAGGTGAAGATGCCGCTCGTGATCAAGTCCGGCAACGGCGGCGGCGCGCGCTTCGGCGCGCAGCACTCGCAGAGCGTCGAGAACTGGGCGATGGCGATCCCCGGCTTGAAGGTCGTGGCGCCCGCGTTCCCCGCCGACGTCAAAGGCCTGATGGCGGCCGCGATCCGCGACGAGGACCCGGTGCTGTTCTTCGAGCAGAAGTCGCTGTACGCCACCAAGGGCGAAGTGCCCGACGGCGAGCACATCGTGGAACTCGGCAAGGCGAACGTCGTGCGCGAGGGCAAGGACGTCACGATCGTGGCGCTCGCGCTCATGGTGCCGCGCGCGCTCAAGGCCGCGGAGATGCTCAAGGAGCAGCACGGCATCGACGCCACGGTCATCGACCTGCGCTCGCTCGTGCCGCTCGACACGCAAACGATCCTCGCCGAGGTCGCGAGGACGGGCCGGCTCGTCACGGTCGAGGAGAATCCACGGCTCTGCGGCTGGGGCGCTGAAGTTTCGTCGATCGTGGCCGAGGAGCTGTTCTGGGACTTGGACGGCCCGATCGTGCGCGTCACCACGCCGCACATCCCGCTCGCGGCCGCGAACAATCTCGAGGACACGCAGCTGCCGAATCCCGAGCGCATCGTCGCCGGCGTGCGCCAGCTCGTCGACTAAGAACGAGGTCGCGATGAACGTATTGATGCCGCAGCTCGGCGAGACCGTCACCGAGGGCACCGTTTCGAACTGGCACAAGAAGGTCGGCGACAAGGTCGCGGCCGACGAGCTCCTGTTCGACATCGAGACCGACAAGGTGTCGATGGAAGTGCCGGCGCCCGCTGCCGGGGTGCTCACCAAGATCCTCGTACAGGCCGGAACCACGGTCGACGTGGGCACCGTGCTCGCCGTGATCGAGAGCGGCGCGGCGGAAACCGCCGCCGCGCCGGCGCCTGCCGCCGCGAAGGCCGCGCCCGCCGCGGCGCCGCCGCCGGCAGCAAAGGCCGCCGAGGCCGCGCCGCCGTCGTGGTACGCCGCGATGCCGCCGTCGATGGCGTCCGAGCAGCCGAGCATGGGCTCGTCCGAAGCGGCCGTGGTAGCCGCGGCGCCCGCGCAGGCGGCCACTGCGCATCACGCGGCGCGCAACGATCAGATGCGGCTGTCGCCGGCGGTCCGCCGCTTGGCGGCGGAGTACCGGCTCGATCTGCAAGTGGTGCAGGGCTCGGGCCGCAACGGCCGCATCACGCGGCGCAACGTGCTCGACTTCATCGCGGCGAAGAAGCCGCAGGGTGCGGCTCCCCCGCCCGCGGCGCAGGCGGCGGCCCCGGCCGCGCGCGCGCCGGCGCCCTCGCCCGCTCCGGGTCCCGCGCCCGCCGGTGCCAAGACGCTGCCGTTCACGCGCATCCGCAAGCTCACGGCCGAGCACATGGTGCGCTCGAAGGCCACGAGCCCGCACGTGCTGCAGGCCGTCGAAGTCGACTTCGCGCGCGTGGACGCCGCCCGCAAGACGGTGCGCGACGCGTGGAAGGCGAAGCACGGCCACTCGATCACGTACCTGCCGTTCATCGCGCACGCCGTTTGCGAGGCGCTGCACGACTTCCCGAATCTCAACTCGAGCGTGCACGGCGACAGCTTGGTGCTGCACGATCACGTGAACCTCGCGAT
>DASUFK010000283.1:0-3247 GCA_036274615.1 Gammaproteobacteria bacterium | reverse complement strand
GCCACCATCGCGCAGCCGAGCACCGCGTTGTTCGCGAGCTTGATGGCGGTGGCGGACTCCGGCTTAACGCCGGCCACGAAGATTCGCCGGCCAATGACTTCGAGCAGCACTTTCGCGCGGCCGAGCGCGGCCTCGGGGCCTGCGGCCACGATGCCGAGCTGGCCCGACGCGGCGAGGTCCGGCCGGCCGAGCACGGGCGCCGCGACGAGCGTCTGGCCCGCGGCGGCGTGGCGCGACTCGAGCTCGCGGATGATGGCGACGCCGTGCGTGCCCATGACGAGGTGGATCGCGCCCTGCGGCAGCGAGTCGCAGAGCCCGCCCTTGCCGAACGCGACGTCGGCGACGATCCAGTCCTCGACCAGCATCGTGACGACCACGTCGCGCCCCTTGGCGGCGTCGCCGGGCGACGCGGCGACGCGCGCGCCGGCCGACTTGAGCGGCTCGGCCGCGGCGGCAGCCACGTCGAACACCGCGAGGTCGTGGCCGGCGTCGAGAATGCGCCGCGCCATGCCCTGCCCCATTCGGCCGAGGCCGATGAATCCTACTTTCATAAATGCTCCCTAGATCAGATTGCAATCAGCGGCAATTTCGCGTCGAGCCTGCCGAGGTCGTCCGAGTCCGACGTGAGCACTGCGACATCGCTGCCGTGCTCTCGCGCACAGAGCACGACGGAAGCATCGACTACGTCCTCCGCCGCCGCTGTTCCCAGCAACACACCGACAGCCCGCGCGCGGACCTCGTCAAACGCGACAATTCTGGTGGCCTTCGCAGCGAGAAGCCTCGCGACACGCGCTTGCCGCGCGCCGTCCCGCCAAACCTCCGCAACGACCGCCGCCGGTACGAGCACCGTCATACCGAGCGCACCGATACGTTCGAGAAGCGCCTGCACCTTGCGATTGCCGCGCTCGACGGCAATGAGCGCGCCGGAGTCGAACACCACGAAGCTCACTTGGAACGTGGCTTCCGCCGCCGGGGCCTTGCAGTGACTCCAAGCGCCGCCTCGGCCCAGGCATAGTCCTCGGCCGAAGGCGCGCCGTCTTCGACGCGCATCAAAGCCACGAGATCTGCAAGCGAGTCGGCATGCGTTTGTCTTTCCAGGGCGCGTGCAACGTAGGCCGACACGGATGGCACATGCCCTTCGGTGACCGCACGCTCGGCCGCGGCAACGTGCTGGCGCGGCAGACTCACCGCGATCTTGACGCGGGTGGCTCGCGCAGCGGTCTTACCGGTAGTGCGTTTCGGCTTACGCTCGTTCATACCAAAATCATACCTGGGCGCGGAGCGAACCGTCCAATGCGAAATCCAGCCGCTCCGCTATTTCGCAGCCGAAGCGCGCCGCGACGAGTCGCGCGGTGGCCCGGTGGTACGCCGCTGGACAGTGAGAATCGCGTCAACGCCTATGGCGGCAAAGCAGCCGGCAAGTCGAACGACGACTCAGAAGTGGAACTGCCGCAGCGCCTCGAACCGATCCACCATCCAGTGCCAGGCCGTGTGGCCCACGATCACCGACAGCACGATCACGCCCATGCGCTCGGCCACCACGAAGCGGAACAGCAGGTTGAGCGCCGGCACGAGCGCCGCAAGCACCAGCAGCTGGCCGAGCTCGATGCCTACGTTGAACGCGAGCAGCGCCGCGAGCACGTGATCGCCCGCGAGCTGCAGTGTATTGCGCAAGCCGAACGAGAAGCCGAAGCCGTGCACGACGCCGAAGCCGAGCGCGAGCGCCCAGCGCGTCTTCGCGAGCCGTGCCTTGGCGTCCGCGGCGATCACGTTCTCCACCGCCATGTAGAAGATCGACGCCGCGATCAGCGTTTCGACGAGCGGCGGAAACCAGAGCGCGTCGGGCGCCGCCCCGTAGGCGGAGCCGAGCAGCGTGATCGAGTGACCCACGGTGAACGCCGTGACGATCAACACGAGCGAGCGCAGCTCGCGGCGAAACGGCACCACGAGGCACAGCAGGAACAACAGGTGATCGGCGCCGCTCAGGATATGCTCGAAGCCGAGCACGATGAACCGCGCGAACGAGTGGTACCAGCGCGGGTCGAGCTCCACGCGTCCCGCTTCGCCGGGCAGCTCGAACACGCGCACGCGGCCGTCGGGCGTGGCGAGCCGCACCACCGCGGTCACCTGCATGCCGAGCCGGCCGAGCTTGGCGTCGATCGCAAGCGCGGCGTCCGCCGTGTCGAGCGGCGCCGTGAACAGCACGTCGAGCAACGCCTGCTGCCACACGAGCTGCGTTTCCGCGGGCAGCCGCGGCGAGAGCACGTGCGCGAGCGCCGAGTCGAGGGTCGCGAACGACCGGTCGCTCGGGATCGACGCGCGCGCGGCGGAGAGCTCGAGCGGCAGGCGCTCGCCGTCGGCGTAGAGCGCGATGTCCCGCTGCAGCCAGACGGCGGCGGCGTTGCGCAGCGGCTCGTCGGCGCGGGCGATGTCGAGGTAGCCGGGGCCGAAGATGGGCCATTCCACGTCCTGCATCGACTCGAGCGGCGCCCGCACGAGCACCCGCAGCGCGCCGGCGCCGGGCGCCACGATGATCTGCACGGTTGCGTCGCTCGGGATTTCGTGGGGCAACGCGAAACGCGGCGCGCCGAGCGCCGCCGCGAGGCACGCGAGAGCTGCGAAACGTCGAGCGTTCGGCACGCACGGAGCCTACAATCTCGGCTGGACTTTTCAAACCGAGCGCAAGGACGACCGTCAGGGACGACGGGAGTGCCGCGAGGCAGGAGCACGATCGCGGCCGCGGCCGACCTAGGGGGGTAAGCCATGACACGTCTGATCGCGTATCTGTGCGTCGCCATCGCGGGCGCCCTGCTCGCCGCCTGCGACTCCGGTCCCACCGCCACCGCGCAATCGCCCGCAGCCTCCACCGGCGCCGCGCCGGCGGCCTCCGGCCCGATGGCGCCGCGCTTCGAGGTGGACCCGTTCTGGCCGAAGCCGCTGCCGAACCACTGGCTGCTCGGCTCCACGATCGGCGTGTCGGTGGACTCGCGCGATCACGTCTGGATCATCCATCGCGCCCAGTCGCTGAACCTCGACACCGAGGCGAGCGCCGGCAAGAACAACCCGGCCGGCGAGTGCTGCATGATCGCGCCGCCCGTCATCGAATTCGACGCCGACGGCAACGTGGTGGGCTCTTGGGGCGGCCCCGGCGAGGGCTACGACTGGCCCACCTCGAACCACGGCATCACCGTCGACCACATGGACAACGTGTGGATCGGCGGCAACGACCCGAAGGACGCGCACATCC
>DASUFK010000282.1:0-15725 GCA_036274615.1 Gammaproteobacteria bacterium | reverse complement strand
TCGGGCGTGTAGCGCGGCGCATCGCGCTCGGTCTGCGCGGGCGCGAGGCTCGTGAGGTGCTGCTCGTCGATCGGAAAGAACGTGCTCGGCCGCACGGGCATCTTGCGCGCCGAGTACACGACGAGCGCGTGCGCGAGCGTTCCGCGGCGCGCGCGCGCCGCGATGCACTCCATGACCATCGACAGCGCCGGTCGATTGAGATAGTTCAGCAGGTCCCAGCACAAAACGACGTCGGCCGGCTCGCGGCGGCGCGGCGGCAGCAGCGACTCCGCGCGCTCGCGAAGACCGCGCGGAGTCTGCTCGGGTGTATTGAGTTGCTCGAGGCCGTCGGCGAGATCCACGATATCGAGACGGCAGCGAAATTCGCCGAGAAGGCGAATCGTCTCGGGCCGTGCCGCACCGAGATCGAGGACCACGCAGCGCCCCCCGGCGCCGCGCAGTCGTTCGATCACGGACTGAAACAGCGGCGCGCTGAGCGCGCCCGACGCGGGATCGGCGGTCTTGCCGCCGCGCTCGGTCACGCTCTGCGCACGCGTCGCCATTTCGGCCGCAGCCGCGTTCAGCTAGCGGCGCCGGTCTTCACGGCGGCCGGCGCTTCTGGCTTCGGAGACGAAACCGCGGCGGCCGGCTTCGGCGCGCTCGGCGCTGCCGGTCTGCTCGCGTTGTTGCGCTGACCCGCTTGCGCGGCCTGCGGATCCATCTCGATCGATCCCTTGAACTTCGCGCCATCCTCGAGGCTCACGCGCGGCGAGGTGACGTTGCCGTGCACCTGCGCGCTCTTGCGGATGTGCACGCGCTCGGAGCCGTACAGGTCACCCTCCATGTACCCGTCCACATAGACGGAATTCGCGGACACGTCGGCGCGGACCTTGCCGTTCGGCCCGATCGTGAGGCTGTTGTTCTTGAGCTGGACCGTGCCGTTGACCTCTCCCTCGATCAGCAGGTCCTCTTCCCCCCGTACGTCGCCGTCGATGTGAATCGAAGGGCCGATGACCGCCGCGTCGCGGCTCGCCGCAGAGCGCGACGGCTCGGGCCTCGTGCTCATCTCCGGCCGTTGCGCGTCCCGCGGCAGGCTGTCCGCGGGCTTGTCCTGCGCACCCTTTTTGATATCAAACATACAGTACCCCCTCCAAGTTGGTGGTAGACCGAACGATTAAATTTCCGCAGCAGCCAATAGGTTGCGCAGCGATGATGACGAATGTTCTATCTAGCACAGCGGCGCGCAGAACTCCATCCTGTCTGCACCCGACGACAGGTAGCACGCATTCCGCCGCTGCGCCGGCTCATGAAAATACGGTCACTTCCCTGTCATGGGTTTTGGAGTACTCTGCCCCGTGATCCCACCCGCACACCCCGAAAAAACAAGGAGCAAGGACATGAGCACCACGCCATCGACGGCACGCCCGAAGCGCTCCCGCAGCACGCGCACGGCGACTCCCGGGACCTCATCGCAAGCCGCCACGACCGGCGGACCGGTCATGACGGCGGAGCAGCGGCGCGCGCTGATTGCGGAGTCGGCGTACCTGCGCGCCGAGCGGCGCGGCTTCCAGGGCGGCGATCCCATCGCCGACTGGCTCGAGAGCGAGCGAGAAGTCGATCTGGTGCTCTCCCGGCGCGCCGACTGACCGCGATTGCGGGACCGGTCGCAGCTTTCAGCTCAAGACGTGACGAGCTTCACGATCTCGTGAATGGCGGCCCAGGTCGCGGCGCCGGCCACGGCGATCGCGACCGCGGCCGTCACCAGGCCGATCAGCACGACCAACCCGTCGCGCTCGGTTACGCCCAGCGCGATCACCACCGTGGCCGCGCCGGGGGGCATGTTGCCGAGCAACGGGATCGGCAAGATCATGATGAACCCGAGCACGAGCACCACCAGGCCGATGAAGACCTTGCCCACGGGCTCGGTGAGGGCGGCGAGGCGGGGCCGGCAGTAACGCTCGAGCCGCTGCAAATAGGGCAAGAGGCGGTCGACCATGCGCTTGAGATCGGCCCGCGCGATACTCTTGTCGGCGATCGCGCTCGGCAGCCACAACCGGCGCCGCGCTGCGATCAGGTTGAGCGCGATGATCGCGAGCGCGAAGCCGCAGATCGTGGGAATCCCGGGGGGCATGGGCAAGCAGCACGGCAGCGCGAACACCAGCATCGTGAAGCCGAACGCTCGATGCCGTAGTCCCAGCAGGATCTCGCGGAAGGAGATTCGTTCGCCTTCCGCGTAAGCGAGCTCGCGGAGCACCTCGGACGTGCGCGCAGGAAGCGGCCGACTCGGCCGGGCCTCATTGCCCGCGTCATCGGTATCCATCGAGTGGGGAGTCCTTGCTATGCGGCCGCGGCGCGTATTGTATCCGCAACCGCCGGGCAGGTAATCCTCGACGCTCAATGCTTTCGAACACCGTACTGCTGTTCCTCGTCATCGACCCGTTCGGGCTGATTCCGATCTATCTCTCGTTGATGCGGCGGGTGCCGCCCGAGCGGCGCACGCGCGTGCTGCTGCGCGAGCTCACGATCGCGCTCGCGGCGCTCGTGCTGTTCCTGTTCGCCGGCAAGTACCTGCTCGCGCTGCTCAGGATCTCGGAGTCGTCGCTCGCGGTCTCCGGCGGCCTCATCCTGTTCCTGATCGCGCTGCCGATGATATTCCCGGCGATCAAGCTCGGGTTCACGGCCGAAGGCTCGTCCGAACCGTTCATCGTGCCCCTCGCCACGCCGTTGTTCGCGGGCCCGTCGGCGCTGACCCTCGTGATGCTGATCGGCAACGACAGGGACGGCGCATGGCCGGCGTGGCTCGCCGCGGTGTTCGCGGCGTGGCTCGCGGCGGCCGTCGTGCTGCTGCTCGGCAACGCAATCGCGAAGCTCATCGGCGAGCGCGGCCTCGTCGCGCTCGAGCGCCTCATGGGTATGTTCCTCGTGGCGATGGCCGTCGAGATGCTGCTATCGGGGCTCGCGGCGTATTTTCGCGCTCTGCCGAGCTGAGGAACGGCGCGCGGCCACGCGCCGAGCGATCAACGCTTCGTGATCAGCTCGACGGACTTGAGCTTGCCTTCTTCGAAGGTGAGCAGCGCGGGAAACGAGCCGTCGTTGCGAACGTAGGTCCAGCGCTCCACCCGCGTGCTGCCGCTGGAAGTGACGGCGCCGTTACGGCCGCGAACGCGCACCGGCACGTCTTCGACTTCCTTGGTCTTGGGCTCGCCGCACTTGGCCACGACTTGCGGCGCGATCATGCCGACGGTGACCAGCTGCCCGCCGCAGCGCAGCACGTCGTCGTCCGCTTGCGAGCTCGCCGCCCACAGCGCCAGCCCGATCGACATCGCACCAACGATTCGCTTTCGCATGTCCCGCCCCCCGGCTGCCCTAAACGCGCGAACGATGCCGCCTAGTCTATGCGCCGGCCATGTGCCGACCAAGCGACCAATTCCCCCCATTTAGCGAAGAAAACGCTACGAGCGCGGCGCTCAAGCCGAGCGCAGCGCGGGCCGGTCGGGCGTGTGCTCGCCGCCTTGCGCGAGGCGCACGAGCGCGTGGAACAAGTCGTGGTCGCCCAGCACCGCGAGCCGCTCGGGCGGAGTCAGCCAATCGAGCGCCTCCGCGACGCTGCGGGCATCGGCGACTTTCGCGCGCGCCGACATGAACAGCACGTCGGGACGTCCGCGCGGCGCGGGTGGCCGCTGCACCACCGCGGCGAAGTGACGCTGGCGCGCGCCTTCGTCGCGCAGCAGATTCTCGATCGTCACACGGCCGAGCTGCTGCTCGAACTGCGCCTCGAGCGCGTTGCGCCGCTCGATGACGGCGGGCACGGCGATCTCCTCGGGGATCACGAGGAATCCCGAGAGCCGCGTGAGCGTCGCGAGGAGCACGCTGCCGCTCGCGGCGGACAACGGCAACGCGAGCACGAGGCCGATCAGCGCCGGAGCCATCCATGCGAGCAACGGCATCGAGATGAACACGAGCACGGCCGTGACCGCGAAGCCCGCGGCCATGTGCATCCAGTGCCGGCGAAGCAGCGTGTGCCAGCGCGTGGCCGCGCTCTTGCGGCTCTGCGTGGACCAGCCCGAGTCTTGACCGCGCAGGATTTCGTAGACCTGCCGGCTCTGGATCATCATCATGATCGGCGCGTAGAGCGCCGAGAGAACGGTCTCGACAACCACGCCGAATCCCAATCGCACGATGCCCACGGACCGCAGCAGCTCGCGGTTCACGAGCGCGCGCAACACTCCCAAAATCTTCGGCGTGAGCAGCGTGACCATCGCCACGATGAACAGCGCGATCATCCGCTCGCTGTCGAACCGCGGCCAGCGCGGGAACAACGAGGGCTCGTCGCCGAAATAGTCGAACTGCGCCGTCGCGACGTGCGCGGTCACGGCGAGACCCACGGCGATCAATGCGAACCACAATGGCGACGCGAGATAGCTCATCACGCCGATGCAGATGTGCGCCCGGCTCGTCCAGGTGAGCCCGCGGCTGCCGATCACGGCGAGGTGCTGCATGTTGCCTTGAGCCCAGCGCCGATCGCGCGCCGCCGTGTCGAGGAGCGACGGCGGGCTTTCCTCCCACGATCCGGGCAGCGTGGGCAGCATTCGCACCGACCAACCGGCCCGGCGCAGCAGCGCCGCTTCCACGAAGTCGTGCGACATGATCGTGCCGCCGAACGGCTTGCGTCCGGGGAGCACCGGCAGCCCCGCCGACGACGCGAACGCGCGCACGCGGATGATCGCGTTGTGACCCCAGAAGTTGCCGTCGTCGCCCTGCCAGGCAGCGGTGCCGCGGGCGACGATCGGGCCGTAGACGGCGCCGGCGAACTGCTGCAAGCGCGCAAACAGCGTGTGCCCGCCGCACAGCCGCGGCACGGTCTGGAGCAGGCCGAGGCGCGGGTCCGCCGCCATCTCTCGAACGAGGGTCACGAGCGTCTCCGCCGCGAGGATGCTGTCGGCGTCGAGCACGATCATGAAGTCGTAGCGGCCGCCCCAGCGCGTGACGAACTCGCGAACGTTGCCGGCCTTGCGGCCCACGTTCTCGACGCGGCGCCGGTACCACACGCGCATCCGGTCGCCGAGCGCCTCGCGCAGCGCGTCGAACGCCGCCGTCTCCCGCACGTACACGGCCGGGTTGCTCGTGTCGGACAGCACGAATATCTCGAAGCCGGCCGCCTCGCCGCGGTCGATGAGGCTTTCCGCCATCGCCTGGAGCGACGCGAAGCTGCGCGCCGGCTCCTCGTTGCAGATGGGCATGACGAGCGCCGTGCGCTGCTCCACGCGCAGCTCGGCACGCGCGTTGCGACGCACGCCCCCGAACAGCAGTCCGGCGGCGGACGCCGCCGCCGATAGCGCGATCCAACCGAACGTGATCGCGAACAGCACCACCATCACGCCCTGGAGCACGGTCATGCCGCCCACCGACACGATCGCGATCATCTCGCGCGTGGCGTACGCCGTGAGCGCGAGCGCGCCGCCGAACGTGACGAGCCGGCCGAGCAGCGTCTTGATGCGCGGGCGGCCGAGCTTGAGCTTGCGGGTGTAGCGCACGAGATCCTGGTCGGGCATCTCGAGCAGCGCGAACGGCGGAACGGCGGCTTGGCGGGCCATCAGCGCGCCCACCGGTACAGCCAGGTCTCGCTCCACGGCTTACCCTTGGACATCAGCACGAGCCTGAGCTCCGAAAGGTCGGCGCGCTCCGGGTCGAGCTCGAAGCTCACGCGATAGACGTCCTCGGGCGTGACCTTTTCGGACCGCGGCTCCAGGACCCTGCCCGTCGAGCTCGTGAGATGGATCTCGAGGTCGTCGGGGATCGGCGTCACGTGCTGGAAGTCGATGACGAACGTGCGTTGCTCGCCGCTCGCCTTCCCGGTTCGAGTGGCGACGACGCGCGCCACCGAGTCGTCGAGCGGCTCCGCCGTCCAGCGCAAGCGGTAGGAGAAGTTGGCGGCCGAGCCGGGCATCAACGGTGTGGCCGGCTGCCAGAACGCGATGATGTTGTCGTGAATCTCCCGGTCGGTGGGGATCTCGATGAGCTCCACGAGTCCGGGTCCCCAGTCGCCGCGCGGCTCCACCCAGAGCGACGGCCGGAGCTCGTAGCGCGCTTCGAAATCTTCGTAGTCGTCGAACCGCCGCTTGCGCTGCAGCAAGCCGAAGCCGCGCGGCGGGTTCTGGTCGCCGAAGTACGACGTTTGCAGAAGCTTCGGATTGGCGAGCTGGCGCCAGACGCGCTCGCCGTTGCTATTCAAGATCTGCAGGCCGTCGGAGTCGTGGACGGCCCGGCGGTAGTCGTCGAATCGCGCGGGGCTCGACTCGTCGAAGAGGAACATCGACGTGAGCGGACCGATGCCGAACGATTTGACCTCCTTGCGCGCGAACAGCGTGGCGTCCACGTCCATCACGGTCTCGTCGCCGGGCGTGGCCGTGAACGTGTAGGCGCCGACGACCGACGGGCTCTGCAGCAACGCGTGGATCACGACCTTCTTTGCGCCGACGGCCGGCCGCTCGACCCAGAAGTCCGTGAATACCGGGAACTCCTCGCCCTCCGGCGTCGCCGTGCGAATCGCGAGGCCGCGCGCCGACTGCCCGTATTGCTGCGCGCGCGCGACGGCGCGGAAGTAGCTTGCGCCCTGGAACACCAGGAACTCGTCCATGTAGTCCGGTGTGTTGATGTTGGCGCGCACCCGAAAGCCCGAATACGCCATGTCCTCGCTGCTCTGCAGCGTCGGCACGTCGGGGCCGTAGTCGAAGATCTGATTCGTGAAGAGCACTCGGCGCGCGGTGCCGCCGGTCACGAGGTTCACGTTGACGGGAGTCGCGTAGATGAAGCCGGGATGGAACAGCTCGATCGTGAACGTGCGATCCTCGTGCGCCCAGATCGCGGCGCCCTTCTGAAAGCGGATCGAGCGATATTGGTCGTAGGAGAGCTTCTCGAGCTTGCCGCTCTCGGGTTGCGTGGGCTTGACGAACGGCTGTTTCGCGAGCTCCTCCGCGCGCGCAACCAAAATGGTGCGATCGAACGGCTCACTGGGCCGTTCTTGTGCGCGTAAAGCGACCGCGAAGCCCAGCATCGCCACAGCGAGGCTGAGCATGTTGAAACAACGCGAACGCATCGAATCCGCCTAACCTTGGATCAACTCTTCAAGCACAAACCGTACCAATGCCGAACGAGCGACCTGCGCGCCCCGCTCGTGCACCCTCTTAGCGTTGACCGTATTCATCGCCCGCAGTGCCCACGGCGGCGCAGCCGCCAATCATTCTGGGTCCTCGGTGCAGCGGGCGCCACGAGGAAAACCGAGCTTGTCGGTCGAAGGCGACACGCCCCGCTCCGCTCGCGAAGATCGCGTTGCGCGCGACCGACCGGTGATGCGCGAACAGGCTCGCACCTTCGAGGTCCGGCATCGCAGTCCGCTCGACGAAGAAGCGCGCGCCGGAGCGAGTTGAAGCGCAGCAGCGAACCCGGTCGCGCAACACTTGGAGACGAGACTGCATTTTCGGTCCCCGGCACCGTTCTCAGACGAGCTCGAAGGCGAGATTTGAGAATTTTGGCGATCGCCCGACGGCCCAATCGGCCGTTTGTCAGATTTGGATTCTACCAAAAGTTGCGGCGCGGCGGCTCTAAGCTCGCGGCGCGGCTGACGTTTCGTGACCGGACGGCGTCGAGGCAGCGAGAGCCTCCCGGCGCCGCAAGACTTTACTTAACGGAGCCCGCCCCGCGATCAGCGCGGCGCGGCGGTCTCCGCGAGATAGTCGAGCGCGGCTTGAGCGCCTCCGGGCCGATGCGGGACCCCGGCAATCTTCAGTCCCATCTCGACACCCGCGAGCGTTCCCGCGAGGGTCAGGTCATTGAAGTGGCCGAGATGGCCGATCCGAAACACCTTGCCGGCGAGCTTGCCCAAGCCCGTGCCGAGCGACATATCGAACGCAGCCAGAACCTTGCGGCGCAGCGCATCGGCGTCGTGGCCCGCGGGCATGACGACCGCCGTCAGCGATCCACTGTACTCGGCCGGGTTGGCGCAGAGCACCTCGAGCCCCCAACCGCGCACGGCTCGGCGCGTGGCCTCACCGTGGCGCGTGTGCCGCGCGAACACGTTGTCGAGCCCCTCCTCGGCGAGCATCCGGAGCGCCTCGCGCAGCCCATAGAGCAGATTGGTGGCCGGCGTATAGGGAAAGTAACCCTTCTCGTTCGCCGCCAGCATCTCGCGCCAGTCCCAATAGGCCTTCGGCAGCCTCGCGGCACTCGCCGCGGCCAGCGCTTTGTCCGATACCGCGTTGAAGGCCAGTCCCGGGGGCAGCATGAGCCCCTTTTGCGAACCGCCGACGGTGACGTCGACGCCCCACTCGTCCATTCGAAAGTCGATGGAGGCGAGCGACGAGATCGTATCGACGAGCAACAGCGCCGGATGGCGCGTGGTGTCCAGGGCCTTGCGCACCGCGGCGATGTCGCTGACGACGCCCGTCGAAGTCTCGTTATGAACCACGCATACGGCCTTGATTTCGCGGCGAGTGTCATCCGCGAGCCGCGCGCCGATGGCGGCGGCATCCGCACCGTGGCGCCAGTCGGTCGGCAGGATTTCCGGCACCACCCCGAGCCGCTCGGCCATTTGCCGCCACAGGGTGGCGAAGTGCCCGGTCTCCGTCATCAGCACGCGGTCCCCGGGGGACAACGTGTTGACCAGGGCCGCCTCCCAAGCGCCGGTGCCCGACGACGGGTAGATCACGACCGGGTGCCGGGTGCGAAAAACCGGACGAATCTCGGCGAGCACCTCGCGGCCCAGATCGGCGAATTCGGGGCCGCGATGATCGATGGTCGGCTGCGCGATCGCGCGCAGGACGCGATCGGGTACGTTCGTGGGCCCGGGGATCTGCAGAAAATGGCGACCGGTGTGCAAGTTCATTGGCGTTGCGGATGACTGACGAGGGCGGCGCATACAATACACGGTCTCCCGGCCCTCCCTCCTCAGGCTCTTCGGCCACCTTCCCGGGCACGCGGTTGCCCGACTCGAATCGCTATGATTTCATATAATAGGTACTATATTGCCATTTGTTAGCCGAATATCTGAAATATGGGTAGCTTGATACTTGTTATCCAAGTTACGATTCGACGGTATAATTTGGCCGGTTAAGCTGGATTTCCTCAGTTAGCGGCAATTAGTTACCCTTATGGATCATCCGACTCGAACTCCTGCCGAGCTCCAACGCGAGCTCGGCGACCGCCTACGCCGACTGCGCATCGACCGCGACCTCTCGCAGCAACAACTGGCGGGCAAAGCGGGGATCTCGCTCAAGACCTTGCGGAATCTCGAGCTCGGCGCCGGATCCAGCGTGGACACGCTGCTCCGCACGCTCAAGGCCCTCGACGTGCCGAATTGGCTGGACGCGCTCGCGCCGCCCCCCGTGGTGAGCCCACTGGCGCTCCTCAAGGGTCCCGCGCCGCCGCGCAGAGTGCGGCGCTCGCGCAAACGCTCGTGAGCACGCCGGTCATCGAAGTCCGCGCCTGGGGAACACGGGTGGGCGCGCTCGCGGCCGACCCGCGTCTCCAGGCCTATGTCTTCGAGTACGCCCCCGCCTGGGCGCGGGGAGGCATCGAGCTCGCGCCGCTCACGATGCCCACGTCGCGCCCCGATCGGCGTTTCGTCTTTCCGGATCTCGCGCCGTCGTTCCTGCGGCTGCCCGGTCTCGTCGCGGACGCGTTGCCGGACGACTTCGGCAACGCGCTGATCGATGCCTGGATGGCGCGCCGGGGTGTCTCGGCCGCCGACGTCACCGCGCTCGACCGCCTCTCGTACATGGGGAAGCGCGGCATGGGGGCGCTGGAATTCCGGCCGGCGAGCGGCTCGCACACCGAAAGCACGAAGCCGCTCGACATGAAGAACCTCGTGGAGGCCGCGCGCCTCGCGCTCCGCGGCGACTTCGCAGGCGACACGCACGCGCAGACGGCGCTCGCCAATATGATCCGCGTGGGCACGTCCGCGGGCGGCGCGCGGGCCAAAGCCGTGATCGCCTGGAACGCGGCGAACGAGGAAATCCGCAGCGGCCAGTTCGACGCCGCGCCCGGCTTCGAGCACTGGCTCCTCAAATTCGACGGCGTCGGAGCCGACCTCGAGCTCGGCACCTCGAAGGACTATGGCCGAATCGAGTACGCGTACTACAAGATGGCCACCTCCGCCGGCATCGACATGATGCCGAGCCGGCTGCTGCACGAGAACGGGCGCTCGCACTTCATGACCAAACGGTTCGATCGAGACGGCAACGTGAGACACCACGTGCAATCGCTTTGCGCGCTCGCGCACCTCGACTACAAGCAGCGCGCCACGAACTCCTACGAGCAGCTGTTCCTCGCGATCAACCGCCTCGGCCTCGACGACGAAGCGCGACGGCAGGCGTACCTGCGCATGGTGTTCAACGTGATGGCGCGCAATTGCGACGACCACACGAAGAACTTCGGATTCGTGTTGCCCGAGCGCGGACCCTGGGCGCTCGCGCCCGCGTTCGACGTCACGCACGCGCACAACCCGAAGGGCGAGTGGACCGCGCAGCACCTGATGAGCGTGAACGGGCGCTTCGACGACGTTCGGCGGGAGGACCTCGAGGTGGTAGCCGACCGCTTCGGCGTCGTGGACGCGAAAGGCGCCGTGAGCTCCGTTCGCGACGCGATCGAGCGCTGGCCCGCGCTCGCCGAGGAGGCCGGCGTCGCGCCCGACGAACGGCAACGCGTCGCCGCGGACTTTCGGCTGCTCTAGGCACAGCGATGAGCGCACGAGACCTGCACTCCCTTCACGCGCGGCTCCGCCGCGAGCTCGCGGGCGACGTGCTCTTCGACTCGTTCGCGCGCGGCCGCTACTCCACCGACGCGTCCATCTACCAGATCGAGCCGCTCGGCGTGGTGGTGCCGCGCAGCGGCGACGACGCGCTGCGCGCGCTCGAGATCGCGAGCGCCGAGGGCGTGCCCGTGCTGCCGCGGGGCGCAGGAACGTCGCAGTGCGGCCAAACCGTGGGCGCCGCCCTCGTGATCGACACGAGCAAGCATCTGAACAACGTGCTCGAGCTCGACGCCGCCGCGCAAACGGCGTGGGTGGAGCCAGGCACCGTGCTCGACGCGCTCAACGCCGCGCTCAAGCCGCGCGGCCTCTGGTACCCGGTGGACGTGTCGACGTCGGCACAGGCGACCATCGGCGGGATGACCGCGAACAACAGCTGCGGCGCGCGCTCGCTGCGCTACGGCAACATGGTCCACAACGTGCTCGCGGCGGAGACGTGGCTTTCGAGCGGCGAGACCGTCGTGCTCGGCGAAGTGGCCGCCGGCGCCGCGGCGAGCGGCGCATCGAGCGGGGCCGGCGCGGCGCGCGAGCGCGAGCTCGTGGCGGCGGTGCGCGCGCTCTACGCGCGCGAGCGCGACGAGCTCGAGGCGCGCGTGCCGAAGGTGTCGCGCCGGGTGGCCGGCTACAACCTCGACATGGCGTCGGCCTCTGCGCTCAACATGGCGCATCTCGCGGTGGGGTCCGAAGGCACGCTCGGCTACTTCCGCCGGATCAAGCTCAAGCTCGCAGCGCTGCCGAGGCACAAGGCGCTCGGCATCGTGCACTTCCCCACGTTCTATCAGGCGATGGACTTGACGAGGCACATCGTCGCGCTCGACCCGGCGGCCGTGGAGCTCGTCGATCGCACGATGATCGAGCTCGCGCGCGAGATCGCCGCGTTCCGCCCGACGGTCGAGAAAACCATTCGCGGCGAGCCCGATGCGATCTTGCTCGTCGAGTTCGCGGGCGACGAGCTCGCGCCGCAGGCGGCGAAGCTTCGCGACCTCGTCGCGCTCATGGGCGACCTCGGGCTGCCCGGCAGCGTGGTGGAAGTCACCGACGCGGGGCTGCAACGCGACGTATGGGAGGTCCGCAAAGCGGGCCTCAACATCATGATGTCGATGAAGGGCGACGGAAAACCCGTGTCGTTCATCGAGGACTGCGCCGTGCCGCTCGAGCATCTCGCCGACTACACCGCGCGGCTCACCGACGTCTTCGCGAAGCACGGCACGCGCGGCACGTTCTACGCGCACGCGTCGGTGGGTTGCCTGCACGTGCGTCCCGTGCTCGACATGCGCGCCGCCGACGGCGCCGCGAAGATGCGCTCGATCGCCGAGGAGGCCTGCGCGCTCGTGAAGGAGTACAAGGGCAGCTACTCGGGCGAGCACGGCGACGGCCTCGTGCGCTCCGAATGGATCGAGCCGATCTACGGCGCGCGGCTCGCGCGCGCGTTCGCGGAGCTCAAGCGCGCGTTCGACCCGAAGGGCCTCATGAATCCCGGCAAGATCGTGGCCGCGCCGAAGATGGACGACCGTGCGCTGTTCCGCTTCAAGCCCGACTATCGCACGCTGCCTGTCGCCACCGGCCTCGATTGGTCGGAGCACGAGGTGGGCCCGCAGAACCGCGGCCGCGGCTTCGCGGCGGCCGTGGAGATGTGCAACAACAACGGCCACTGCCGCAAGTTCGACGCAGGCACGATGTGCCCTTCGTATCGCGTGACCCGCGACGAGCAGCACGTCACGCGCGGCCGCGCGAACTCGCTCCGGCTCGCGCTCTCGGGCCAGCTCGGCCCGAACGCGCTCGAATCGAAGGAGCTCTACGACACACTCGCGCTCTGCGTGTCGTGCAAGGGCTGCAAGCGCGAGTGCCCCACCGGCGTGGACATGGCGCGCATGAAAGCGGAGTTCTTGCACCACTATCACCGCCGCACACCGCGCTCGCTCCGCGACAAGCTCGTGGCGCACCTGCCGCGCTACGCGCCGACCGCCGCGCGCCTCGCGCCATTGATGAATCTCCGCGACCGGGTGCCGGGGCTCGCAACGCTCTCCGAGCGCGTGCTCGGATTCGCGGCGCGGCGCACCCTACCCGTCTGGCGGCGCGACCGTTTCCGCGGCCAGGCGGAAGTCGCGGCCTCGACGGGGACACGCGAGGTCGTGCTGCTCGCCGACACCTTCAATACGTACTTCGAGCCCGACAATCTGCGCGCCGCCGTGCGCGTGCTCGGCGCCGGCGGCTACCGCGTGATCGTCGCCGCACCGGCCGACGGCGGCCGCCCGCTGTGCTGCGGCCGCACCTATCTCGCGAGCGGCATGCTCGACGAGGCGCGCGTCGAGGCGCGGCGGATGCTCGCGGCGCTCGGCCCCGACGTCGCGCGCGGAGTGCCCGTGGTGGGACTCGAGCCGTCATGCCTGCTCGGCTTGCGCGACGAATTCGCGGCGCTGCTGCCCGGAGCGGAAAGTGCGGCGCTCGCCGCGGCGGCGCTGACGTTCGAGGAATTCCTCGCGCGCGAACAGGCGGCGGGCCGGCTCGCTCTGCCGCTGCAACGCTCGCCCTACGCGCGCGCGCTCGTGCACGGTCACTGCCACCAGAAGGCCTTCGGCGCGATGCCGCCGGTGGTCGCGGCACTGAAGCTGGTGCCGGAGCTCGCCGTCGAGGTCGTGCAGTCGAGCTGCTGCGGAATGGCGGGCTCGTTCGGCTACCAGGCGGAGCACGTCGACGTGTCGCTGCGAATGGCGGAGCTGTCGCTACTGCCCGCGGTGCGCGCAGCGGCGGCGGACACCGTGGTGGTGGCCGACGGCACGAGCTGCCGGCATCAGATCCATGACGGCGCCGCGCGAGAAGCCGTCCACGTGGCGCGCGTGCTCGCCGAATCGCTCGCCTAGAGCTTGCGCACGAGGTCGCCGAGCCAGACCTCGCCCGACCGGATCACCGTCGCGTTCACGCCGCGCAGCCGCAGGGCTCTGCCGACGTCGGACGCGGCGAACCGCACCGCCTCGAGCCCGTAACGCTCGCGAAATTTCTTGCACGGCAGATGCGGCTCGGCGCTGATCTCGATCACGCCGGTGCCCACCTCGAGCCGCGCGCCCGGCGGCAGGTTCGCCTCGCTCAAGTCCAAACTCACGTAGAGCTGGTCGCCGGCCAGCGGCCAGCGCTCGCGCTCGCCCGCGAACGCTGCGATGGCGCGCGTGCACATCAATGTGAGCTGCTCGGCGACGTTGCGTGTGGGCTTCGCGTGCCAGCGGTCGCCGACGAGACCTTCGTCCGTGGTGAAGCGCGCCGCCGCGAGCACCTCCCGCTCGCCGCTCACCGGGCGGCGCACGATCATCTCGACTACACCCGCGTCGCGCGGCGCGGCCTCGATCGTCGCGAGCGTCGCCTCGAGCTCGGCGCGCGACGGGCGGCGGATCTCGTTCATGCTCGTAGGCCGAGGTCGAGCGACCACGGCTCCGCCGCGGCCTCCGCGGCCAGGGCCGCGAGCGCGGGCCACCGCCATACCGCCTCGCAGTACGCGCGCGAAGCTGGCGTGAGCGCGACGCCGTAAGTTCGGAAGCGGCTCACGACCGGCGCGAACATCGCGTCGGCGGCGCACCAGCGGCCGAACAAGTAGTCGCCGGCGCGGCCGTGCTCGGCGCGGCAGCGCGCCCAGATCGCCTGCACGCGCTCGAGGTCGGCGCGGAGCTCGTCCGCCATCGGCACCGTGTGACGCCCGCGGACGTCCAGCGGCATCCGCGAGCGCAGCTCGCCGAACCCCGAGTGCATCTCGGCGCTCACGCTGCGCGCGAGGGCGCGTGCGCCCGATTCGTTCGGCCAGAGCCCGGCGGCCGGCTCGAGCTCGTTCAAGAATTCGGCGATCGCGAGCGTGTCCCAAATCACGAGGCCGTCGTAGTGGAGCACGGGCACGCGCCGGCTGGGGCTCACCTCCGCAATCCTCGCCATGCCCTCTTCCGTGTCGAGCGGGATGACCACCTCGGCGCAATCCACGCCGCTCTGCCGCAGCAGCAGCGAGCCGCGCAGGGACCACGACGAATAGTTGCGGTTGCCGCAGTACAGGGTTCGCATGGCGCGACTCTACGCGACCCCCGCCGCAAAGTCGTGCGGCCGGGCGGCCGTGTGTCGTGCTACTGTTTCCGCCGGTGCAGTCAACCAAGCTCGGACGGTGACGTATGGCCACTTCGATCGGAATCATCAATCCCGGCGACATGGGCGTGTCGATCGCCGCGTCGGCCATCAATAACGGCCATCACGCCTACTGGGCATCCCAAGGGCGCAGCGAGGACACGCGCAAGCGCGCAGCCGAGCACAATCTGATCGACGTAGGCACCCTCGCGGAGCTCTGCAAGCAGTGCCCCATCGTGCTGAGCGTGGTACCGCCGAGCGCTGCTGAACAAGTCGCTGAGCAAGTCATCGGGCAGAATTTCAAAGGAACGTTCGCGGATTTGAACGCGATCTCGCCGCAGCGCGCACAGCGCATCGGCGAGCGCTTGGAGGCGAACGGCATCAAGTTCGTCGACGGCGGCATCGTCGGGCCGCCGGCCTGGCAGCCGAAAACCACCTGGCTCTGCTTGTCGGGCGCTCATTCGGACACGATCGCAGGCTGCTTCACCAACGGTCCGTTGCAGACGGAAATCCTGGGCGACCGCGTGGGCGACGCTTCGACGCTCAAGATGTGCTACGGCGCATACACCAAGGGGCTCACCGCGTTGATCGCCGGCGTGCTCGGCACCGCCGAGAACTTGGGCGTGCGCGAAGCGCTCATGCGGCGCTGGGCGGCCGACGGCTCGGGCCTGGACAGGAATGCGGCGCAACGCGTCGCGCGCGTCACCGACCGCGCTTGGCGCTGGGTGGACGAGATGGAGCAGATCTCCGCGACGTTCGCCCATGCGAACATGCCGAGCGGCTTTCACGAGGCCGCGGCCGACATCTATCGGCGGTTGGCCAAGTTCAAGGACGAGCCCACCTCCAA
>DASUFK010000281.1:0-22581 GCA_036274615.1 Gammaproteobacteria bacterium | reverse complement strand
ATCCGCGGATCGCCCAGCTCGAAGCCCACGCGCACCTTCACGGTGGCCTTGGCGCGGTCGGCCGTCGGGATGATCGCGATCACGCGCGCGGGGATGTCCCAGTCCGGATAGGCGTTGAGCTTCACGTTCACGCTCTGGTCCGGGTGAACGCGGTTGATGAAGTTCTCGCTCACGTCGACCTCGACCTCGAGCGATTGCATGTCGACGATCGTGCCGACGCCGGTGCGCGTGTAGCCGCCGCCGGCAGAGTTAGGCGACAACATCTCGCCTTCCTGCGCCGCCTTGACGGTGACGACGCCCGCGAACGGCGCGCGCACCACGGTGTCTTCGAGATTGCGCTGCGCGTACGTCACGGTGGCTTCCGCCACCTCCACCGCCCGCCGGGCGATGTCCAGGCTGGTGCGCGCGGCATCGTAGCTGGCCTTGGCGGTGTCGAACGCTTGAGCGCTGATGATCGCGCGCTCGTATTGCTGCCGGTTGCGCTGGAACGTGGGCCCGGCGTTCTCGAATGCGACTTCCGCAGCGTTCAGGTTGGCCTTCGTCTGCTCGCGCTGCGCGAGCGACTGCGCAAGGGCCGCTCGCGCGTTCGTGTCGTCGAGCCGGGCGATGATCTGGTCGCGCTCGACGCGCTGACCTTCCTCGATCGACACCTCCACGACCTTGCCCATGATCTTGGAGGAGACGGTGGCCTGCCGCCGCGCCACCACGTAACCGGACGCATCGAGGATCGAGCCAGGACCCACGGGCAGGTCAGCGGGCGCGGGCTGCGCCACAGCGGCGCTCACGACGATGCCGCGCTGCGTGAAGTACCACCAACCGGAGGCGCCGAGCACCGCGACCACGACAGCAACGACGATCCATAACCACCAACGCGGGCCGCCGGCTTCGGCTTCCGCGGGCCGCTCGATCCGCAGTTGATCGAGTAGGACTGCTCTATCCGACACGTAACCTCCCCAACAACCCGTAAGACGCTCGCTCCACCGCCGTCGTTACGCGAGACGGAAGCCCTTTCGCCCGCGTTGCGGCGCCGCATTCTCGCCGAGATTTCGCTCCAGCACTTAGCAGAAACCATGCCAGAGGGCGACGGCCATCGTAAGCAGCTGTAGCGGCAGGCAAAAATCATTTTTGGCAGCGTCCGGCCACGAGCGACGAGTGGCCCTCGCAACCAGTACTTAGCGAATCCGCTCAGGCAGCTGAGCGTTTAGGCCAAGCGCGTTGGCATCGTTCGTCGAGCTCCTCGGAACCGGGCCTGCAACTGCTTGGGCGGCTGGCGCAACGCACCGTTGCGTACGTAGTACTTTCAACTGCTAGACACTTTAGCGCGAGCGCCCTTAAAGTACATTCGAAAGGGAGTGAGATGCTCACCAGCGCTGAGGCTAAAGGCACTGAGCGGGTGGCGGCGGTAACGCCGGCGCTCGCCGACGATAGTCTCTTCCGCGTTCATTTCGAAAGCCTGCCCGGGCCCGCCTACCTCTGGCGGCGCCTCGACGAAGACTTCGAGCTCGTTGCTTACAACGCCGCAGCGGAGGCGCTGCGCTTCAGTCGCGTCGCCGCTTATGTCGGCATGCGCGTCACACAGCTGCAAACCGGCAGCGGCCACGACCTCCGCCGCGACCTCGACCTCGTTGCCACACGCGGCACGGTGATCCGCCGCGAGGTCGACTACCGCTACATCGGCACTCAGACGGCCCGGCGCCTCGTGATCAGCCTCGTGCCGCTGTCTCCGCAGTTCGTGGTCCTGCACACCGACGACGTCACCGAGCAGCGCCGCACCGAACAAGCGCTGCGCGACAGCGAGAGCAAATACCGCACCATTGTAGACACTGCCCTCGAAGGCATTTGCGTGCTCGACCTCGACAGCGTCACCACGTATGTGAACCAGCGTGCGGCCGAAATGCTCGGCTACCGGCCCGAGGAGGTGCTCGGCCGCACCGTTTTCGAGTTCATGGACGAGTCGCTGCACCCCGAGGCGCTCCGGATCCGCGAGCGGCGCCGCACCGGGGTGGCGGAACAATTCGACTTTCGCTTGCGTCACCGCAACGGCACGGATGTGTGGCTCAGCGTGTCCGCGTCGCCGCTCACGGACGGCTCCGGCAAGGTCGTAGGCGCCCTGCTGATGCTGGCCGACATCAGCGCGCGCAAGCGCGCGGAGCAGGCGCAGCGCGAGTCCGAGACTCGGTTGCGCGCGCTGATCGACGCGAATACCGACCTCGTCGCCCGTGTGCACCGCGACGGTCGCTACCTGGACTTGCACTACGCCGACGCCGCGCTCACGCGTTTCCTTCCCCGTTCGCCGGCGGAATTCATCGGCCGCAACGTGTGTGACATTTTCGACGCCGACTTCGCCCGTCAGCACAAATATCACCGGCTGCGCGCGCTCGCGACCGGCGAGGTGCAACGCTGGGAGTACGCCCGCAACACACGAGGCGGTGAGCGCTACTTCGAGACCCGGTTCGTGAAAAGCGGCGAGGACGAGGTGGTAGTAACCGTCCGCGACATCACGCAGCGCGTTCGGCTGGAGCGAGAGGTGATCGCGAGCAGCGAGCGCGAGCGCACGCGGATCGGCCACGACCTGCACGACGGGCTTGCGCAGCTCTTGATCGGCGTGAAGCTCATGCTCGAAGCATTGAAAGCGAAGCTCGCAGTCACCGGCTCAGAGCACGCCCGCGAGGCCGCCAATGCCGCCGCGCTCGTGACGCGCGCGATCGCCCAGACGGGGGAGCTCGCGCAAGGCTTGAGCCCCATCCGCAAGGGCGGACGGCTCGGCGACGCGCTCAAGCACCTCGCCCGCCAATCGCAGGGACTGCTCGGGGTGCGCTGCGACGTGGTTCGTAACGACGTCCCGGCCGGGTTGAGCGACACCGCGGCCACGCATCTCTATCGGATCGCGCAGGAGGCCATCACCAACGCGGCCAAGCACGCGAAGCCCACGCGCGTCGAGCTCTCTTGCGAGCGCATCCAACAGGAGCTCGTGCTCACGGTGAGCGATGACGGCGCCGGATTCGTGGACAACGGCGCCGACGCCGGCGGCATGGGGCTGCACATCATGCGCTACCGCGCGCGCAGCATTGGCGGCGAGCTGTGCATCGCGAGCCGCATGGGCGGCGGCACCATCGTGAAGTGCACGTGCCCCTGGACCATCGCTCAGAACGCGGCCGTCATCCCGCTGCCGACGCGACCGGATTGACGTCGACGGCCACGGCCACCTGGTGCGAGCCGCCGCCGACGATGAAGCCGTTGATGGGGCTCACGTCGCCGTAGTCCCGGCCCCAGCCCACCGTCACGTGCTCGACGTCGGGGATCAGGTTGTTGGTGGGATCGAAGTCCACCCAGCCCGCCTCGGCCGACCACACCGACAGCCAGGCGTGCGACGCGTCGGAGCCCACGAGCTTTTCCTTGCCGGGCGCGGGATGCGTGAGCAGATAGCCGCTGACGTAGCGCGCCGCCAGTCCCAAGCTGCGTAGGCACGCGATCTCGAAGTGCGCGAAGTCCTGGCACACGCCTTTGCGCATCGCGAACACGTCGCGCACCGGCGTCGACACGTCGGACACGCCGCCGCGGTACTCGAATTCGCGGTAGATCCTCGTGGTGAGATCCATCGCCGCCGCGAGGATCGGCCGCCCCGGGGCGAACGAGCGCAGGGCGTAGTCGCGGACGTCGTCGTTGCCGGCGGAATACGGCGAGTCGAACGTGAACTCGAACGTCTGCAGCAGCAAGTCGTCGGCGGCGCCTTCGGCAAGCAGCTCGCGGACTTCCTCCCATGGCTTGCTGGCTTCGAGATCGACGGCCGCGCCGCCCGACACGACCTCGACGCGCGAGCGCGACTCCACGACGAGGCGCTCGTGCGGCTCCTGCACCGTGAGATAGTGAACCGGGTTGCCGAAGTAGTCCTCGCCCGACGAGTCGACCGCGGGCGCCGGATCGACGAGCATCGCCGACGACAGGCAGCGCTGGCGGCGATGCCGGCGCGGCGTCAGATGCAGCACGTGGTGCGACACCGAAACCACGTCCTCGTACGTGAACGTGGTGCGGTGGCGGATGTCGTAGATCACTGCGTCTCGACCCGGCGCGCGCCCGCCACGCGCCGGGCGGACGAGTGGCTGAAGAACCGCTCGGCGATGTGATCGGAGAGCTGATGCACGTCCCGGTCGATACGGCGGGCAAGCCGATCGAGCTCGACGCGCGAGTCGAAGCGGCTCACGGCGGCGCCGAGCTCCACCGGATCGGCAAGCCGGAGCTCGTTGCCGAGCCGCGTGACGAGCCGTTGATCGGGCGTGAGCAGGCCGTCCTCGCCGGCGTTCGGCAGCGCCGCGATGTGATCGGCGAGGCTCACGATCTGGAACATGGCGGAGCGCGGATTGGCCTCGTCCGACAGCAGCAGGTCGAGCACGGCGGGCAGCTGCGGCGCGGCCTGATAGCGGCCGCGATAGGTCATCGTGCTGTCCGCGAGCTCGAGCAGCAGCTCGAGCGCGCCGTCGTCCTGCGGCTCGCCCCGCACGGCGAGCTGCTGGATCGACTGGATCATCGCGCGCAGCCGCTCGAGCCGGCGGCCCATGTCGAGGAATCGCCAGCCGTAGCCGCGCGTCATGTTCTCCATGACCATGCCGTTGAACGCGGCGAGATACTGAATGAGCCGGTTCAAGAGCCGCAGCGCGTCGTCGGTCTCATGGCCGGGCGACAGCTCCCACGAGTGGATGACTTCAGTGAGGTCGCGCAAGATGCGGAACGTGTCGAACGACAACCGCTCGCGCACCGCCTCGGCGTTGCGCCGCACGTTACCGAGCACGGTGGAGAGCCCGTCGCGGCACTCGGGATCGAACAGGATCGTCCAGAGCTCCTGTTCCACCGCCTCACGTCCCTCTTGCATCGCGCGGCGGCCGCGGCGCGCCGACAGATGCTTCTGCACGATCAGCATCGACACCACACGCTCGGGCGACACGAGATTGCGCGTGGAGCCCATCTCGCCGCCGAGCCGGATCACGAGGCTGCGGAACAACCGCACGGCCACCTCGGCGCGCTCCGTGTAACGGCCGAGCCAGAACAAGCTGTCCGCGGTGCGGCTCGGCAGGTCGCGGCCGCCGCGGTGCAGACGCTGGTTCGCTTGCCGCTGCGCGAGCAGGCTGAACTGCTCCACCGGCTGATCCGACAGCACCCACGTGTCCTTGCTCACGTCGCCCGCTTCGAGCCACGGCGCGCGCCGGTCGGCGCCGAGGGCGAGCCGAGTGAGGCCGCCGGGCATGACCTCGTAACCCTTCGCCGTCGCAGCCACGTAAACGCGCAGCGTGATCGGGGCGGCCTCGAGCGCGTTGGCACCGGCCCACATGGGCGCCGTGGACAGCGCCGCCGGCTCCTGGCCGACGAAGTCGTAGCCGCTCCGCTCGATCTCGTGAATCAGCCGGTCGCGCTGCTCCGGCGTCGTGTCCGGGCCCACGAGGCTGCTCTGCCCCGTCGCGAACAGCGTCCGCGGCGTGGAGATCCGCCGCACGACGAGCTCGTCCAAGTGCGAGAGCACGTACTCGCGCTCCCGCGCTTGGCCGCACCACCAGGTGGCGACGCTCGGCATCGCGAGCTCCTCGCTCAAGAAGAAGCGCGCGAGACTCGGCAAGAAGCTCAAGAACGCGTCGGTCTCGACGAGGCCCGATCCCAACGCGTTGCCGATCGTGACTTTGCCCGCGCGGGCCGCCTGGAGCAGCCCCGGCACGCCGATCAAGGAATCGGTGCGGAGCTCGAGCGGATCGCAGAGCTCGGCGCTGATACGCCGCATGATCAAGTCGACCGGCTTCAAACCCTCGACGGTCTTCAAGTACACGCGATCGTCCCGCACCGTGAGATCCGAGCCCTCCACGGCGCTGAAGCCGAGGTACCGTGCGAGATAGGCGTGCTCGAAGTAGTTCTGCTGAGAGGGGCCCGGCGACAAATACACCGCGAGCGGCTGATCGCGGCTCGAGAGACTCAGGAAATGCTCCGTGAACGCACGGAAGAAGCTCGCAAGCCGCCGCACGTTGCGCTCACCGAAGAGCTCCGGCAAGCACTGCGACGACACCACGCGATTTTCGAGCGCGTAGCCCGCCCCCGACGGCGCCTGCGTGCGGTCGGACAGCACCCACCAGCGGCCGTCGGCCGAGCGCCCGAGGTCGAAGGCGATGAAGTGCAGGTGCCGGTTATCGCGCACGGCCACGCTCGTGCACGGCCGCAAGAACTGCGGATTGCCGAACACGAGGCCGGGCGGCACGACCTTTTCTTTCAGCGAGCGCTGCGCGCCGTAGAGATCGACGAGCAGGTCGTTCAGGAGCCGCGCGCGCTGGATCACGGCACGCTCGATCTCACTCCATTCGCCGGGCGCGATGAGCTGCGGGAAAAGGTCGAGGCGCCACGGTCGGCCGCCGCCGTGCTCGCGCTCGCCGGGCGCCACGAACGTGACTCCGTTCTCGAGCAGCAGGCGCTGTGCCTTGTCCTGCGCGAGCTGCGTGGCCTCGCCGCCCATCGCGGCGAACGCGTCGAGCACCGGCTGCCAGCGGTCGCGGACGGCGCCTGCTTCGGTGCGGAGCTCGTCGAACACGCCCGGCGCGCGCCGATAACCTTCCAGTAGCCGGGCCTCACGTGACGCGTATTCGCCCGCTGCGCTGTTGAACGCCGACATTCGTTACGTTGCCCCCACACTCGCCGCGCAGTTTAACTCAGTGCGACCAGCGCAAATCCAACGTGTACGGAAACTCGGGACGCAGTACCGGTTGCGGTTCGTCGTAGGGGCCCGCCGTGTGGCCGAACGGGAAAAATCGCGCAAGCCGGCGGCTCTCCGCCTCGTACGAGTTCACGGGGAAGCGCTCGAAGTTACGGCCGCCCGGATGCGCGACGTGATAGGTGCAGCCCGCGACGGCGCGGCCCGACCAGCGGTCGTAGAGGTCGAACACGAGCGGCGTGTCGACGGGGATGGTGGGGTGCAGGCTCGACGCCGGCTGCCACGCGCGATAGCGCACGCCGCCGACGAATTCCTCGGCGCGGCCCGTCGATACCAGCGGCACGCGCTTGCCGTTGCACGCGATTGTGTAACGGCCGTCGCCCGCGCCGCGCACGCGCACCTGCAGGCGCTCCACCGACGAATCCACGTAGCGCACGGTTCCGCCGATCGCGCCTTCCTCGCCGAGCACGTGCCACGGCTCGAGCGCCTGGCGAAGCTCGAGCTCGACGCTGCCGAAGCCGACGGCGCCGTAGCGCGGAAAGCGGAACTCGAAGTGCGGCGCGAACCAGGCGGCGTCGAGCGCGTAGCCCGCGCGATTCATGTCGGCGATCACGTCCTCGAAGTCCTGCCACACGTGAAACGGCAGCATGAATTTGTCGTGGAGCTGCGTGCCCCAGCGCACGAGGCCGCCCTTGTACGGCGTGCGCCAGAAGCGCGCGACGAGCGAGAGCAGCAGCTGCTGTTGAACGAGGCTCATGCGCGGATGCGGCGGCATCTCGAACGCGCGGAACTCGACCAGCCCGAGGCGGCCCGTGGGCCCGTCGGGCGAGTAGAGCTTGTCGATGCAGATCTCGGCGCGGTGGGTGTTGCCCGTCACGTCGATCAAGAGGTTGCGGAACAACCGGTCCACGAGCCACGGCGGCACCGGCTGCTGCGCGTCATCCGCCTGCTTGAAGGCGAGCTCGAGCTCGTAGAGCGAGTCGTGCCGCGCCTCGTCGATGCGCGGTGCCTGGCTCGTGGGCCCGATGAACATGCCCGAGAAGAGATAGGACAGCGCCGGATGATGCTGCCAATACGTGATCAAGCTCCGCAGCAGATCGGGCCGCCGCAGGAACGGGCTGTCCTCCGCGCGCGCGCCGCCGAGCACGACGTGGTTGCCGCCGCCGGTGCCCGTGTGCCGGCCGTCGAGCATGAACTTTTCGGTGACGAGACGCGTGTGGTGCGCGTCCTGGTAGAGCCCCTCGGTGATCGCGCGCATCTCGTCCCAGCTGCGCGCCGGCTGCACGTTGACCTCGATGACGCCGGGGTCGGGCGTGACCTTGATGACGTTGAGCCGCGGGTCGAGAGGCGGCGCGTAGCCCTCGAGATGGATCGGCGCCGCGAGCTCGGCCGCCGCGTCCTCGAGGGCCGCGACGAGATCGAGATAGTCCTCGAGCTCCGCCACCGGCGGCACGAACACGCAAAGCCGGCCGTGGCGCGGCTCGGCCGCGATCGCCGTGCGCGCATGACGCCCCGCCGGCGTCTGGCTCGTCTGCTGCTCGGCGTGCGTGCGCGGGCGCTCGCCGCGGCGAAACGGCTGCCGCGACGGATGCGGGTCCGGCAGCTCGCCGCGCTCCGCGAAAGGATCGACGGGGATCACGTGCGGAAAGCTCGCGGGCGCGATGTACGACAGCGACGGCAGCGGCAGGCGGTAGCCGATCGACGAGTCGCCCGGCACGAGGAACAGCTTGCCCGAGCGCGTCGACCATGGCTCGCTGATCCAGCGGCGCGCTTCGGCGGCCTGCGCGTTCCAGCGCTGCACCGGCAGCACGTAGCCGACGGGCTTGTCCAAGCCGCGCTCGAAGACGCGCGCGAGCCGGGCCCGCGCCAGCGGATCGTCGAGCTTGTTGGTGGCAGGATCGAGGTTCTCCGGCAGCTTGCGTTCCTGGCCGATGAAGTGCCACGGGTCCTCGAACGCGGGCGCTACCGCGGGCGCGCCGACGTCGAGGCGCTCGGCCACGCCTTCGAGCAGCTTGCGCGCGTGCTCGGCGGTGACGCCGTAGTCCTTGTCCTCGGCCGCGACGAGCGCGCCGTCGGTCCACAGCGGTCGGCCGTCGCGGCGCCAGTAGAGCGCGAACGCCCAGCGCGGCAGCTGCTCGCCGGGATACCACTTGCCCTGGCCGTAGTGCAGCAAGCCTTGCGGCGCGAACCGCGCGCGCAACCGTTGAATCAGCTCGGCGGCGTACGCGCGCTTGGTGGGGCCGACGGCGGCGGTGTTCCACTCGGGCGCGTCGGGGTCGCCGCTCGCGACGAAGGTCGGCTCGCCGCCGATCGTGACGCGCACGTCGTCGGCCAGGAGCTGCCGCTCGATGCGGCGCCCGAACGCGTCGATCGCCTGCCACTGCTCGTCGCTGTAAGGCTTCGTGACGCGCGGCGATTCGACGATGCGCCGCACGCTCATCGTGTGCGCGAACGTGGTCTCGCACTCCTCGATCGCGCCCGTGATCGGCGCGGCGCTCGTGGGATGCGGCGTGCACGCGAGCGGGATGTGCCCCTCGCCGGCCAGCAGCCCGGACGTCGGATCGAGGCCGATCCAACCGGCGCCCGGCAGATAGGCCTCGCACCAGGCGTGCAGATCGGTGAAGTCGCGGTCGGTGCCGGCGGGGCCGTCGAGCGCCTTCACGTCGGGCACGAGCTGGATCAGGTACCCCGACACGAAGCGGCTCGCTAGACCCAAGTGCCGGAGCAGCTGCACGAGCAGCCAGCCGCTGTCGCGGCACGAGCCCGAGCGCAGCGACAGCGTCTCCTCGGGCGCCTGCACGCCGGGCTCGAGCCGGATCGTGTAGCGCACGTCCGCTTGCAGCCGCCGGTTGAGGTCGACGAGGAAATCGATCGTGCGGCCGGAGCGCCGCGCCCGCAGCTCGCGCAGCAGCTTCTTCATGAGCGGTGCCGCCGGCATCGTCACGAGAAACGGCTCGAGGTCCTTGCGCAGCGCCGGCTCGTACGCGAACGGAAACTCCTCGGCTTCCGGCTCGAGGAAGAAATCGAACGGGTTGCGAACCGCCATGTCGGCGACGAGATCGACCGTCACCGCGAAGCCCCGCACCTTCTCCGGGTGGACGACGCGCGCCAGGAAGTTGCCGAACGGATCCTGCTGCCAGTTCAAGAAGTGGCCGTTCGGCTCGATCGCGAGCGAGTAGCTCGGCACCGGCGTGCGGCTGTGCGGCGCCGGCCGCAGGCGGATGACTTGCGGGCCCATCCGGATGGGACGGTCGTAGTCGTAACGGGTGACGTGATTCAGCGCGACGTGCAGCGTCATTCGATCGCAGGGCGGCGGCGGCGAAGCGGATTCGAGTATAGCGAATCGACTTCGGGCCGCCAGCGCGCGCTCGAGACGTGAGCTACGCTCAACCGTGTGCCGGCCGCCTCGCCGCGGTCGCTTCAGCTCCGGCCGAGCGTGCGCTCGCCGCCCATGTAGGGCTGCAAAGCCTCCGGGATCCGGATCGAGCCGTCGGACTGCTGATAGTTCTCGAGCACCGCGATCAACGTGCGGCCCACGGCGAGGCCCGATCCGTTGAGCGTGTGCACGAGCTCGGGCTTACCGGTTTCCGGATTGCGCCAGCGCGCTTGCATCCGTCGCGCCTGAAACGCTTCGCAATTGCTGCAGGACGAGATCTCGCGATACTTGCCCTGCCCCGGCAGCCAGACTTCGACGTCGTAGGTCTTCGCGGCTCCGAAACCCATGTCGCCGCCGCAGAGCGCCATCACGCGGTACGGCAGCGCAAGCCGGTCGAGGATCGCGGTTGCGTGCCGCGTGAGCGACTCGAGCGCCGCATAGGAGTCGGCCGGCTTCACGATCTGCACGAGCTCCACCTTCTCGAACTGGTGCTGGCGAATCATGCCGCGCGTGTCCTGGCCGTAGGAACCCGCCTCGGATCTGAAGCACGGCGTGTGCGCCGTCAGCAGCATCGGCAGCGCGCCTGGCTCGACGATGCTGTCGCGAACCAGGTTCGTGAGCGACACCTCGGCGGTGGGGATCAGCCGCAGCTTGGTCTCGGCTCCTTCGACCGCGAACAGGTCCGCCGCAAACTTCGGTAGCTGGCCGGTGCCGAACAACGTGGCGTCGTTGACGAGATACGGAACGTAGGTCTCGCTGTAACCGTGCTCGCGCGTGTGCACGTCGAGCATGAGCTGGATGAGCGCGCGGTGCAGGCGCGCGAGCGCGCCGCGCAGCACCACGAAGCGCGCGCCGGACAGCTTCGCGGCCGCGTCGAAGTCCATGAGCTCGAGACCTTCGCCGAGCGCCACGTGATCCAACGGCTCGAAGTCGAAGCTCGGCGGCGTGCCGGAGCGCCGCACCTCCACGTTCGCGGCCGAATCGGCGCCGGGAGGCACGGACTCGTGCAGCATGTTCGGGAGCCCCGCGAGAAACGCGTCGAGCTCCGCCGCGAGCGTCTGCAACCGCGTCTCGCCCGCCGCGAGCGAGTCGGCGATCTCCCCGACTTCGCGCTTCAGCGCCTCGACGTCGGCGCCTGCCGCTTTCGCCTTGCCGATCGCCTTCGACCGTTCGTTACGGGCCTGCCGCCAACCCTCGACCTTGACTTGCAGATCCTTGCGCTCGGCTTCGAGCGCTAGATAGCGCTCGCGATCGAGCTTGAACCCGCGGCGCGCGAGATTGGCCGCCACCGAGTCCAGGTCCTGGCGTAATGCTTTGGGGTCGAGCATATGAACGACGCGTCAAGAAACGTTTCGCCGCGGGTCGGGCAACGGCGTTGAAGCTCAGGGGGCCGGCGCCCACAGCAGGCGTTCCACTCGCTGGCACCACCCTCCGAGGAACAACAGCGCGAGCACGAGGGCCGCTAGTATGCCGCAACCGTTGGCGAGCACGTCATACAGCTCGAAAAATCGCGTCTTGGTCGTGAGCTGCAGGAGGTCGAGCGCGAAGCCCAACGCGAACAGCACCACCGCGACGAGCGGCAGAGCATGCCTGCGGTAGAGGCCCGCGAACCACAGCGTCAGCACGAAATACGCGCTGGCGTGCTCGATCTTGTCGCTCACGCCCAGGTTGGGAACCGCAGGCCCGGGTATGAGCTCGGCCACGGCCACGGCGGCTACGAGCACCAATCCCGTGAGCAGCCACAACCACGGGTACCGCAGCGGCAACAAGGGGCTACCTCTCGCCGCCGACGACTTCGACGTTCGGCGGCGCCTTGAACTCGAACACGGAATCGGGCAGGTCCGGATTCAAGACCACCTTCTCGAGCGCGACGGTGGTGGTGTGATTCAAGCTGTCGACCAGCTCGAGCTGCCGCGGCGCGAGGCCGTCGAAGCCGATCAGCACGGAAGCGAAGCCGGAGTCGGCCGCCTTCGGCGCGAGCTTGATCCACTCGAGGCCGTCGCTCCGGTACGCGTCGAGAACGTCGAACCGGTCGCGCGCGTTGCGGTCGCCGGCCAGCAACGATGCCGGGCTCGAGTCGTTCGACTCGTCGACCGGCGCTTGCGTGACCTGCGCGAGCTCGACGTCGTACTGCCACATCGTCTTGCCGTCGGTGACGACGAGGAGCTCGTTCGGCTTGCGCGCCATCCAGCGAAAACGGTTCGGCCGCTCGAACGACAACGTGCCCGTGTCGACGACCTCGTCGTCGTCCGTTTTGACTTCCTGGCGGAACTCGGCCGTGAGGCTGTGCACCTCGGCCACGAACTTGTCGAGCGTCGCGAGCGCGCCGGACTTGTCGACGGGCACAGCAGTCTGCGCCGCAGCCGTGCCGGCGGCGCAGAGCGTGACACCCAGCCTAATCGACGCCTGGAGGCGGCGGCGCCAAGACCTCGCGGAATCCGTTCGTCTGTAGACTGCCAACGATGCCAGCCTCCTCCATGGTCTCGACCATTCGCGCGGCGCGGTTGTAGCCGATCTTCAACCTGCGCTGAATGCCCGATATGGAGGCCTTGCGCGTCTCGGTCACGATCCTTACGGCCTGATCGTAAAGCGCATCTTGCTCGCCGTCCAACTCGCCCGGCGCGCCCGGCTCGGGCTCGAGCCCGGGCACCTCGCCGGACGGTCCTTCGAGCACGTCGTCGATGTAGCTCGGGCTGCCGCTCGCGCGCAGCGCCTTGACCACCTGGTGCACCTCGTTGTCGGAGACGAACGCGCCGTGCACGCGCGTGGGCATCGATGTGCCGGACGGCAGATAGAGCATGTCGCCGTGGCCGAGCAAGTGCTCGGCGCCCATCTGATCGAGAATCGTGCGCGAGTCCACCTTCGCCGACACCTGGAACGCGATGCGGCAGGGAATATTCGCCTTGATGAGGCCCGTGATGACGTCCACCGACGGACGCTGCGTCGCGACGATCATGTGAATGCCGGAGGCGCGCGCCTTCTGCGCGAGCCGCGCGATGAGCTCTTCCACCTTCTTGCCCACCATCATCATCATGTCGGCGAGCTCGTCGATGATGATGACGATGAACGGCAGCGTTTGGAGCTCCGGCGCCGTGCCGCCCTCGTCGAGCGGGTCCGGCTTCCAGGTGGGATCGCGCAGCGGCTCGCCCTTGTCGATAGCGTCCGCCACCTTCTTGTTGTAGCTCGAGAGATGCCGTACGCCGAGCCCCGCCATCAACGCATAGCGGCGCTCCATCTCGGCCACGCACCAGCGCAGCGCGTTCGCCGCCTGCTTCATGTCGGTGACGACGGGCGCGAGCAGATGCGGGATGCCCTCGTAGACCGACAGCTCGAGCATCTTGGGGTCGATCATGATCAACCGCACCTGCTCCGGCGTGGACTTGTAGAGCAGGCTCAATACCATGGCGTTCAAGCCGACGGACTTGCCGGAGCCCGTGGTGCCGGCGATCAGGAGATGCGGCATGCGCGCGAGGTCGGCCACCACCGGCTGGCCGCCGATGTCCTTGCCGAGCGCGAGCGTGAGCGGAGACTTGAGCTGGTCGTACGCGTGCGACTTCACGATCTCGCCGAGGGCGACGATCTCGCGCACCTCGTTCGGAATCTCGAGCCCCACGTACGGCTTGCCGGGAATGATCTCGACCACCCGCACGCTCACGGTGGCGAGCGAGCGCGCGAGATCCTTGGCGAGACTGCTGATCTGCGCGCTCTTCACGCCGGCCGCGGGTTTTAGCTCGAACCGAGTGACGACCGGCCCGGGGTGCACCGCGACGACTTCGGCCTCGACGCCGAAGTCGTTGAGCTTGATCTCGACGAGCCGCGACATCGCCTCGAGCGCCTCGGCGGAGTAGCCGCCTTCCTTCGGCGGCGGATCGTCGAGCAGCGACATCGAGGGAAGCTCGGTGGACTCGGGCGGCTCGAAGAGCGGCACCTGACGCTCGCGTTCCTTCTCGCGCTCGGCGCGCGCGCTGACCTCGACCTTCTCGATCGTCGGCTCGATTCGCGGCGCACTGGCTTTCGGCTTCGCGCGAACCTTGCTGACCACTTCTTCACGGTGTTGCTTCGCGCGCCGGCCCTCGAGCCAGATCGCCACTGCGCTCCAGCGCTCGCGAAGCTCGGCGACGCCGCGATAGACGGCTCGGCCGGTACGGTCCATCACGGCGACCCAGGAGACGCCGGTAGCGAGCGACACGGCCGCCAGCCAAAGCACGAGCAGCAGCACCGTGGCCCCTAGCAGCCCGAGTCCTTGCTCGAGCCCGCGGCCCACCACCTGGCCCAGGATTCCGCCGGCGGTCTCGCGCATCTGCGGCGCATCGAAGTGCAGCGTCGCGAGACCCGAGCTCGTGGCCACGGCGAGAACGAAGCCCACGGCCCGATAGATCAGCGGCCCCTTGGCCGGCAGCTGCTCGCTCCGAAACAGGAACACACCGGCGATCAGCACCAGCACCGGGAACAGGTAGGCGGATTCGCCGAACAGGACGAACGCGATGTCGGCGAACCAAGCGCCCGCCGGTCCCATCCGGTTGCTGACCGCGCCATCGCCCGAGACGCTGAACGCCGGGTCCAACGGGCTATACGACAGCAGCGCCAGCAGCAGGATCAACGCGAGGCCCGCGAGCACCCAAAAGGCGGACTCCCGCAAGCCCCGGATTCGGGGCACGAAAAAGGTGTCGGCGGCCGTGGCGGTCCTCGGTCTATTCAAGCGGAATTTCGGCTATTCAGGTTGTACGGCAGTAACTGCGCTTAATCGACTGATAATACTGACTAGTCGGCGGCAACAAATCAAATCGGCAAGAGCCTCCGCCCCGCTCGCGCCCGGCCCGTGCAGGCACTAACATCCGAAGTCGACCCTGCGTATGGCCGCCATGCACCTGCAACTCGAGCAAGTATCGGCACTCCGCGACATCGCGCCCGACCAATGGAACCCTCTCGCCGGCGGCGGACCCTTCTTGCGGCACGAATTCTTGAGCGCGCTCGAGCGCAGCGGCTGCGTCGGCCCCGGCACCGCCTGGCTGCCCTCCTACCTGATCGCGCGTGACGAGCACGGCCTTTCCGGCGCGGTGCCGCTCTACGTCAAGCACGACTCCCGCGGCGAGTTCGTGTTCGACTGGGGCTGGGCCGACGCCTACGAGCGTGCCGGCCGCGCCTACTATCCGAAGCTCGTCGCCGGCGTGCCGTTCACCCCGGCCACGGGACCGCGGCTCTTGACGCGCCCCGGTTGCGACACGCGCGCGGTCGCGGCCGCGCTGGTGGGCGGGGCGCGGTCGCTCGCCGAGGAGCTCGGCGCGTCTTCGTTGCACGTGCTGTTCCCGACCGATGAGGAGCGGCAACTCCTCGACGGCGAAGGATTCCTGAGCCGCAAAGGCTGTCAGTTCCATTGGCACAACGACGGCTACGCCGACTTCGAGTCCTTTCTCGCGCGCTTCAGCTCGGAGAAGCGCAAGAAGGCGCGCCGCGAGCGGCGCCGCGTCGCCGAGGCAGGCATCGAGTTCGTGCACCTGCGCGGCGACGAGCCCACGCGCGCCGAATGGGATGCGATATTCGCCTTCTACTCCCGCACGTTCCTGCGCCGCGGCCGGCCGCCGTATCTCAACCGCGCATTCTTCGACGAGATCAGCCGCACGGCGCCCGAGAGTGTGCTGATCGTTCTGGCGCGCCATCGCGGCAAACCGATCGCCGCCGCGATTTGCTTCCGGGGCGCAGACACGCTCTACGGCCGGTACTGGGGCAGCGCGGCCGACTTCCACAGCCTCCACTTCGAGACGTGCTATTACCAAGGCATCGAGTACTGCATTCGCGAGGGAATCCGGACGTTCGAGCCGGGCACGCAGGGAGAGCACAAGATCGCGCGCGGCTTCACCCCGCAGGCGACTTGGTCGAGCCATTGGCTCCGCGACGCCGCGTTCCATGCCGCGGTGGCCGACTTCCTCGAGCGCGAGACGCCGCACGTCGACGCCTACATCGAAGAGCTCGACGAGCACGTGCCGTATCGGCAAGACGCCGGCGCCGCGCCGTCATGAGCGTGCCGCGTTGGCTGACGCGCGCCGACGCCGTCGATCGCTTTCCGAGCCCGAACGCGGCGCTCAGTGAGCCGAACGGATTGCTCGCCGTGGGCGGCGACCTCGAACCGAACCGCCTGCTGGGGGCCTACGTGCGCGGCATCTTCCCCTGGTACGAGGAGGGCCAACCGATTCTCTGGTGGAGCCCCGATCCGCGCGCCGTGCTCTGGCCGGCGGACCTGCACGTCTCCCGCAGTCTGCGGCGCTCTCTTATTAAAGGAGGCTTCGAGCTCCGCGTGGATACCGCGTTCGGCGAGGTGCTGGCCGGCTGCGCCGCGCCGCGCCGCTACACGGATGCCACCTGGATCACGGCGGACATGGCGCACGCTTACGGCCGTCTCCACCACTTAGGCTGGGCCCACTCGTTCGAGACGTGGCGGGACGGCGAGCTCGTGGGCGGACTCTACGGTGTCGCGATCGGCCGCGTATTTTTCGGCGAGTCGATGTTCGCGCGCGTCACGGACGCATCGAAAGTCGCGCTGGTCGGAATGGTGCGGTTTCTCGAGGAGCGCGACTTCGCGTTGATCGATTGCCAGGTTGCGTCGGAGCACATAACGACCCTCGGCGCGCGCACGATCCCGCGCCGCGAATTCCTCGCCCTGCTGGCGCGCTATTGCACGCCGGCTGGGAGACCGGCGGTCTGGCGCTTGCCCGCAGTCTAGCGACGAAGCGAACGGCGCCGGCAACGCCGTGCCTCGTTTGCCGCGCCGACTTCCGGTATGCAACAATGCGCCGCGCCTCGGGCGCGCAACTCGTTGCGAAATGGCGAAAGAAGAAGCAATTCAGATGGAAGGCACGGTGGTGGAAACGCTGCCGAACACCACGTTTCGCGTGGAGCTCGCGAACGGCCATATCGTGACGGCACACATCTCCGGAAAAATGCGCAAGCACTATATCCGGATCTTGAAAGGCGACGCGGTGACGGTGGAGCTCACGCCGTACGACCTGACCAAGGGCCGCATCACCTACCGCGCGCGCTAGCTCTTTTCCGAGCCCTCGTCCTCGGGCTCGACCAACTTGCCGTCGGCGACTTCCGGCAAGTGCTCGAGCTCCGGCGTGAGTGGCTCCGGGATCAGCACGAGACCGTTGCCGTCGGGCGCCGTTTCCACGCGAACGTGGCCGCCCTCGGTGAGTTTGCCGAATAGCAGCTCCTCGGCGAGCGGCCGCTTGATGTGCTCCTGGATCACGCGCGCCATCGGCCGCGCGCCCATCTTCTTGTCGTAGCCGCGCTTCGCCACCCATTCGCGCGCCGCCGGCTCGAGCTCGATCGTGACGTTGTTCTTGTCGAGCTGCGCCTCGAGCTCGACGACGAGCTTGTCGACGACCCGCGCCACCGACACTTCGTCGAGCGGCTCGAATGGGATGATCGCGTCGAGCCGGTTGCGGAACTCGGGCGAGAAGAGCTTCTTCAGCACTTCCATCGCGTCGCTCGAATGGTCCTGCAGCGTGAACCCGACCGACGCGCGGGTCGCTTCCTGTGCACCGGCGTTCGTGGTCATCACGATCGTCACGTTGCGGAAGTCGGCCTTGCGGCCGTTGTTGTCGGTGAGCGTGCCGTGATCCATTACTTGAAGAAGCAGGTTGAACACCTCGGGGTGCGCCTTCTCGATCTCGTCGAATAGCAGCACGCAGTGAGGGTGCTTCGTGATCGCCTCCGTGAGCAGGCCGCCCTGGTCGAAACCGACGTAGCCCGGCGGCGCACCGATGAGGCGCGACACCGTGTGCCGCTCCATGTACTCCGACATGTCGAAGCGGATGAGCTCGACGCCCATCGTGAGCGCGAGTTGACGCGTGACCTCCGTCTTGCCGACGCCGGTGGGGCCGGAGAACAGGAACGAGCCCACCGGCCGGCGCTCGTCGCCCAGGCCCGAGCGCGCCATCTTGATGGCGGACGCGAGCGCGCCGATCGCGCGGTCCTGGCCGAAGATCACGAGCTTGAGGTCGCGCTCGATGTGCTTGAGCGTGTCGCGATCGGAGGCCGACACGTTCTTCGGCGGGATCCGCGCAATCTTCGCCACGATGTTCTGGACGAGCGCGACGTCGACGACCTTCGGGCGCGTAGCCTCGGGCTGCAGCCGGCAAAACGCGCCCGCCTCGTCGATGACGTCGATCGCTTTGTCCGGCAGATGCCGGTCGTTGATGTGCTTGGCCGATAGCTCGACGGCGGCACGCAGCGCTTCGTCGGAATACGTGATGCCGTGGTGCTCCTCGAACCGGCTCTTCAGCCCCCGCAGGATCTCGACGGTCTCTTGCACCGACGGCTCGACCACGTCGATCTTCTGGAACCGCCGCGCGAGCGCGTGATCCTTCTCGAAGATGCCGCGAAACTCGGAATAGGTGGTCGACCCGATGCAGCGCAGCTCGCCGCTCGCGAGCACGGGCTTGATGAGGTTCGAGGCGTCCATGACGCCGCCGGACGCCGCTCCCGCGCCGATCACCGTGTGGATCTCGTCGATGAACAGGATCGCGCCGGGCTGCTTCTTGAGACCGGCGACGACGCCCTTCAACCGCTTCTCGAAGTCGCCCCGGTACTTGGTGCCCGCGATCAACGAGCCCATGTCGAGCGCATAGATCGTGCAGTTTCGCAAAATGTCCGGCACCTTGCCTTCTACTATGAGGCGCGCGAGGCCTTCGGCGAGCGCCGTCTTGCCGACGCCCGCCTCGCCGACGAACAGCGGGTTGTTCTTCCGGCGGCGGCAGAGGATCTGCACGGTGCGCTCGATCTCGAGCTGGCGGCCGATCAAGGGATCGATCTTGCCGGCTTCCGCGAGCGCGTTCAGATTCGTGGTGAATCGCTCGAGCGGGCTCTCGCCGCCGCGCTCGCCTTCCACCGCCGCCTCGTCGCCGCTCTCGGCCTTCGCGTCCTGGATCTTGGGCACGCCGTGCGAGACGAAATTCACGACGTCGAGGCGCGCAACGTCCTGGAGCCCGAGCAGGTACACGGCTTGCGACTGCTTCTCGCCGAAAATCGCCACCAGCACGTTCACGGGTGTGACTTCTTTGCGGCCGCTCGACTGCACGTGGAACACCGCACGCTGCAGCACTCGCTGAAAGCCGAGCGTGGGCTGGACTTCGGCGTCGTCCTCGCCGCGCAAGCGCGGCGTGGAGTCGTCTATGAAGTCCTTGAGCTCACGGCGCAGCCTCGCGAGATCCGCGCCGCACGCGCGCAGCACTTCGACCACTTGGGGCGTGTCGAGCAGCGCGAGCAGCAGGTGCTCGACCGTGATGAATTCGTGACGCTCTTCACGTGCACGCTGAAAAGCATCGTTGAGACAATATTCGAGCTCACTGGATAGCATCAGGTTTCTTCCATGGTGCAGAGCAGCGGGTGCTGGTGCTGCTGGGCCAAGCCCGTGACTTGGGCGACCTTCGTCTCGGCGATCTCATAGGTGTAGACGCCGCAGACTCCCTTTCCCTTGGTATGGACCTCCAACATGATCCGCGTGGCGGTGGTCCTATCGAGCGAGAACACCTTCTCGAGCACCTGGACGACGAACTCCATCGGAGTGTAATCGTCGTTGAGCAGGATCACTCGATACAGGGGTGGACGCTTCAGACGCGGTTTGGCCTCTTCGGTCACGAGGCCGTGATCGTCATCCCTGCCGACTTTGAACCGGTCGTTGGCCATCTCCTAGGGAATTCTATCGACCCTCAAGGGTCAATTTAAAGGCGCTAAGTGTGGGGCGAGCAAAACGTGACGGGGATCTCGAGCATGCGACGCGGAACGCGTTCGCGTCCCGTCTCCGAATACATACAGTGTCAGTGAATTCAGTCACTTGTTACCCTCATTGGAGCTGACCTATGATGGTTAGTCAGATCCACTCCGGCCGGAGTCGAACACCTCGTATGGATGTCGCCAAACTCCTTGCCCAGTGGAGAGAGCAACCGCCCGAGCAGTTGCTCGGTGTCGCCAATCGCTACCTTCCGCCCGGTGTTACCGCCGTATTGGTCATCGCGATCGCCTACCAGCTCGCGGGGCTCACCTGGGCGCTCGTGCCGGGCTCGAGCAGCGCATCGAGCGTCGTGCCCACGGCGCCCAGCTCGTCGCCGGCGCCGACTGCCCAACCATTGGGTGACTACGCCGCGCTTTCAAGCGCGCACCTGTTCGGCGAGGCGCCGAAGGAGCCGCAAACGCCCGCCGCGCAACCGGCGGTCCTCGACGCGCCGGACACCACGTTGAGCCTCACGCTCACGGGCATCTTGTCGTACGACGCAGAAGGCAACGGTCAAGCCGTCATCTCGAGCAATCGGGGCGAGGAGCACACATACTCGCGCGGCCAAGAAATCGAAAACGCGAGCGGCGCCACCATCAATGCGGTTTACGCCGATCGCGTCATCCTCAACCGCGGGGACCACGTGGAGGCTCTGCGGTTGCCCAAGCAGCAAAGCACCGGCGCGGCGGGCTCCTCGGCGACGCGTCAGAGCGCGTCATTCCTACCGCCGGTGTCGGCTCCTCCGGCGCAGAACGACTCGCTGCGTCAGGTCATCAGCCAGAACGCGTCGAAGCTCACCGACGTCATGCGCCTCTCTCCTGCACTGGAAGGCGGCAAAGTCGTCGGTTTCCGCGTGAATCCCGGGCGCGACAAGGACACGTTCGAGGCGCTCGGCCTCAAGTCCGGCGACGTCGTCACCGACATCAACGGCACGTTGCTCGACGACCCGGGTAAGGGGCTTCAAGTGTTCGAATCGCTCGGCGAGGCCACCATGGCAAACGTCACCGTGCTCCGCGACGGCTCCCCACAAGTGATCGTGATCGACACGACTCAGCTGCAAAACCTGCGGGAGGGCCGCGAGTGAGCGCCGCGCCGGCGGCGCCTGGCGTGGTGGCATCGAAACCGCGCAAATCGACTACGATCCAATTGGCTGCGTTCCTCGGGCTCGCCTTGAGCCTCTCGGGCACGCTGCACGCGCAGCCGCAGTACACGGCGAACTATCGTGACGCCGACATTCGCGCAATCATCGACCAGGTCTCGCAGATCACCGGCAAGACCATCATCGTCGACCCGCGCGTGCGGGCGCAGGTCACCGTGTTCTCGAACGGGCCCCTTTCCGCCGACGCGTTCTACCAGCTGTTCGTCGCGATGCTCGAGGTCCACGGCTTCGTGCCGCTCGAGTCGGGCGGCGCGATCGAAGTCGTCCCTGACGCCAATGCACGCACGGGTCAGGGCGCGGACTTCATCACCCAAGCGGTGGTTCTCAAGAACGTGGGCGCGGTACAGCTGGTCCCGGTGCTGCGGCCTCTTCTGCCGCAGTCGGCACACCTCGCAGCCGTACCGTCCGCGAACGCTCTACTCATCGCCGACCGCGCGAACAATCTGAACCGGATCATCAACATCATCCGCCGGCTCGACACGGCCGGGACCATGGACATGGAGGTCATCGCGCTCGAAAACGCCTCGGCCGACGAAGTCGCGCGCATGATCGGGCAGCTGAATACGACCGCGCAGGCCGCCGGCGGCACACCGCCGGTCGTGGCCATCGCCGACACGCGCACCAACAGCATCCTGTTGAGCGGCGCAGAGCCCACGCGGCTCCAGTACCGCGCCATGATCACCCATCTCGACACGCCGTCGGCGCAAGGCGGCGACACGCTCGTGAAGTATCTCAACTACGCCGATGCCGAGGACCTCGCGATGAAGCTCCAGGCGCAGTTCGGCGGCAGCGGCGGAGGCGGTGGCGGCGCGCCGCCCCCTGCGGGCGGCGAAGGTGCCGCGGCGGTGCCGGGCAACGGGCCCATCACGATCTGGGCCGATCCGGGCACCAACGCGCTCGTCATCAACGCGCCCGAGCGCGTCCGCCAGGACATCCTGGCCGTGATCGCGCAAATCGATATCCCGCGGCTGCAAGTGCAGGTGGACGCGATCATCGTGGAGCTCACGCGGAAAAAGGCCGCCGAGCTCGGCGTCACGTGGGCCATCGACGGGTCGGATAACGACTCCGCCGTGGGCCTCACGAATTTCAGCAGCACGACCGGCGGCATCGTTCAGCTCGGCACGGCGGCGTCCGGCCAGGCGCCGAGCCCGAATTTGATTCGCGACGGCCTCACGCTCGGTCTCGGCCACATCCGCGATGGCGGCACGAGCTGGGCCGCGATCATCTCGGCCCTGGCCGGCGACGGCGACACGAATATCGTATCGACGCCCACCATCGTCACGCTGGACAACGAGGAAGCCGAGATCAAAGTGGGCCAGGAAGTGCCGTTCGTCACGGGCCAGTACACGAGCACGGGCGGCAACAACAACGGCAACGTGAACCCGTTCACCACGATCAACCGCGAAGAAGTCGGCACCCGACTGAAGATCAAGCCGCAGATCAACGAGGGCAACGGGGTGAAGCTCACGATCGAGCAGGAGACGTCGAGCATCAGCGGCAGCGCGGCGGGCGCGGTGGACCTCGTGACGAACAAGCGCACGATCACCACCGCGGTGTTCGTCGACGACGGCGACATCCTGGTGCTCGGCGGCTTGAGC
>DASUFK010000280.1:0-3268 GCA_036274615.1 Gammaproteobacteria bacterium | reverse complement strand
GACTCTCCGGCGACGCGTCGTGTGCGACGAGCGGCGGCTCCGCCGCCAGGCACCGGTCTTGGACCATCGGGCAGCGGGGCGCGAAGGGGCAGCCCGGCGGCAAGTCGATCAGCGACGGCGGGTTGCCTTCGATCGGGACGAGGCGGCGGGACTTGCCGAGATCCGGCCGCGGCACCGCGGCGAGCAGGCCCATGGTGTAGGGCATCGTGGGCCGATAGAAGATGTCGTCCGCGCTGCCGTACTCCACCGGGCGACCGGCATACATCACGAGCACGTCGTCTGCGAGCCCCGCAACGATGCCGAGATCGTGCGTGATCATGATCACCGCGGCGCCGGTCTCGCGTTGCGCGGCGCGCAACGCGTCGAGGATCTGCGCTTGGATCGTCACGTCGAGAGCCGTGGTGGGCTCGTCCGCGATGATCACCCCGGGGCGGTTCGCGATCGCGATCGCGATCATCACGCGCTGGCGCATGCCGCCCGAGAGCTCGTGCGGGTACGACTTGAGCCGCTCGGCGGGATCCGGCAGGCCTACCAGATCGAGCAGCTCGATCGAGCGTTTGCGCACCTGCTCGCGCGACAAGTCCTGATGAATGTCGAGGCCTTCAGCGAGCTGATCCCCGATGTTGATCACGGGTGTGAGCGCCGACAGCGGGTCCTGGAAGATCATGCCCACGTGCTTGCCGCGCACCGCGGACATTTCGCGATCGGATAGGCCGACGAGCTCGCGGTTGCCGAGGCGCACGGAGCCGGCGACGGCGGCGTGCCCCGGCAGCAGCCCCATGATCGCGAGCGCGGTCACCGATTTGCCGGAGCCCGACTCGCCGACGATGCCGAGCGTGCGGCCGCGCGTGAGCGAGAACGATACGCCGCGCACGGCGCGCACCGGGCCCGCCTCGCTCGCGAACGTGACGCGCAGATCGTGCAGGTCGAGCACCGTCGCTCCGGAGCTGTCGACCCGCGGGTCGGGAGCCGCGCTCATGCACGTCCTCCCGACGCGGAGCTCGGGTCGAGCGCGTCGCGGAGACCGTCGCCGATCAACGTCATCGACAGACACAACAACAACAGCAGCGCCGCGGGCTCGAGGAACATCCAAGGCGCGGTCAGCAGCGTGCCGCTGCCGGCGCGGATCAGCACGCCGAGCGACGTATCCGGCGGGGCGATGCCGAATCCCAAGAACGACAAACCGGTCTCGGCCTGCACGGCGTACACCACGCCGAGCACGGTGTGAATGATCAGGATCGAGCCCAGGTTCGGGATCATGTGGCGGCGCAGGATGGTGAACGACGGCACGCCCATGAAACGCGCCGCTGCGATGTACTCGCGCTCGCGCAAGCTCAAGGCGATCGAGCGCAGGATCCGCGCATAGCCCACCCAGCCGAAGATGGTGAGCGCCGCAGTGAGCCAGAGCCAGCCGTTGGTGCCCGACGCGCCCTTCACCATGATCGCGAGCAAGAAGAACGTGGGAATCACGAGCATCATGTCGATGATCCAAACGCCCACCTTCTCGCGCCAACCCTCGAAGTACGCCACGGCCGTGCCGACGAATGCGGCGATGACGGTAATGCCCAGGGACGCGATGACGCCGATCATCAAGGAGCGGCCGAGCCCGCGGATGCAGAGCGCGAGCATGTCCGCGCCAACGATGTCGGTGCCGAGCCAGTGTGCCGCGCTCGGGCCCTGCTTGAGCGCAAGAAAGTCGAGGTCGTCGTAGCGATGCTTCACGAGATAGGGGCCTGCGATCGCGAGCAGTGCGAGCAGCGTGAAGATCGCGAGCCCGAATACGGCGGGCTTGTTGCGACAGAAGCGACGCACGATCAACGTGCGCTTCGGCACGCGGCGCACGGCCGTGTGCTGCGCGAGCTTCACTTCCTTCGATGTTGCGAGGTTGCTGGACACGGTGCCTCGGCTCAACTCACGCGGATGCGCGGGTCGAGCAGCGCGACCACGATGTCCGCGAGCAAGAGCCCGGCGCAGGTCGTGAGGCCGCCCATAGCGGCGATCGCTACCGAGCCGTTGATGTCGTTCTTGCCGAGGGCGTCGATGAAATACTTGCCGGCGCCATCGATCGCGAAGATCGTCTCGGTGAACACGGCACCGGTGATCACCGATGTGAGGCTCCAGACCACGCCCATCGCGGTGGGGATCAGCGACGTGCGCAACGCGTGACGGCGGATCGCGACGCCCTTGGGCACGCCCTTGGCGCGCGCCGTGCGCACGTAGTCCGCATTCATCGTGTCGAGCAGATACGTGCGCTGGGTCAAGTGATAGCCCACGTACCCGACCAGCGTCAGCACGAGCGTCGGCAGCGCCACGTGCTGGAGGTAGTCGAGGAAGCCGCCGTTACCGAGCCCCGTGACATAGAACCAGCGCGAGCCGATCGTGTCGTTGAAACGAATGCCGCCGAGCACGATCACGAGGCCGAGCACGAACGTGGGACACACGAGAAAGAACGCGCTCACCGCGTTGCTGACGCGGTCGAATAGCCGATATTGGCGGATCGCCGCGGCGACGCCGAGCGACACACCGAGCAGCACGGACAGAACCGTCGCGATCAGCACGAGCTTTGCGCTCACCACCGCTCGGTATGCGATGGCAGCGTTGACGGGCTCGCCTTGCGGGCTCAACCCCCAGTCCCAGTGCAGTACCACCTTGCCGAGCCACGCGAGATAGCGATCGACCACCGGGACCTTGTCGTTGACGTTCGCGAGATCGAGCGACACGTCGATCGACGCCTCGGGCGGCCGCGGTCGCATCTGCAGATAGTTGGCGCGTGGATTCAGGAACGAAGACGCCAAGAAATAGGCGAGGGTGGTGGCCGCGAACAGCATCACGGCGTAGTTCAGGAGGCGCCGGCCGATGAACGTCAGCATCTTCGGTTCTTGCTCGCCGATTGCCACACTGCCACGAGGCGCTCGTGCGTGGGGGCGGCCGGCGGTGAAGCGCGGCGAGGCAACGAGGCGGAGGGCAGCACCGCGAGGGCGCAAAAACTACTGGTTTTCACGAGGCAGATAGACAGCGCGATTCCGGCGAGTATCCCATGAGCGCCGTGCGGAGGGCACCGGCGCTTTCGCTCTTTACTTAAGCGCGCCTCGCCGGGGCCTTGAGCGCTTCGATGACCGCCTCGGTATTGGAGGTGGGCTCGTCCTTGAACTTGGCCAACCGCCGATAGATGTCGGCCGCGGCCTCGTGAAAGCCGCTCGGCATGTTCGCATGGGCGAACGTCGCGGAGATCTGCTCCATCTCGTCCACCCAGCGCCAAGCGCGGTCG
>DASUFK010000279.1:0-7263 GCA_036274615.1 Gammaproteobacteria bacterium | reverse complement strand
GTGTACATGGGCCCGCGCCCGTTCTACCCGCCCGCCTACGCCTACCGGCCGGTGTACGGACCGGCGTTCCGGCCCGCCTACGGTTACGCGCCGCCGGCGGCGCCCGCCCCTCGCAGGGCAACGTCGGCGCCACGCGCCCGGCGGCCGGCAACCTCGGCGCGAATCGCTCGGAGGCCGGCAACCTCCAAGGCCGCCCGAGCACCGCGAATCGGCCCTTGGACCGCGGCTACGGCACGTCGACGCGGCCGGCCACGCCGCGCGACACGAGCTCCCTCTCGCGGCCTTCGCCCACGCCCGCGGCGCGGCCGGCGCCCCCGCCCGCGGCGCCGCGCCAAGCCGGCGGCGCGTTCTCGGGCGCGAGCTCACAGGGCAACGGCTCGTTCGACCGTGCCGCGAGCGCTCGCGGCAACGCGAGCGCCGGCAGTAGGCCCGCGGCGCGCTCGGGAGGCGGCGGCCGGCGCCGCTGAGGAGACCGGCATGAACTCACGTCTCGTCGCGCTCGCATCGCTGCTCGGCCTCGCGCTCGCCGCATGCTCGAAGCCCGAGGGTCCCTCGACGTCGGCCGCCGTGCCGGCACAAGCATCGGCGGACGCCGCGCACCGCTCGTTCGCCACGCCGGAGGAGGCCGTGGAGGCGCTCGTGGCCGCTGCCGAGAAGCACGACACGGCCGAGCTCGCACGCTTGCTCGGCCCGGGCACGGTGGAGCTCCTGTCCTCGGGAGACCCGGTGGCCGACCGCGCCGCCCTCGACGCGTTCGTGGCGCGCTACCGCGTGAAACACGAGCTCGTGGCCGGCAGCAACGACTTGCTGGTGCTCACGGTGGACGAGGACGCCTGGCCTTTGCCGATTCCGCTCGTGCGCGCGGGCGGCCGCTGGCAGCTCGACGGCGCCGCGGGGGCCGACGAGCTGGTGCTGCGGCGAATCGGCGCGAATGAGCTCAGGACGATCGACGTCATGCACGGCTTCTGGCAAGCGCAGCAGGACTACGCGGCCGCCTCGCACGACGGCGTGCCCGCCGGCACGTACGCACTCGCGCTGAGGAGCGACCCGGGCAAGCACAACGGTCTCTACTGGGAAGTCGCGCCCGGCGAGCCCGAGAGCCCCGCGGGACCGGCGCTCGCGGCCGCAGCGGCCGAGGGCTACGGCGGCCAGGGCGCGAATGCGCCTTATCACGGGTACCTCTACCGCATGCTGCGCAAGCAGGGTGCCGCGGCCGACGGCGGCGCCCGCGCCTACGTCGTCGACGGCAAGCTCACGGGCGGCTTCGCCCTGCTCGCCTATCCCGACAGCTACGGCGTGAGCGGCGTGACGAGCTTCGTCGTGAACCAGGACGGCGTGGTCTGGCAGCGCGACTTGGGCGACGACACGGCCCGTCTCGCGGCCGCGATCGACAGCTTCGACCCCGATTCGAGCTGGACGCCGATCGCCCCCGAGGGCTGACCGCCGCACGGCGCCGGGAAGCGCCGATTCGCAAAGAAGTTTTCGCCCGCGGCCGCGATCGGTCGCGGTCGCCATGATTGCATCGCCCGAAACCGACCGATACAGTTCATCGAACATAATTCATTCGATGCACTGAGAACAAGACACCGTGGCGACTGCTCAACGCAGATCGACTAGAAAGACGCGCTCGGTCAAGTCGTCGGCTAGCAACGCTCCCGCGAGGACACTTCCCAAGGCGCCCACGGGAATCGACGGCCTCGACGAGATCACCGGCGGCGGACTGCCGCGCGGCAGGCCCACGCTCGTCTGCGGCAGCGCGGGCTGCGGCAAGACGCTGCTGTCCATGGAGTTCTTGGTGCGCGGCGCCGTCGAGTACGGCGAGCCGGGCGCGTTCATCGCGTTCGAGGAGACGCCGGAGGAGCTCGCGCAGAACGTGCGCTCGCTCGGGTTCGATCTCGACGCGCTGATCGCGCGCAAAAAGCTGGCCATCGATTACATCCGCGTCGAGCCCAACGAGATCCAGGAGACCGGCGAGTTCGACCTCGACGGCCTGTTCATCAGGCTCGCGCTCGCGATCGACACGGTGAACGCCAAGCGCGTGGTGCTCGACACGATCGAGACGCTGTTCAGCGGCTTCCGCAACCAGGCGCTGCTGCGGGCCGAGCTCCGGCGGCTGTTCCGCTGGCTCAAGGACAAGGGCGTCACCGCCATCGTCACGGGCGAGCGCGGCGAGGGCCAGCTCACCCGCCAGGGGCTCGAGGAGTACGTGTCGGACTGCGTGATCCTTCTCGACCATCGCGTGCGGGAGCAGGTCTCCACGCGGCGCCTGCGGATCGTGAAGTACCGCGGCAGTCTGCACGGCACGAACGAATACCCGTTCTTGATCGACGAGCGCGGCATCGCGGTGCTGCCCATCACGGGGCTCAGCCTGGCGCACGACGCGAGCAACGAGCGCATATCCACGGGCATTCCGGCGCTCGACGAGATGCTCGACGGCAAGGGCTACTATCGCGGCTCGTCTGTGCTCGTGAGCGGTACGGCCGGCACGGGCAAGACGAGCATCGCGGCGCACTTCGCCAAGGAGATCTGCGCGCGCGGCGAGCGCTGCCTCTACCTCGCGTTCGAGGAGTCGCCGAGCCAGATGATCCGCAACATGCGCTCGATCGGCGTGAACCTCGAGCCCTACCGGCGCAACGGCACGCTCACGTTGCACGCGTCGCGGCCGAGCCTGCTCGGCCTCGAGGCGCATCTCGTGCAGGTTCACAAGTACGTCACGGAGCTCGAGCCCACCACGGTGATCGTGGACCCGATCAGCAATTTCGTCGCCACCGGCAGCGCCGGCGACGCGGAAGCGATGCTGCTGCGGCTCATCGACTTCTTGAAGGCGCGGCAGATCACGGCGCTGTTCACGCACCTCACGGCCGGGGGGCATACGCTGGAGGCCACCGACATCGGCGTGTCGTCGCTGATCGACACGTGGCTTCTGCTGCGCGACATCGAGCTCGGCGGCGAGCGCAATCGCGGCATCTACGTGATCAAGTCGCGCGGCATGGCGCACTCGAACCAGGTGCGGGAGTTCTTGCTCACGTCGCGCGGCGTTCAGCTGCAAGAGGTCTACGTGGGACCCGAAGGCGTGCTCACCGGATCGATGCGCGCCACCCACGAAGCGAAGGAGCGGGCCGAGCTCGTCGCGAGGCGCCAGGCGAGCGAGCTCAAGCAGCGCGATATCGACAGGCGCCGCGCCGCCGCTCGGGCGCAGATCGAGGCATTGCGCGCCGAGCTCGACGCGGCGGAGATGGAAGCCGCGCTGATCGCGTCCCAGGACGAGGCTCGCGAGCGGACTTTCGTTTCGGAACGCGCGGCCATGGCCGCGCGGCGTGGGGGAAACAAGAAGCTCGAGGGTAAACGGAAGTCATGAAAACCAAGACCAAGCGGACGGCGAAAAAAGCCCCCGCCAAGAGGAGCCGGGGCGCGGCGGCAGGAGGCCGCTCGAACGCCGCGGCTACCGGCTCGAAAGGCTCGGCCGGCCTTTGGGAGCTCAGGCTCTACGTGGCCGGTCAGACACCGAAATCGCTCGCGGCGATGAACAACTTGAAGCGCATGCTCGAGGAGCACCTGCCGGGTGCCTACAAGATCCAGGTCGTCGATCTGCTTGCCAATCCGCGTCTGGCCAAGGAAGATCAAATCGTCGCAATTCCGACGCTCGTCCGAAAGCTGCCGAATCCGGTCCGCAAGATCATCGGCGACCTTTCGGACCAAGAACGCACGCTCGTAGGCTTGCAGCTCCGCGAACGCTGAGTGGCGGGCGCGAAGCCATTGGAGGGCGATGAGACCGGAAAAGAGCGAACGCTCCGTGCTCGCGGCACGACGGGTGCACGTCGAAGCCGAGATCGCCGAGCTGCGCCGGCGTCTCGAGGACGCCGAGGAAACGCTCCAGGCCATCACGAGCGGTAGAGTCGACGCGCTCGTCGTCGAGCATCCGCGCGAGGAGCGCCAGGTGCTGCTGCTCGGCGGCCTCAAGGTCAGCGATCGGCTGCTCGTCGACCGGTTGCAGCAGGGGGCCGTGCTGCTGTCGCGGCACGGGGACGTCCTTCACGTGAATCCGGCGTTCGCGGCGCTCCTCGGCACGCGCCTCGACGCCTGCATCGGCCAACCGTTCTCGCGTTTCGTGGGAATGGCGGAGCACGCGTCGGTGGAGGCTCTGCTCGACCTCGCCTCGAACGCAGCCACGGCGGAGATTCTGCTCCGCGACGCCACCGGCACGCTGCTGCGCGCGCAGGTAACGTCGGTACCCACGGCGGACGGCGCAGGCATCTGCCTGATCTTGACGCCGAGCGACCGCATGACGGCCGCCGAAGAGGAGCGCGACACCGTGCGCGCGCTTCGTCGCGGCGAGGTCGACGCGCTGGTCGTCTCCGAGACCGACGACGATCCCAAGGTTCTGCTGCTCGGTGCCGCGGGCCGCCGTTACCGCCTGATCGTTGACCACATGAACGACGGCGCCGTCACGCTGTCCCCCCGCGGCGACGTGCTGTACGCCAACACGCGCTTTGCCGCGATGCTCGGCGCGACGCCCGACGCTATCGTCGGCCGGCGTATCACCGACTTCTTCGACGAACAGCATGCGGCGCTGATCGACGCGCTGCTCTCCGGCCGCGGCGGCACCGGCTCGCTGCTCGAGCTCACCGTGCGCCGCGTGGACGGCGCCGCGTTCGACGCGCTGATCACCGTCGTGCCGCCGGCCGACGAGCAAGGTGTGTCGTTCCTGATCGCCGACGTGACGCAGCGCAAGCGGCTCGACGAGGCGGAAGAAACGCTGCGCGCGATCGGCAGCGGCGAGGTCGACGCGTTCGTGATGGCCGGAGCGCAGGGCAACGAGGTGGAGATACTGAGCGGCGCCCACCGCCCCTACCGCCTCATGGTCGAGCGGATGCAGCAGGGCGCCGTGACCCTGTCGCCCGAGGGCGATATTCTCTACACGAATCAGCCGTTCGCCGCAATGCTCGGCCGCTCGATCGGCACGCTGATCGGCGTGCGGCTCGATGAGCTCGTGGCGCCGCCCGATCGCGCGCTGCTCGCCGCGTTGCTCGAGGCGCGGCACGGCGCCGCCACGCAGGGCGAGATCACGCTGCTGCACGCGGGTGGCGGCCACGTGCCGGCGCTCGTGGCCGTGGCGTTGCTGCCGGAGGAAGGCGGCGTGTGCTTGATCGTCACCGATCTCACCGCGCAGAAAGCCTACGAGGCGATCCGCGAGGCGCAAGCCCTCGAGCGCTCGATTCTCGATCAGGCGATCGACGCGATCGTGCTCTGCGACCCCGACGGACGCGTGATCCGCGCGAGCCGTGCCGCGTTCGATCTCTGCGGCCAGAATCCGCTGCTCCTGCCCTTCCTCGAGGCGTTTCCGCTGGCTTCGTCGAGCGGCGACGCTCCCGACTTGCGCGCCGTCCAATCCGGTGCGGCCACTTTGCGAGGCGTGGAGTACACGCTGCGCCGGCCCGAGCGTGACGCCACGGTGCTCCTGTCCGCCGGCCAGGTGGTCGACGCGGACGGCGACGCGCGCGGGTGCGTGATCACGCTGACCGACATCACCGAGCGGCGCGAGGCCGAGGACCAGCTGCGCGAGTCGGACCGGCACAAGGACGAGTTCCTCGCGATCCTCGCGCACGAGCTCCGCAACCCGCTCGCGCCGATCAGGAGTGCGGTCGAGATCCTGCGGCACACCGATCTGCGCCATAACCCCACGGGCGCGTACGCCACCGACATCATCGGCCGGCAGGTTGGCAACTTGATTCGACTCGTCGACGACCTGCTCGACATCAACCGCATCAGCCAAGGCAAGATCGTATTGCAGCTCGCGCTCATCGATTTGCGCGACGTCGTCGATCAGGCCGTGGAGATCTGCCGGCCGCTCCTCAACAGCCGCAAGCATCGGTACGACGCCCGCGTGCCCAACGACCCCGTGACCGTCAGGGGCGACGCCGTGCGCTTGTCGCAGGTGATCGTGAACCTGCTGACCAACGCGGCGAACTACACGCCGGTGGGCGGGCGCATCGAAGTGGCGCTCGAGATCGAGGGCGGCCAGGCCGTGGTACGCGTCACCGACAACGGCATCGGCATCGCGCCCGAGATGGTGGGCCGGATCTTCGAGGCGTATCAGCAGGCCGGCCGGTCGACCGAACGCACGACGGGAGGGCTCGGCCTCGGGCTCACGGTGTCGCGGCGGCTCATGGAGATGCACGGCGGCAGCGTGGAGGCCCGCAGCGAAGGATTGGGCCGGGGCTCGCAGTTCGTCGCACGGCTCGCGCTGGCGACCAAGGCCGCCGCGCAAGAGTCCGCCGCGGACGCGGCCACCCCCGCCGCGCCCGCACGGCGCGTGCTCGTGGTCGACGACAACCGCGACGCGGCGGAAACCCTCGCGCGGCTGATGGAGATGTGGGGCCACGACGTGACGATCGGCTCGAGCGGCCCCGAGGCGCTCGAGCACGCCGCGCAGTCGCTACCCGACGTGGTGCTGCTCGACATCGGCATGCCGGGCATGAACGGCTTCGAGGTGGCGCGCCGGCTGCGCGACCTGCCCGGCGGCGGCGAGCTGCGCGTGATCGCGATGACGGGCTACGGCGGCGCGGAAGACCGCCGCAAATCCGCCGAGAGCGGCATCGACCACCACCTCGTGAAGCCCGTGGACTTCGCGGCCCTGCAGAGCTTGCTCGGCACGGGCTGACGGTTCGGCCTACTTTCGCTTGGTCTTCTTGCGGCGCCTGCGGTTCGGGCTCGCCGGGACCTTGCCGCCACGCCTCCGCGCTTCCGACAGGCCGATCGCGATCGCCTGCTTGCGGCTCGTGACCTTCTTGCCCGATCGGCCGCTTCGCAACGTTCCTCGCTTGCGCTTGTGCATCGCGCGCTTGACCTTCTTCTGCGCCGTGCTGCCGTATTTCCTGGCCATTTCGAGTCCTCCGTAACTGCCTCTGTCGAAGAGGAGTAGCAGGAAGCGTGCCAAGCGCGGCGCCGGCTGTTTTATAATCCTGCCCCGTGCTGCTCCTCGAAGCACTGGGTCATCTTCGAGTTTTGGGGGTTGATGTCATGACCAATGAGAGTCGCTCGTTCCTTCGCGTGTCGGTCGTTCCAGCACTGCTGCTCGGCGGCGTATGCGCGATCGCACAGGCCGCTCCGACGAACTGGTCGGATCCCGCGACCTGGCCGAACCGCAAGGTGCCAATCGCCGGCGACAAGGTCACGATCGGCCGCGACAAGGACGTGATCCTCGACGTCAGCCCGCCCGCGCTCGGCGGTCTCTCGATCGACGGCAAGCTCACGTTCTCGAAC
>DASUFK010000278.1:0-7330 GCA_036274615.1 Gammaproteobacteria bacterium | reverse complement strand
GGCGTGATCGCCGAGATCAACGGCGAGCTCGGCGAGTTCGTCACGCCGTCACCGGTGGGCATCCCCACGCCGCCGACCATCGACCTGATCGACGCCACGTGCCTCTACATCAGCGCGCCGATCGACGAAGTGGACGCGCCGAAGGTCAAAGCGGGCCTCACTGCCAAGATCAGCCTCGACGCGTTCCCGAACCATCCGTTTCCCGGCCACGTGCGCCGCGTCGCGCCGTACGTGCTCGACCAGGAAAAGCAGGCGCGCACCGTCGAGATCGAAGCCGAGTTCGACCATCCCGACGAGGCTGGGCTGCTCGCGGGCTACAGCGCCGACGTGGAAGTGATCCTCGACAAGCGCGACGACGTGCTGCGAGTGCCCTCCTCGGTGATCCTGCCCGACAACAAGGTCTACGTGCTGAACCCCGCCACGAGCAAGCTCGAAGCGCGCGCGGTAACGAAGGGGATCTCGAACTGGGAGTTCACCGAGATCACGAGCGGCTTACAGGCCGGCGACAAGGTCGTGAGCTCGATCGACCGCGAGGGCGTTGCCGACGGCGCACTCGCCGTGCCGGAGTAACGCGGCGCGCACCGCACCGGCACCCGCTAACCCGCGCCCATGAGCATACGGTGATGATGGAGCTCCGCGGCATCAGCCGAGAGTACGAGGTCGGCGGCGAGGCCGTGCACGCGCTCGACCACGTGGACCTCACCATCAAGCCGGGCGAGTACATCTCGATCATGGGCCCGTCGGGCTCGGGCAAGTCCACGCTGCTCAACGTGCTGGGACTTCTCGATCGGCCGAGCTCCGGCACGTATCTGCTCGAGGGCGAGGACGTCTCCAAGCTCGACGACGACGCGCTCGCCGAGCACCGCCAGCAGCACATCGGCTTCATCTTCCAGTTCTTCCACTTGATTCCGCGCCTCTCCGCGCTCGAGAACGTGGAGCTGCCGCTCGTGCTGCTCGGCACGAGCCCGCGCGAGCGCCGCGAGCGCGCCACGGCCACGCTGAAATCGGTGGGTCTGGGTCACCGTCTCGATCACCGGCCCGATCAGCTCTCCGGCGGCGAGCGCCAGCGCGTCGCGATCGCGCGCGCGATCATCATGCAGCCCGCGTATCTGCTCGCCGACGAGCCCACGGGCAATCTCGACTCGAAGTCCGGCGCCGAGATCATGCAGATCATCGAGCAGCTCAACCGCGACGGCATCGCGCTCTTGATCGTCACGCACGACCCCGCGATCGGCAGCCGCGCCCAGCGCCACCTCGCGCTCCGCGACGGCAAGATCGTGAGCGACGACCAACGCACCGGCTCGACAAGTCCGGCACCGTCGGTGTCTGACACCGCAGGCGTCTGACACCAGGCTTGGCACGTAGCCACTTGGCGCGGCCCATCGGCGCTGTTAGCATTCGCCCCACTACCTGCAACTGGTAGGTATAGACGGACGTGCTGTTTCACGACTTGATCGTGGCGTTGCGACGGATCGCACGTCAGCGCTTCTACAGCGCGGTGAGCGTTCTGGCGCTCGCGTTCGGCCTCGTCTGCTTCATCGCCACCTATCTGCTCGTGAGCTACGTGCGCGGCTACGACCACCAGTTCGCGAACGTTGACCGCACGTACGTCATTGCCCAGAGCCTGCGCGCCGAAGGCTCCGGCATCGACAGCCCGTTCAACATAACCAGCGCGCTGCATCTCGCCGAACACCTCGAGCTCGACGTGCCGGAGCTCGCAGCGGTCGCCCGTCGGCAGCGTTCGTTCCTACCCGTGTCGGTCGACGGGCAGACCACAGCTCGCCAAATCTCTTACGTCGAGGCGCCGTTCTTCGACATCTTCGACTTCAACACGCTGGCGGGCGATTTGCGCAACGCCGCGCAGCCACGCAGCGCCGTCCTCACCCATCGCTCGGCGCAGCAGATGTTCGGCGAGTCCACCGCCGTCGGCCGAACGATCACGCTGGCTGGCGCCGAGCGCATCGACGTCACGGTCGTGGCCGTGATCGACGACGTGCCTACGGCTTCGCACCTCGCAATGGGCTCGCTCTTTTCGGCGGGTTTCGACCTGCTCGTGTCGTGGGACGTATTCGAGCTGATTGGCCGGGTGCCGTTCATCGACAGCTGGGGCAACACACCGGTTTTCACCTACGCACTGCTGCCGGACGACGGGTCGCTCACGGCCGCACAGCTCAACGACCGCTTGCCGGGAATCGTCGAGCGACACCTCCCGGAAGAGGTGCGCGCTCAAATCACGATCAAGTTCCAGGCTCAGCCGGTGTCATCGATGGCTGCGACCACTCTGCAGCGGCAATTCGAGGGATTCAATGGAACGCCGTGGCGAATCGACGCCCTCGGCACGCTGCTGATCTTCTCGGCCGCGATCCTCGCGATCGCGTGCCTGAACTTCGTGAACCTCGCGACGGCTCAGTCGAGCGGCCGAGCGCTCGAGATCGGCACGCGCAAGGCCGTCGGCGCCGCGGCATCGTTCGTGGTTCGCCAGGACCTCGTGCAGACCGCGATCCTGGTGACGGCGGCGATCGCGCTCGCGTTGGCCGCGATCCCTCTCGCGACGAAGCTGCTCACGGGCCCATGGCCGATGGCGTTCGCGATGCCGTGGTGGGAGCCGCGGTTCTGGCTATTCCTCGCGGCACTGCTCTCAGGCGTCACACTCGCGGCCGGCCTGTACCCGGCCCTCGCGGTGGCGCGAATCCGCCCCACCGCGGCGCTGCGTGCTGGCGCCGTGCGCGCGGGGCCGAAGCTGTTGCGCAGCCTGCTCGTCGGCGCGCAGTTCGGCACCGCGAGCTTCCTCGTGGCGCTCGTGGTGGTGCTGCTCGCGCAAAGCGACGACTTGCGCGAGACGCTGCTCGGCCGCTTCGCGGACCCATACGCCGTCTTCACGATCGCGCCTCCGGCGTTCGTGCCAGACCGAGAGGTGCTCGCTCGCGAGATCGCACGCGGGCCGGGAATCAAAGGCGCAACCTACACCTTCATTCCACCCTGGACGGCAGGGGGTCCGCGCGCCCAGGTGAGCCGCGCCGTCGAGGAACAGTCGCCGCGTTTCACGCTGGATCTTCAGGCCGTGGGCTACGACTACTTCGCGCTGCTCGACATTTCGATCCTGGCGGGCCGGGCGTTCGAGCGAGAGCGCTCGGACGACATCATGCCGCGCACGCCGGAGGCTTATCGCGCGCGGCAGGGCAAGCCCCGGGTCGTCGTGCTCGACCGCGTTGCCGCGCGCACGCTCGGTTGGCCGAATCCCGCCGACGCCATCGGCGGCATCTTCAACGGCGGCGGCTCCCCGTTGGAGGTCGTGGGTGTTGTCGAGCCGCTCACGATGCAGATCCGCTCGCGCGACAGCGCGGGGACTATGTTCACGGTCGATCCGACGATCAGCAATACCTGGCTCGTGCGGCTCGACAAAGGCGACGTGGCTGCGTCGCTCGCGCACATCCGTGACACGGTGCGGGCTCTGGCCCCCGGTCGTTCGCCTGTCGCCATCACGTTCTTGGACCAAGCTTTCGAGAGCGCGTACTGGACGTTCGCGGTGATGAATCGCGTGCTCGGCGCGCTCGCCGGGTTCGCGATCGCGATCGCCGCCGTCGGGCTGTTCGGCATGGCGAGCTACATGACGCAGCGCCGCACGCGCGAGATCGGCGTGCGCAAGACACAGGGCGCGTCGTCCGGCGCGATCGCTCGCCTCCTGCTGTCCGAGTTCTCGAAGCCTGTGGTCGTCGCGAACGTGGTCGCGTGGCCGTTCGTCTTCGCCGCGGCCGACGCCTACCTCGCGGTGTTCACCAAGCACATCGCGCTCGGGCCGCTGCCGTTCGCGCTCGCGCTGCTCGCCACGCTGGCGCTCGCGTGGCTCGCGGTGGGCGTGCGCGTGCTGCGTGCGGCCTCGTTGAATCCGGCCGCGGCATTGGGCCACGAGTAACGGGCGCCGCACCGCCGTACCTTGGCCCTTCGCCACCCCTGTGCTATTGATGCGGCCGCGCACTTGCCCTCACCATCGAGCTTCATGTCCTCGGCAGGCAAACACCGCACGCTGCTGTTCTACGTCGCGACCATAGCGGCGGGTCTCGCGCTGCTCGCGTGGATCGTGCACCTCGGCGCCGATCTCGGCGCGCCGCCGCCCTCCTCGGCGCCGTTCAATCAGGGCCGCGACCTCGTGGACGGCCGAACGCTGATGCACGTGCTCCTCGCGCTCGTCGTCATCATCGCGGCGGCACGCGGGCTCGGCTTGATGTTCCGCTACTGGAAGCAGCCGGCGGTGGTGGGCGAGATGATCGCGGGCATCATGCTCGGGCCGTCGCTGCTCGGGCACTTGGCGCCCGAGGTTTACGCCTACGTGCTGCCGCCGTCGGCCGCCGGCTCGCTCGGCATGCTCGCGCAGATCGGCGTGATCCTGTTCATGTTCCTCGTCGGGCTCGAGCTCGACACCACGGTGCTGCGCAAGCGCACGCAGTCGACGGTCGCGATCTCGCACGCGAGCATCGTGCTGCCGTTCGTGCTCGGTGCTGCGACCGCGTTGTGGCTCTATCCGCGCCTGTCCACGTCCGACGTGCCGTTCCCGATCTTCGCGCTGTTCATGGGCGTGGCCATGTCGGTGACGGCGTTCCCGGTGCTCGCGGCGATCCTCACGGAGCAGCGCCTGCACCGCACGCCGCTCGGCGTGATCGCGATCAGCTGCGCGGCCATCGACGACGTCTCGGCCTGGTGCCTGTTGGCCGGCATGGTGGGCCTCGCCAAGTCCGCGCTCGGCGACGCCGCGACCACGGTGGCGCTCACGGCCGGCTACGTGGCGCTGATGCTCGCGGTGGTGCGCCCGCTCGTCGGCCGCCTCGTCAAACGGCACGCGTTGCGCGGCAGCCTGGGCCACGCATCGTCCACCGTTGTGTTCGGCGGACTGCTGCTGTCGGCGTTGATCACGGAATACATCGGCATCCACGCGCTGTTCGGCGCCTTCATCTTCGGCGCCGTGATCCCGCACGACTCAGAGCTCGCGCGCGACGTGCAGCGCCGTCTCGAGGACGTGGTGAAGGTATTGCTGCTGCCGGTGTTCTTCGCGTTCACGGGCATGCGCACCCAGATCGCCTTGCTCGACGATCCGCTGCATTGGGCCGCGCTCGCCGTGGTGATCGCCGTGGCGTGCGCCGGCAAGTTCGGCGGCGCGTCGATCGCCGCGCGCCTGTCGGGCTTGAGCTGGCGCGATGCGGCCAGCGTGGGCGTGCTCATGAACACGCGCGGTCTCATGCAGCTCATCGTGCTCAACATCGGGCTCGACTTGCGCGTGCTGTCGCCAACCCTGTTCGCGATCATGGTGATCATGGCGCTGGTCACCACGTTCGCCACCACGCCGCTCCTGAATCTGCTGCGGCGCGGGGCGCCGGCCGGCGCAACCGACAGCCTCGAGAGCGCTCGCTCCTCCGACGCATGAGGGCTCTCGACACCACCTGGATGTCGCTCACCGCGCTGCGGCGCTATCCGCTGCGCACGGCGATGCTGCTGCTCGCGATCGCGATCGGCGTCGCGGCCGTGGTCACCTTGACCGCCGTCGGCGAGGGCGCGCGCCGCTACGTGAGCGGCCAGTTCGCGTCGCTCGGCACTCATCTTCTTATAGTGCTGCCCGGCAAGGCCGAGACGGCCGGGGGCGGCATCCAGGGACTGCTCGTCGGCGAGACGGCGCGCGAGCTCACGCTGCAAGACACGATCGCGCTCAAGCGCAGCTCGGCGGTAGCCAAGGTCACGCCGCTCGTGGTCGGCGCCGGCACGATCTCGTGGCGCTCGCGCGAGCGCGACATCACGGTGCTCGGCACGAGCGAGCCGATGGCCGCGATCCAGCACTGGACGCTCGACGCCGGCCGCTATCTGCCGCCGGGCGACCTCGACGTGGCCTCACCGGTGTGCGTGCTCGGCTACACCGTGGCGCGCGAGCTGTTCGGCAATGCGAGCCCGCTCGGCGAATTCTTGCGCATCGGCGACTCGCGCTGCCGCGTGATCGGCGTGCTCGCAAAGCAAGGCCTCGCCGGCGGCTTCAACGTGGACGAGACCGTAACGCTGCCGATCGCGAACGCGCAGCAGATCTTCAACACGTCCGCCGTGTTCCGGATCCTAGTCGAGGCCGCGAGCGCCGACTCCGTCCAAGCCGCGAAGCGCGACATCATCGCCACGATCAAGACTCGGCACGCCGGCGAGGAGGACATCACCGTGATCACGCAGGACGCGCTGGTGTCCACGTTCAACTCGATCTTCGGCATGATCACGGCCGGGCTTGCCGCGATCGCGGCGATCAGCCTCGTCGTGGCCGGCGTGCTCATCATGAACGTGATGCTCGTGGCCGTGAGCCAGCGCACCAACGAGATCGGCCTGTTGAAAGCCGTGGGCGCGCGCAACCGGCAGATCATCGCGCTATTCCTCACCGAGGCGGTGTGCTTGTCGCTGCTCGGCGCCGCGGTTGGCATCGCGATCGGCGAAGGCGGCACGTGGTTGTTGAAGGTAGCGTTCCCGGTGCTCGACTTCGCCGCGCCGCCGTGGGCGTCGGCGTCGGCCGTGGCGGTGGCGGTGGCGAGCGGGCTGCTGTTCGGCATCCTGCCGGCCCGGCGCGCGGCCGGGCTCGACCCGGTGCTCGCGCTCGCTAAACGGTGACGGGGTCGTGCGCAGCCAAGACTTCGTCCGCCTGATCGCCCAGTCCGTCGCCGCTCACCGGATGCGCAGCGGCCTCACGGCGCTCGGCATCGGCATCGGCGTTACTGCCGTGGTGCTGCTCACGTCGATCGGCGAGGGACTGAACCACTACATCGTCGACCAATTCACTCAGTTCGGCACCACGACGCTCGCGGTGCAGCCGGGCAAGTCGAGCACGTTCGGCATCGCGCCCGGCGTGCTGAACTCGGTGCGGCCGCTGTCGCTCGCGGACGCCGAGGCGATCACGCGCGCGCCGCACGTGCTGCACTCGGTGCCGATCGTCACGGGCAGCGGCTCGATCGAAGGCAACGGCCGCGAGCGCACGGTATCGATCTACGGCGTGGGGCCCGAGTTCGGCGCGGCGTTCAAGTTCAACGTGAAAAGCGGCACGTTCCTGCCGCCGGACGAGCTCGACCGCGCGCGGCCCGTGGCCGTGCTCGGCTCGAAGGCGTACGCGGAGCTCTACGGCACGTCGAACGCGCTCGGCGAGCGCGTGCGGATCGGCGGCGAGCGCTACGTCGTGGTCGGCATCATGGAGACGAAGGGCGACATGGTTGGCGTGAACCTCGACGACACCGTGTACATTCCCGCGGCCCGCGGCCTCGAGCTGTTCAATCGCCAAGGCCTCGCCGAGATCGACGTGCTCTACGCCGAGCGCTCGAACGTG
>DASUFK010000277.1:0-10195 GCA_036274615.1 Gammaproteobacteria bacterium | reverse complement strand
GCGCTGCCGTTCGGCGTGCTCGAGCAGCCTTCCGGAGCGCAAGGCGCCGTGGCGTTCGAGCCCGCGCTCGACGCGAAGCGCAAGGCGTTCGCCGGGCTCGAGAGCGGCTCGGTACTCAAGGTGATACTCAAATTCCGCAATGCGTTCTGGGAAGAGCTCGACGGCGGGCGCTACGAGGACGCCGCGTTCTTTCACGCTCCCGGTGCCGCGTTTCCCACGTTCTGGTCGGCGTTGCCCGTGCGAGCGCCGCTGCTGTGTGCCTGGTGCGCGGGACCGAACGCCGCGCGGCTGTCGGGCCGCGCCGAGACCACGATCGTGCGCGCGGCGCTCGACGGTGCACGTGCCGTGTTCGGCGCACGCGCCGGAGTTGCCCGGCGGCTCGAAGCATCGTTCGTCCACGATTGGCAAGCCGATCCGTTCGCGCGCGGCGCGTACTGCTACGTGACGGTGGGCGGCCGGCACGCCCGCGAGGGTCTTGCGGAGCCGTTGCGCGGCACGCTGTTCTTTGCGGGGGAAGCGGCGGCCACGAGCGGCGAATCCGGCACGGTGGCGGGCGCGTTGCAGAGCGGCGAGCGCGCGGCGGAGCAGTGGCTCGCTGCGCGGGCGCGGCGGCATGGCGCGACGAGGGGCCGCTGACCCGGCTCAGGGCCCGGGCTCGACGCCCGGCTCGATCCGAGCGTCGCTCGCCGGCCGCCGCGAATTGCTGCTGCGCGCACCCTCGCGAAATCCCTCGCGGTAGTCGCTATCGTCGCGGCGGTCGCGCCCGAAGCCCCAGCCGAATCCCACCGAGATCTGCGAGACGTTGTCGTCGAAGCGCTCGCCCTCGAGCGACAGGCTCCAAGGCGCGCTGAAATACCAGCGAACGCCGGCGCCGATCATGAGGCCGTCGGGCGAGAAGTCCGCGTCCGGCAGGCTCACGTTGCTCTTGAGGTGGGCGCGGTAGTAGCCGGCCTTGCCGAACAGCCGCACGTTGCCGATCTCGAAGCGGCGCACGAGCGCGAGCTTCCAGAGCGTCTGGTCGTTGCCGCTGATCTGCTGCGTGATCGGCGCGCACGTGGCGCCGTCGGGGCACGGCGTGCCGAAACCGTCGAAGCTTCCGTATTCGTGAAGGCCGATCTCGCCGCCCCATTTGCCGAACGCGACGCCGGCTTCCACGCCGAGCATCGGCGAGTTGTCGTCGACCACGCCGTTGTACGGCGGGCCGAGGGGGAAGTCCGCGCGGGCGTAGCCGAGCTGCACGCTCGCATAGGGTTGGCTGAACGCGATCGAAGGTACTGCGAGCAGGCCGAGAAAAAAGACGAGTGCGGTTTTCATGGTCGATTTTTCGCCACAGGGTCGATGGCTGTATCTAGCAAAAACCACGCCAGCATTTACGGCCATGCTCGCCGCGGCGAAGATTTGGCAATCGCCGCGCAATTCCTGCATCGCTCGCGCGCAGTCCGCGACCGTATGGCGTGAGCGCCGAAGCGTGGCACGGTCCTTGCTACTTTCCTCCTGTCGTTCCTCACGGACAGAGGTGCGGCGCTCGGCGGAGCAAGGAGGAACCATGCAATCCAAGAGCACGACCGTCACGACCCTAGCGCTGCTCGCAACCGGCTTCGTGGCGGGCCATGCATATGCGCAAGACAACAACGAGGCGCGGGCCAGAGTCGGCGGGCGCGCACTCGAGGCTTACATCAGCGAGCAAGCGGTGGCGGCGCAATACATCCGGGACATCGATACGGACAAGCTCGGTGCGCTCGAGGGCCGCGGCGGCTTCCTTTACAACAAGGACGACGATCTCGTCCTGACCGGCGACGTGCTCGGGCTCATCGGCGGCAGGGAGGCGCAATCGAAGGAAGGTCTGCACTTCCGCGCGGGCACGCGCATGTACGCTGCCTGGTTGGACGAGGAGGATGAGGACATCTTCAGCGTCGGCATCGGCGGCGAGGCACAGTACACGTTCGGCGACCGGCGCAAGTACGGTGTCGTGCTGAGCGCGTTCTATGCGCCCGATCTTTTCACCTTCGGCCACACCGACCACATCATCGACGCCTCGCTCCGGTTCCAGGCTGAGCTTGCCCCGGGCACGGAGCTGTTCATCGGCGGTCGTTCGCTGAAATTCGACACCGACTTGGGCAATCGGCAGCTCGACGACAATTTGATGGTGGGCGTGCGTTACGCGTTCTAACGGGCTCCGCACTCTCCGGAGGCCGCATCGGCCGCCGCCGCGCGATCCGCTAACATAGCGGCGTCGCGGCGCTTCCGTCGCGACGGGAGCTTCGGATGAGCGAGCCGCTGCACATGATCTCGTCGATGGCCACTCGCGAGCTGCTGAGCGAGCTCGCTCGCGACTATACGCGCTCGACGTCGCAAGCCGTCCTCACCGAAGCCGCCGGCGGCGTTGACGTCGCCAAACGCGTGCAGCAAGGCGATGTGCTCGAGGTCGTGGTGCTCGCCTCGAACGCGATCGACAAGCTCATCGCCGCCCGCAAGATGCTCGCCGGCAGCCGCGTGGACCTCGTGAAGTCCGGCATCGCGGTTGCGGTTCGCGCAGGCGCGCCGAAACCGGACATCGGATCCGAGGACGCGCTCAAGAACGCGGTGCTGCGCGCCGGCACGCTGAGCTATTCGACGGGGCCGAGCGGCGCGCATCTCGAGAAGACGTTCGAGCGCTGGGGAATCCTCGCGCAACTCCGGCCGAAAATCGTCGTGCCGCCGCCCGGTGTGCCCGTGGGCTCGCTGGTCGCGAACGGAGCGGCAGAGCTCGGTTTCCAGCAGCTTTCGGAGCTCGCGAGCCTGCCGGGCATCGAGGTCGTGGGTCCGCTGCCGCCCGCCGTCCAGAGTTTGACCATCTTCTCGGGCGGCATCGCCGCCACGTGCCGCAGGCCCGACGCTGCGCGGGAGTTGTTGATGTTCATGGCCTCTCCCGAGGCCGCCCTGGCCAAGAGGCGTTACGGCATGGAGCCCGCGTGAACGCGGCGGGGTTGAGCACGCGCGGGCCTGGCCCGCTCCTTGCATCGTCAGATCGAAGACGTGCTACGGAAGAAAACGATGGCAAGGACTGCCGGCTCAGCGGCGATGAAGATCGCTCAAATCGCTCCGCTCATCGAGAGCGTTCCACCGCGACTCTACGGAGGAACCGAACGAATCGTGTCATATCTCACCGAGGAGCTCGTACGGAAAGGTCACGACGTGACGTTGTTCGCGAGCGGGGACTCGCAGACCGCGGCGCGGCTCGTTGCCGTCGCGCCGCGCGCGCTCAGGCTCGAGGGAGCGACCGCGGACCCTTTGCCTTACATCGCGCTGCAGCTCGAGCAGGTTCGTCAGCGCGCTGCCGAGTTCGACGTCTTGCACTTTCATTCGGATCTCATCCACCTGCCGCTGCTGCGCGAGCTGCTCGGCGTGCGCGCGCTCACTACTCTGCACGGAAGGCTCGACCAGCCGCCGTATCCGGCCGTGCTCGGCGAATTTCACGACGCGCCGCTCGTCTCGATCTCCAACGCCCAGCGACAGCCGGTGCCCTCGGCGAACTGGCTCGGCACCGTGTATCACGGCTTGCCGCGGAGTGTTTGCCCGTTCGAGGCGCGGCCGCGAGGCGACTACGTGGCGTTCATCGGCAGAATATCTCCCGAGAAGCGTCCCGACCGCGCGATCGAGATCGCGGCCCGCGCGGGTGTGAAGCTCAAGATCGCCGCGAAAATCGACGAGCGCGATCAAGCCTACTTTCACAAGCACATCGAGCCGCTATTCGGGCGGCACCACGTGGAATATATCGGCGAGATCGGCGAGCGGGACAAGGCCGCGTTCCTGGGCAACGCGCGTGCCTTGCTCTTTCCGATCGATTGGCCGGAGCCGTTCGGACTGGTGTTGGTCGAGGCGATGTCGTGCGGAACCCCGTGCATTGCCTGGCGTACCGGCTCGATTCCGGAAGTCATCGACGATGGCGTCACGGGTTGGATCGTGGACTCGATCGAGGAAGCCGCGCGAGCGGTGTCGCGGGCGGCGCAGCTCGACCGCTATGCGGTACGCGCGCGGTTCCTGCGGCGATTCTCCGTAGAGCGGATGACGAGCGAGTACTTGCGCATCTACGAGAAGCTCGACGACGTCGACGCCGACCGCGCCGCCGCATGAGGTGAGCTCGCATGGCGCAGCAACACTCCGCGGCTGCAGCCGCGGAAGCCCCGCAGCATTTCTATATCGATTCGCAGACGTCGCTGGCGGAGCTGAACCCGCGCACGTTGAAGCACGGCGATACGTTCGCGCTGTTCGACCGCCTCGGCGATTTGTCTCCGGCCATGGGCGGTCTCGAGGGGCTGTATCACCGGGACACCCGTTTCCTGTCGCGGCTGCGGCTGCGCATCGACGAGCGCATGCCGCTGCTGTTGAGCTCCACCGTGCAGAACAACAACGCGGTGCTCGATGTCGACTTGACCAATCCGGATCTCGCCCGCGGCGATAGCGCCGAGTTGCCGAAGGACACCGTGCACATCGGCCGCATGAAGTTCCTGTGGAATGCGGCCTGCTATGAAGTGCTCACGGCTCGAAATTTCGGCGAGCACAAGCACCGGATCAGAATCTCTTTCGACTTCGACGCGGACTTCGTCGACATTTTCGAGGTGCGCGGTTTCGTTCGGCGCGACACGCGCGGCGAAATCACCGTGAGCCGGCGCGGGCTCGATCACGTGCGGTTCGAGTACGCGTCGCTCGACGGGGTGGCGCGCGCCACGGACCTGCTGTTTGCGCCGCGCCCCACCGAGCTCAGCCCGCGCCGCGCAGTGTACGACCTCGAGCTCGAGCCGAGGCAGCGGCGCACGTTGACCGTTACGGTGCACTGCAGCGTGGACGGCTCGCGTTGTCAGCGCAACGCGGCGGTGGCGCTTCGGTCGATGCGCCGCGCGGTGCGCGAGGGCGCCTTCGGCGGCGCGGCCTTGGAAACCTCGAACAGCGTCGTGAACGAGGTCTTCGATCGGGCCGTGGCCGACATCAAGATGCTCGTAACCGACACGCCGCAAGGTCCGTACCCGTACGCGGGCGTCCCGTGGTTCTCCACGGCGTTCGGGCGCGACGGGTTGATCACGGCGTTCGAGACGTTGTGGATCTATCCGGAGCTCGCTCGCGGCGTGCTGCGTTTCTTGGCCGCGACGCAGGCGACGGCTCACGACGCGCTCAACGACGCCGAGCCCGGCAAGATCCTGCACGAGACGCGGCACGGTGAGCTCGCCCGCCTCGGAGAGGTGCCGTTCGCGCGCTACTACGGCTCGGTGGATTCCACGCCGCTGTTCGTGGCGCTCGCGGGAGCCTACTGGCGGCAGACGGCGGATCGCACGACGCTCGACGCGATCTGGCCGAACGTGCGCGCGGCGCTCGCCTGGATCGACGCCGACGGCGACGTCGATGGCGACGGCTTCGTCGAGTACCGCCGGCACACTGACCGCGGTCTCGTGAATCAAGGCTGGAAGGATTCTGGCGACGCCGTGTTCTACGAGGACGGCGCGCTCGCCGAGGCGCCGATAGCGCTGTGCGAGGTGCAGGCGTACGTCTACATGGCTCGCATCGCCGGCGCCGAGCTGGCGGAGGTGCAAGGGGAGCCGGAGCTCGCGGCCCTTCAGCGCGAGCGGGCGGCGGCGCTGCGCGAACGGTTCGACGCCGCGTTCTGGGACGAACAGCTCGGCACCTACGTGCTCGCGCTCGACGGCGCCAAGCGCCCCTGCCGCGTACGAAGCTCGAACGCGGGCCAAGTGCTGTTCACCCGCATCGCGCCCGTCGAGCGCGCCGCAAGGATCGTGAAGTCGCTGATGCGCCACGAGTCGTTCAGCGGCTGGGGCTTGCGCACGGTCTACACGAGCGAGCGCCGCTTCAATCCGGCGTCGTATCACAACGGGTCGATCTGGCCGCACGACAACGCGCTGATTGCGCTGGGCTTCTCGCGTTACGGATGTTGCGCGGAAACGGTCAAGCTTTCCTCGGCGATGCTCGAGGCGGCCGCGCGCATGGACTTGCGGCGGTTGCCGGAGCTCTTCTGCGGCACGAAGCGGCGCCGTGAGAAAGTGCCGGTTCTCTATCCCGTGGCCTGCGCGCCGCAGGCGTGGGCGGCGGCAGCGCCGTTCGCGCTGCTGCAAGCCTGCCTCGGTATCGAGATCGACGCGGGCCGCCGGCTGCTGTCGTTCAAGCATCCGCGGTTGCCTGCGTCGTTCGATGCAATGGAGGTCATCGGGCTGGCGGTCGGCGATGCGCGGCTCGACCTGCTGCTGCGGCGGCATCGCGACACCGTGGCGGTGAACATCCTGGATCGCCGCGGCGACGTCGAGATCGACGTGCGATTGTGAGCGCTGTTTATCGGCCGCAGCTTCTCCGACGTGAACCGGCGCTGGTGGGTTGCGCTCGGATCGCGGCCTTCATCGGCTTCGTTGTCGTGTTCTACTCGATGGTGACGAAGCCGCCGTCGCTTTGACCGCGAAAGCGAGCGCGGCGCTCGGGCGCGCCGTCTTTTCGCTCGTTCGTACGTTGCGGCGCGAGCCGTGGGTGTTGGCATAGACCCACGTGAACTCGGCGCCGAGGAAGAAAATCTGGGTCGAGTAGTACACCCACACGAGCAGCACCACGAACGAGCCGGCCGCGCCGTAGCCGGACGCGACGCCGCTCTTGCCGATGTAGAGGCCGATGAGGAATTTGCCGACGGCGAACAGCAGTGCGGTGACGGCCGAGCCAATCCACACGTCCCGCCAGGCGATGTCCGCGCGCGGAAGCACCTTGTAGATGAGCGCGAACAGGCCGGTGGTGATCGCGAACGAAACCAGGAAATTCACGGCTTCCAATAGCAGGGCCATCCCGCCGAACGCTCCGCCCCACCACTTGCCGAGCGCCTGCAGCGCCGCGCTCACCACCAGCGAGACCAACATCAGGAACCCGAGCGCCAGGATCATGCCGAACGACAACACCCGCGAGCGGAGCAAGGCCCAAAGGCCGGAGGCCGTTTTCACCGCGGGCGCTCGCCAGATGATGTCGAGGTCCGTCTGAAGCTCGGCGAAAACCGTGGTGGCGCCGACGATCAGCAGCACGATGCTGATGACCGTCGCGAGCGCGCCCTCGGTGGGCTTGTTCGCGCTCTGGAGCAACCCTTGAACGGCCGTGGCGCCGGAGTCGCCCATGATGCCGCGGAGCTGCCCGACGATCTCCCCGCGCGCGGCTTCTTCGCCGAGAAACAGCCCTGCGACGGCGATCACGATGATGAGCATCGGCGCAATGGAGAAAAGTGTGTAGTAGGCGAGAGCGCCGCCCATGGTCGAAGCGCGGTCCTTTCGCCAGGAAGCGACCGATTCCTTGGTCAACTGCCAGATTCGCATGTGTGGGCCCATCCTCGAGCACGACCTCATGCAACGATGCAAAGGGTGTGCCCGGCGGCCGCGGCGGCTCGGGCGGGAACGGCGATCGCCGCTCGGCTTACCTGTCGCTCGCGGCAGCGCGTCCTTGCCTCCAAGCGGAGGGCGCCCCCATAATCCGCCCCCTATGCCGTCGTCCGCCGCCAACGCCCACATCGCCTCGCGCGCGCTCGTGCTCGTAGTCGTACACGCGATCGAGCGCGCCGGGCGGGTTTGACGACTGACTAGCTGACTGACCGAATCTTCAACCCCCACAGGCGCGAGCCGGTGGGGGTTTTTCGTTTTTGCGCTCCCGCCGGCCACCGCCGGACGACTCGAGGAGCGTTCGATGACACGTTACACAGGCGCCGAGATCGTGGTCCGCTTGCTCGAGCGGCAAGGCGTGACGGCTATTGCCGGCATTCCGGGCGGCGCCGTGCTGCCGCTCTACGACGCGCTCGCCGGCTCGCGGCGGCTCCGTCACGTGCTCGCGCGTCACGAGCAAGGCGCGGGGTTCATCGCGCAAGGCATCGCCCGCGTGACCGGCAAGCCCGGCGTCTGCATCGCATCCTCGGGACCGGGCGCCACCAATCTCTTGACGGCGATCGCCGACGCGAAGCTCGACTCGATTCCGCTCGTCGCGATCACCGGCCAGGTGCCGCGCACGATGATCGGCACCGACGCGTTTCAAGAGGTCGACACGTTCGGCCTGTCGCTGCCGATCACCAAGCACAACTTCCTCGTGCGCTCGGCGCGCGAGCTGCTGCGCGTGATCCCGGCCGCGTTCGCGATCGCGAGCTCCGGCCGGCCGGGGCCCGTGCTCGTCGACATCCCGAAGGACGTGCAGACGGAGGCCGTGGACGTCGAGGCCTGGCCCGAGCCCGGCGCCGCTGCGGCCGCGCCTCGGGCCGAGGACGCGGCGCTCGAGCGCGCCGCGGCGATGATCGAGGCTGCCGAACGGCCGATCCTGTATCTCGGCGGGGGCGTCGTTCACTCCGGCGCCGCGCCGGCCGCGGTGAAGCTCGCCGAGCGCTCGTCGCTGCCCACCGTGATGACTCTGATGGGGCTCGGTGCGCTGCCGACGGATCACGCGCTGTCGCTCGGCATGCTCGGCATGCACGGCGCGCCGTGCACGAATTACGCGCTCGACGAGTGCGATCTCTTGATCGGCGTGGGCGTGCGCTTCGACGATCGTGCCACCGGCAAGCTCGCGGAGTTCTGCCCGCGCGCGGCCGTGATCCACGTCGACGTCGACGCCGCGGAGCTCGGCAAGCTCCGCACGCCGCAGCTCGCGATCGCCGCGAACGCGCGCGGCGTGCTCGAGCGGCTCGCGCCGAAGCTGCGCGCGCGGCGCCGCGCACGTTGGCTCGCGCGCGTCGCGGAGCTGAAGCGGCTGCATCCGCTCGCGATGCCGGGCGCCGCGTCGTTGCAGAGTCCCTACGGCGTGATCGCCGCCGTGGCGGCCGCGCTCGACGACGATGCGATCGTCGCCACCGACGTGGGTCAGCACCAGATGTGGGTGGCGCAGGCGTATCCCTTGCGCCGGCCGCGCCGGTGGCTCACGTCGGGCGGCCTCGGCACGATGGGCTTCGGGCTGCCGGCCGCGATCGGCGCGTCGCTCGCCGCGCCGGAGCGCACGGTGGTCTGCTTCTCAGGTGATGGCTCGATCCTCATGAACCTCCAGGAATTCGCGACCGCGGCGGAGGAGGGCGTGAACGTGAAAGTCGTGCTGCTCGACAACCGCGCGCTCGGGCTCGTGTATCAGCAGCAGACGCTGTTCTACGGCCGGCGCACGTTCGCCTCCGCGTATCGCAAGCCGCCCGACTTCGTGGCCTTGATGCGCGGCTTCGGCGTGGCCGCGCTCGATCTCGCCAAAGCGCGCGACCCGCGCGGGGCGCTCGCGGCCGCGTTGCACGAGCCGGGCCCGTGCCTGATTCACGCGCCGATCGACACGGAGCAGCAGGTGCTGCCGATGGTGCCGCCGGGCGCGGCGAATACGGAGATGATCGTGACCCCGCCGAGATCGCGCTCACGCGTTTCGCCCAGCGCGGCGTAACTTTCGCGGTGTCGAGAATCGAGCTACGCGCCCGCGGCGACAGGGTTCTGCGGGCGCCGCATCGCACGCGCGTCAACTGCATGCTATTTCGGCCATGAGCACGGATTCGAGCGTTGCGCCTGCCAGCGTGCGGCGAGCACAATCGAGCTGCCGTTTCTCGGACGAGACTCATGAACGCCACCGTCGCCAAACCCAAGGCCGGCTATCGGTTATCGCGAGCGGAGCTGCGCCGGCGCTGGCAGCAGCTGGCCGCCGATCCGTTGGTGGCGGCGATTCCGTACAAAATCGAGCTCAACGAGAAGGGCGCGATCGAAGTGAGTCCGCCGACGACTCGGCATGCGTTCTTACAGGCCTACGTGAGCCGCGAGGTGGGGCTGCAGAGGCCCGACGGCACGACGTTCACCGAGTGCCCCGTCGAAACCGAGATCGGCGTGCGCGTGCCGGACGTCGTTTGGGCGTCGCCGGAGTTCATGCGGCGTCACGGCGCGGAGAGCGAATTTCGCGCCGGACCGGACCTCTGCGTCGAGGTCTTGTCGCCGACCAATACGCGCGCCGAGATCGGCGCAAAAGTCGCGGCTTACCTCGCGGCCGGCGCGCGCGAAGTTTGGGTGGTCGGCGACGACGGTACGCCGGAGATCTACACGAGCGCGGGGCGGGCCACGGCGAGCGAGCTCGGCTTCGACCTTCCGCGGCCGAGGGCTTGACCGGGCTGCTCGGCGCGCGCTGTAGTCTCGCGCGCGCGGCACATTGACAATCGACAAGCGATCGCGTTTGGCAATACCATCGCGCGACGCGGAAT